>NZ_JAGIQL010000067.1 GCF_017813245.1 Streptomyces montanisoli
GTCAATACAGGGTCGCCGAGCTCGTCGACGCTCGTCACGACCGTTTCCGCGATCTCGCGACCAGCGATGAGCCTCACAATGGTGTCATGGTCAAGTCGGGTGGTGGCCTGCTCGGCCGCCACCCGGCCGCCTCGCGACACCACTACTCGGTCAGCCAGTTCGAGCACTTCGTCGAGCCCGTGGGAGAAGAAGACGACACCCGCCCCGGAGGAGGCGACCCGCCGGATCGCCCCGGACAGCACCTGCGGCTCGTCGCCGTGCGCGGCCGCGCCGGGCGCCGTCGCCGCCACCGCCCCGGCCGCCCCCAGCGCGCTCCCCGCCGCGAGCAGACCTCGTCGGGACAGATGCATGCCGCCACCTCCGTACGTCGTCAGCGATCAGTCGTGTCGTGCCCACGCACCGTAGTCCCCGGTGGTCGCGGACGGAACGAGGCGTTCGGCGCCGATCGGCGGCAGCCCTTCCCGGATCACATACCGACTGGTTAGTCTGCCGAGTGCCGGCAGTGCAGCCGGGGAGCAGCCGACCGCAGCGACCAGCAGCCGAAGGGCAGGTGCCGATGGATTCCGTCGAGGGCGCGAGGGTCGTGGTGACCGGGGGAGGCGGCGGCATCGGGGCCGCGCTCGCCAGGGGATTCGCCGCGAGGGGCGCGAGGGTCGCGGTCAACGACCTCGACGCGGGCAAGGCGGCCGCCGTCGCGGCGGAGATCGGCGGCGTCGCGGTGCCGGGCGACGCGGCGGCGACCGTGGCGGACGCGCGCGACGCGCTCGGCGGGCGCGTCGACGTCTACTGCGCGAACGCGGGCGTCGGCACCGGCGGCGACCCCATGACCGACGACGACGCCTGGCAACACGCCTGGGATGTCAACGTCATGGCGCACGTGCGGGCATGCCGCGCGCTGCTGCCCGCGTGGCTGGAGCGCGGTGAGGGGCGGTTCGTCGCGACGGTCTCCGCCGCGGGGCTGCTCACGATGCTCGGCGCGGCGCCCTACAGCGTCACCAAGCACGGCGCCCTCGCCTTCGCCGAGTGGCTCTCGCTCACCTACCGCCACCGCGGGCTGCGCGTCCACGCCATCTGCCCGCAGGGCGTGCGCACCGACATGCTGGCCGCGTCGGGCGAGGCGGGCCGGCTCATGCTGGCGCCCGACGCCATCGAGCCGGGGGCCGTCGCCGACGCGCTGTTCACCGCCATGGCCGAGGACCGCTTCCTCGTCCTGCCGCACCCCGAGGCCGGCAGGTTCGCTCAGGCGCGGGCCGCCGACCCCGACCGCTGGCTCGACACGATGAACCACTACCAGCGGAAGCTGGAAACACGGGAAGGAGCCGCGCAGTGACCGACTCCCCTTACGCAGCCAAACCCTGGCTCGCCCTGCTGAACGAGGCGCAGCGCGCCCCGATCTCCCCCGCGCCCTCCCTGGTGCACGCCTTCCGGCACTCCACCGCAAACGCGCCGGAGCGCACGGCCGTCGCCTACTTCGACGGGCGGCTGACCTACCGGGAGACCGACGAGCTCAGCGACTCCGTGGCCGGGCACCTCGCGGCGAAGGGCGTCGAGCCCGGCGACCGCGTCGCGATCATGCTGCAGAACAGCCCGCACTTCGTCATCGCGCTGCTCGGCGCGTGGAAGGCCGGGGCGATCGTCGTACCGCTCAACCCCATGTACAAGTCCGCCGAGGTCGGCCACGTGCTCGCGGACGCCGAGGTGGCCGCGCTCGTGTGCTCCGACCGCGCCTGGGACGCCTACCTGCGCGCCGCCGCGGCCGACTCGCCGGTGCGCCTCGCGCTCACCGCCTGCGAGCTGGACCTGCAATCGCGCGACGACGCGCGCGTGCTGAACTTCGAGCGCCTCCCCGTGCCGGACGACGCCGACGACCTGCTCGCCGTGGCCGGGCAGGGCCTCGCCGCGCCGGAGGGGCGCTTGCCCGCTGCCGGTGACACCGCCCTCATCAGCTACACCTCGGGCACCAGCGGACGCCCCAAGGGCGCCATGAACTCCCACGGCAACATCATGTTCAACGCGGAGCGCCAGGCCACCGGGCAGGGGATCGCCGAGGGCTCGTGCTACTTCGCCCTCGCGCCGCTGTTCCACATCACCGGCATGGTGTGCGAGCTCGCCGCGTGCTTCACCAACGCGGGCACGCTCGCGCTCGCCTACCGCTTCGAGGCCGGCGCGGTGCTCGACGCGTTCCTCGAACACCGGCCCGTGTACACGGTCGGCCCCTCGACCGCGTTCATGGCGCTCGCCGCGCACCCGGACGCGACGCGCGACCACTTCTCCTCCTTCGAGCAGATCAGCTCCGGGGGAGCCCCGCTGCCGCCCGCGCTCGTGGAGAAGTTCCGCGCCGGCTTCGGGCCCTACGTGCACAACGGGTACGGGCTCACCGAGTGCACCGCACCCTGCGCGTCCGTGCCGCCCGGCGTCGAGGCCCCCGTCGACCCGGCGTCCGGCACGCTCGCCGTCGGCGTGCCGGGACCGGACACCGTCGTGCGGATCCTCGACGACGCCGGCGAGGAGGTGCCCTTCGGCGAGCAGGGAGAGATCGCCGTGCGCGGCCCGCAGGTCGTCTCCGGCTACTGGCGCATGCCCGAGGCCACCGAGGAGACGTTCCCCGGCGGCGAGCTGCACACCGGCGACATCGGCTTCATGGACGCCGACGGCTGGCTGTACGTGGTCGACCGCAAGAAGGACATGATCAACGCGTCCGGCTTCAAGGTGTGGCCGCGTGAGGTCGAGGACGTCCTGTACACGCACCCGGCCGTACGGGAGGCGGCCGTCGTCGGCATGCCCGACCCGTACCGCGGCGAGACCGTCAAGGCGTACGTGAGCCTGCGTCCGGGCGAGAGCGCCGACGGCGACGACATCGCCGGCTACTGCAAGGAGCGGCTCGCCGCGTACAAGTACCCGCGGGTGGTCGAGATCCTGCCGGAGCTGCCGAAGACCACCAGTGGGAAGATCCTCAGGCGGGAGCTGCGTTCACGCAGCAGGGGATAGGCGCGGGGCACGCGCGCAGGAGCGGAAAGGGTGGTGGCGGACATGGCCAAGGCGACGGAGGGCGACGGGGCCGCGCCCGTCCCCCAGCGGCTGCTGGCCGCCGCCACCCGGCTCTTCGCCGAGCAGGGCTACGACCGCACGTCGGTGCAGGAGATCGTCGAGGCCGCCGGGGTCACGAAGGGCGCCCTCTACCACTACTTCGGCTCCAAGGAGGACCTCCTCCAGGAGGTCTACGCGCGCGTCCTGCGGCTCCAGCAGGAGCGCCTCGACGCGTACGCCGACGCGGACGAGCCCGTGGAGAAGCGGCTGCGCGACGCGGCGGCCGACGTCGTGGTGACGACGATAGACAACCTCGACGACGCGTCGATCTTCTTCCGCTCCATGCATCACCTCAGCCCGGAGAAGAACAAGCAGGTGCGCGTGGAGCGCAGGCGCTACCACGAACGCTTCCGCGCCCTGGTCGAGGAGGGCCAGCGCACCGGCGTCTTCTCCACGGCGACGCCGTCCGACCTCGTCGTGGACTACCACTTCGGCTCGGTGCACCACCTCTCCACGTGGTACCGCCCCGAGGGCCCGCTCACCCCGCGCGAGGTGGCGGACCACCTGGCCGACCTGCTGCTGCGGGCACTGCGGCCCTGAGGGGCGGCGGACGCCGCCGGTGCGTCAGGCGTACTTGCGCAGCTCGCGCCTGGCCAGGGAGCGCTGGTGCACCTCGTCGGGGCCGTCCGCCAGGCGCAGGGTGCGGGCGTGCGCCCACAGCTCCGCCAGCGGGAAGTCCTGGCTCACACCGCCCGCGCCGTGCAGCTGGACCGCCTTGTCCAGGATGTCCACGACCGCGCGCGGCGTCGCGATCTTGATCGCCTGGATCTCGGTGTGCGCGCCCCTGTTGCCCACCGTGTCCATCAGCCAGGCCGTCTTCAGCACCAGCAGCCGCAGCTGCTCCACCGCGACGCGCGCGTCCGCGATCCAGTTACGCACCACGCCCTGCGCCGCGATCGGCCTGCCGAACGCCGTGCGCGACGTCGCCCGCACGCACATCAGCTCGATCGCGCGCTCCGCCATGCCGATCAGCCGCATGCAGTGGTGGATGCGGCCGGGCCCGAGCCGCGCCTGGGCGATCGCGAAGCCGCCGCCCTCCTCGCCGACCAGGTTCGACACCGGCACGCGCACGTCGTGGAAGACGACCTCCGCGTGGCCGCCGTGGTGGCCGTCGTGGTAGCCGTACACCCGCATGCCGCGGCGCACCTCGACGCCCGGCGTGTCCCGCGGCACCAGCACCATCGACTGCTGGCGCCGCACGTCGGCGCCGTCCGGGTCGGTCTTGCCCATCACGATGAGGATCTTGCAGTCCTCGTTCATCGCCCCCGAGATGAACCACTTGCGTCCGCTGACGACGTAGTCGCCGCCGCCGTCGCGTGCGATGCGCGTCTCGATGTTCGTCGCGTCGGAGGACGCCACCTCCGGCTCCGTCATCGCGAACGCCGAGCGGATCTCGCCCGCGAGCAGCGGCTCGAGCCACGCCTTGCGCTGGTCGTCGTTCCCGAACTCGGCCAGCAGCTCCATGTTGCCGGTGTCGGGTGCCGCGCAGTTCAGCGCCGCGGGCGCGAGCTGCGGCGAGCGGCCGGTGATCTCGGCGAGCGGCGCGTACTGGAGGTTCGTCAGGCCGGCGCCGTAGCGCTCGTCCGGCAGGAACAGGTTCCACAGCCCCCGCGCACGCGCCTTCGCCTGCAGGTCGTGGATGATCCGCGGGGTCCGCCAGGGGTCCGTGGACGCCTCGCTCTGCTCGCGCAGCACCGGCTCTGCCGGGTACACGTGCTCGTCCATGAAGGCGAGCAGCTTCTCGCGCAGCTCCTGCGTGCGGGCGTCGTATGCGAAGTCCATGGCGGGGGTTCAGCCTTCCTTGAGGGTGGTGAGGCCGTGCTGGATGAACAGGGGTACCAGGTCGCCGATCCGGTCGAAGCCGCGGCCGACGGTGGAGCCGAGCGTGTACCGGTAGTGGATGCCCTCCAGGATCACGGCGAGCTTGAACCACGCGAACGCCGTGTACCAGGCGATCGCGGAGGTGTCGCGCCCCGAGCGCCGCGCGTACCGCTCGACGAGCTCCGCCGGTGACGGATGTCCCGGCGCGCCCGCGGCGGTGGAGACGGGCGAGTCGGGCAGGTCGAGGCGGACGCTGTACATGACGAGCAGCCCGAGGTCGGTGAGCGGGTCGCCGAGCGTCGACATCTCCCAGTCGAGGACAGCCGTGATCGTGTCGTCCGCGTCCAGCAGGACGTTGTCGAGGCGGTAGTCGCCGTGCACCACGGCAGGCGCGGAGGAGGCGGGCAGCGCACGCCCCAGTGCGGCGTGCAGCTCGTCGATACCGGGCAGGTCGCGGCTGCGGGACGCGTCGAGCTGCTTGCCGAAGCGGCGCAGCTGCCGGTCGAGGAACCCCTCGGGCCTGCCGAAGTCGCCCAGCCCGACGGCCTCGGCGTCCACCGCGTGCAAATCGACGAGGGTGTCCACGAGGCCGAGCACCGCCGCCCTGGTGCGGGCGGCCCCGAGCGGCGCGAGCTGCTCCGCCGTGCGGTACGGCGTGCCGGCCACGTACTCCATGACGTAGAAGGGGGCGCCCGTCACCGCCTCGTCCTCGCACAGCAGCAGCGTCTGCGGCACCGGCACGGGCGTCGGGTGCAGCGCGGTGATCACGCGGTATTCGCGCCGCATGTCGTGCGCGGTGGCGAGGACGTGGCCGAGCGGCGGCCTGCGCACGACCCACTGCCCGTGCCCAAGCCCGCGCCCGTGCCCCTGCTCCTCGGACGCGGCCGTGTCGCGGACGACGTACGTGAGGTTGGAGCGGCCGCCCTCGATCACGCGCGCTTCGAGCGGCCCGTGCACCAGGCCGGGCAGCTCGCGGTCCAGACGGGCCCGCAGCCCGTCGAGGTCGAGTCCTGGCGGGGCGACTGGGCTCATCGGCACTCCATCTCGTGGTCGCGGTCCTCGTACGGCGGCGCGGCGGCTCCACTCATGATGCCGACCGGTCGGTATGTCGTCCAGTCCCGGGCGGTGTGATCGGCCGCTCAGCGGGGCGCCCCAGGGTACGGCGACTCACACCACGCGGCGTGCACGTTCAGGCGTGGCAGGCCACGTGGCGTCCGCCGTTCATGGCGACCATGTCGCCGAACACCGCCGCCACGTCGAGCTCGGAACCCTCCGGCTCGCCGTCCAGCTCCGCGTACGCCCGGTGGATGTTGGCCACCAGCCGCTCGCTCTCCCGGAGTTCGGCGAAGTCGCCGAGGTCCGCGCCCTGCGCCGTCTCCAGCGGCGTCAGCCCCTTGGCATGGCCCGCGCGGGCCAGCTCGTCGACGTACCGCAGGTAGCGCTCCGTCGCGTCGTACGCGGACGGGTCGGTGACCGGGCCGTGGCCCGGCACCACCACCTCGGCGTCCAGCGACCGCAGGACGTCGAGGGCGCGCAGCGAGCCCGCGAGAGAGCCGTTCGCGAGGAAGGGCGTGCCGCCCTGGAAGACGATGTCACCCGTGAACACGACGCCCTGCGCGGGCAGATGTATCACCGAGTCTCCCTTGGTGTGCGCCACGCCGGGGTGCAGGATGTGCACCTCGACCTCGCCCACGTGCACCGTCATGCGCTCCCGGTAGGTCACCGCGGGAGCGACCACGGGAACCTCGCCGAACTCCGTCTCCGGCCACACCAGGTGCAGCTGGTGGCCCGCGGCCAGCTGCTCGTCGCGGCACACCTCGTGCGCCACCACGGCGGCGCCCGGCGCGAACACGCCGTTGCCGTAGGTGTGGTCGCCGTGGTGGTGGGTGTTGACCAGCGTGCCGGGCAGCGGCAGCCCGTTCGCGGCGACGGCCTCGCGCAGCAGCAGGGCACGCCGCTCGGTCGCGGCCGTGTCGACGAGCAGGGTCTGCCCGCCGTCGCTCACCACACCGGCGTTGTTCAGGCACCAGCCGCCGTCCGGCTGGACGTAGGCGTGCGCCTGCGGTGTGAGGCGGACGAAGTACGGGTCCGTTGCGGGCATCGGTGGTCCTTCGGTGCGGTGGTGTCGGGATCGGTTCGCGGTTCGCCCGCTCCCGCTGGCAGCTTGCCAGGTGCGGCGCCCGACAGCCAGGGCGGGGTTCGAACGGCAGTACGCGGAGGCCGCACGGCGTCTGTCGTGCCGTCAGGAATCCGGCGGTCGAGGCGCCGGCCGCCAGAACAGCGAGGCCGCCAGAACACCACCGGCCGTCAGAACAGCAGCGCCACCCCGAGCGCGGCGAGGCACACCGCGCAGGCGACCGCGGTCGCGGCGCCGCGCTCGCGCATCCGGTCGGGACGCGCCGTGTCGAGCGCGAGCGTCCTGCGGTGCGCGACGGCGAGGAACGCGAGCCACACGAGGGCGCAGAGCGCGACCGCGGCGAGGCTCACGGGCGTCACGCCGCGGTGCAGTGCCTGGCGGACCGCGAGGACCGTCGCCACCGTGCACGACAGCGTCGTGCGCCGCCAGGCCAGCCGCGTCCGCTCCGGCTGGAGCCCGGGGTCGCGGCGCGCGGGGCGCTCGTGCGGGGAGGGGGCGGACGCGGGCACCGGTGCCTCAGCCGCCCCTGCCGAGCACCACGACGACGAGCATGCACAGCGCGAGCAGCCCCACGACGAGCGCCAGCACCGTAGGGAAGCGCGACGCCGGCAGGTCCTCGCCCCGGCGCATCGCGCGCTCGCACCGCACCCAGTGGTTGACCGCGCGCAGCGACGCGAGCGCCCCCACGGCGAGCAGCGCGACGGCGAGCGCCGTGCGCACCCATCCCCGCAGGTGCGGCAGGAACTGGTCGACGGCGAACCCGCCGCCGACGAGCGCCAGCGCGGTACGGATCCAGGCGAGGAAGGTCCGCTCGTTGGCCAGCGAGAACCGGTAGTCGGGCGTCCTTCCCTCCTCGCCGACGCGCCGCGGCGCGAACCACAGGTGCAGCGTCCGCCTCAATCCCGTCATATCCGGCACGACGGGCACCCTACGCGCGGCCCTGCGCGAACCGCAGGTACCGCTCGTACGTGGCCCTGCCGTCCGGGACGAACTCCCACGGCACCGCGGTGCCCGCGCCGCCGGGCGGCACCTCGCCGCGCAGCCGCGCGTCCAGCTCGCCGGCGGGCAGGAACGCGTGCCAGGCCACCTCCTCGACCTGCGGGTGCACGGTCGACTCGCAGCGCAGTTCGTACACGGCGGTCCACCACGCGCCACGGCCGCCGGGCAGCTCGAAGAGGTAGCGGAACAGCGGCTCGGGCCGCGGAAGCCCGGCCACCCCGAGCTCCTCCCCGGCCTCGCGCAGCGCGCAGTCGTCGTAGCTCTCGCCCGCGCCCACCACCCCGCCGACGAACACGTCGTACAGGGAAGGGAAGGCGAGCTTCGTGGCGGTCCTGCGGTGGACGAACATCCGGCCGCCGGCGTCCCGCACCAGGATGGCGGTCGCGCGATGGCGCAGGCCCTTCGCGTACACCTCGCCGCGCGGCGCGCGGCCGATGACGTGGTCGTCCTCGTCGACGACGGTGAGGATCTCGTCTTCCGGAGCGTCTCCCAGGGCCATGCGGTCCATCCAACCAAACGTCCCGCGCCGCCCGGGTCCCGGGCCGTCCCGGCGCGGTACGCGCGCCCACGCCGGCGGCTGACCGGCGGTTGACTTGTTACCGGCGCGTACCGAAGATCGAGGCGGCCGGCAACCAAACACCGAGGGCGGCAACCATGGCGTACGACGCGGACGTGATCGTGATCGGAGCGGGCCTCGCGGGCCTCGTCGCGACGGCGGAACTCGTCGACGCCGGCCGCCGGGTGATCCTCCTCGACCAGGAGCCCGAGCAGTCGATCGGCGGCCAGGCGCACTGGTCGTTCGGCGGCATCTTCCTCGTCGGCTCGCCCGAGCAGCGCCGCATGGGGATCAAGGACGGCCGCGAACTCGCCCTGCAGGACTGGCTCGGCACGGCGGGGTTCGACCGCCCGGAGGACCACTGGCCGCGACGCTGGGCCGAGGCGTACGTCGACTTCGCGTCGGGCGAGAAGCGCGCCTGGCTGCACCGGCGCGGCGTGCGGTTCTTCCCGCTGGTCGGCTGGGCCGAGCGCGGCGGGTACGACGCGACGGGCCACGGCAACTCGGTGCCGCGCTTCCACATCACGTGGGGGACGGGCCCGGGCATCGTCGCCCCCTTCGAGCGGCGGGTGCGCGAGGGCGTGGCGAAGGGCCTCGTCACCTTCCGCTTCCGGCACCGCGTGACGGACCTCGCGAGGACCGACGGCACGCTCGACACGGTCAGCGGCGAGGTACTCGAACCCAGCGACGCCCGGCGCGGGACGCCCAGCGGCCGCACGTCCACCGGCGCGTTCACGCTCAGGGCCCAGGCCGTGATCGTCACGACCGGGGGCATCGGCGGCAACCACGACCTCGTGCGCGAGCAGTGGCCCGAGCGGCTGGGCACACCGCCGCGGCACATGCTGACCGGGGTGCCCGCGCACGTCGACGGCCTGATGCTCGGCATCGCCGAGCGCGCCGGGGCGCACCACATCAACCGCGACCGCATGTGGCACTACACCGAGGGCATCGAGAACTACGACCCGATCTGGCCGGGGCACGGCATCCGCATCCTGCCGGGGCCTTCGTCCCTCTGGTTCGACGCACGCGGCAAGCGGCTGCCCGTACCGCTCTTCCCCGGCTTCGACACGCTCGGCACGCTCGAACACATCCTGCGCTCGGGCCACGACCACACCTGGTTCGTCCTCGACCGGCGCATCATCGGCAAGGAGTTCGCGCTCTCCGGCTCCGAGCAGAACCCGGACCTCACGGGAAAGTCCGTCCGGGGCGTGCTCGGCCGCGCGCGTGCCGACGTGCCGGGGCCCGTGCAGGCATTCATGGACAAGGGCGCGGACTTCGTCGTGGCGCGCGATCTCGCCACCCTGGTGAGGGGCATGAACGGCCTCACCGGCGAACCGCTGATCGACGAGCGCGAGTTGCGCCGCGAGATCGTGGCGAGGGACCGCGGGATCGTGAACCCGTACACGAAGGACCTCCAGGTCACGGCGGTGCGCGGCGCGCGCAGGTTCTGGGGCGACCGGCTGATCCGCACCGCGCCGCCGCACCGCATCCTCGACCCGTCGGCGGGCCCGCTCGTCGCTGTGCGGCTGCACATCCTGACCCGCAAGTCCCTCGGCGGCCTGGAGACGGACCTCTCCTCCCGCGTCCTGACCGCGACCGGCGATCCGCTGCCGGGCCTGTACGCGGCGGGCGAGGCATCCGGCTTCGGCGGCGGCGGAGTGCACGGCTACCGCTCGCTCGAAGGCACGTTCCTCGGTGGGTGCCTCTTCTCCGGCCGCGCGGCCGGGCGCGCCGCCGCGGCGGCCACGGCCTGAGCGGTCCGCGGTCTGTGGTCTGTGGTCTGCGGTCTGTGGTCTGTGGTCTGTGACGGAAGTCTGACGTCACGCCCCGCACGGCCGCACCCGCCGCGCCCCGGGTGTTCAATCGAGATGTGAGCGAGCGCGAGGACGGACGAGGGAACGAACGCGAAGGCGGACAGGGCGACGGCGGACGGTGGGACGGCAGGGGGCCCGCCATCGGCAGGCGCGTCCTGCTCGGCACGCTCGCCGTGGGCGCCGGGGGCCTCGCCGCGGCCCCCTACCTCCAGGGCGGCCTGGAGAAGTTCCTCGGCGCGGCCTCCCAGGTCGACCCCACCGGCATCGTCAACACCCTGCCCAACGGGGGCGGTTTCCGCTTCTACAACGTCGCCGCGTCCGTGCCCACGAAGACCGCGGCGACCTACCGGCTGAAGATCGACGGGCTGGTCGAGCACCCGCGCTCGTACACCCTCGCCGATCTTGAGGCCCTTCCGCAGACGCGCACCGACCTGGACGTCCAGTGCGTCACCGGCTGGCGCGTGCCGAAGGTGCCGTTCCAGGGCGTCAAGGTCTCCGACCTGCTGGACGCCGCCGGGGTCAAGGCGGAGGGGCGCGCCCTGCGGTTCACGTGCTTCGACGGCACGTACAGCGAGAGCCTCACGCTCACCCAGGCCCGCAGGAACGACGTGCTCGTGGCGCTGAGGATGCAGGGCAAGCCCATCGGCAAGGACCACGGAGGGCCGGTCAGGCTGTACGTGGCCCCCATGTATTTCTACAAGTCGGCGAAGTGGCTCTCCGGCATATCGGTCACCGACAAGGTGGAGCCCGGTTACTGGGAGGAGTACGGCTATGACGTCGACGGCTGGGTCGGCAGGTCCAACGGACGGGACGACGCGCCGACCGTCTGAGCCGGGCGCCGCGCCGCGCCCCGGGGGCTCGGCGGTCATACGCCGCTTCACGCTGGCCGAGCGGCTCGTGCACCGGACCACGAGCTGGCTGATGCTGCTGTGCGTGGCGACGGCCGCGTTCCTCTATGTGCCCCAGCTCGCCGAACTCGTCGGCCGCCGCTACCTCGTCGTCACGGTCCACGAGTGGTCCGGCATCCTGCTGCCCGTGCCGTTCCTCGCGGGGCTCGTCTCGCACGCCTTCCGCCGCGACCTGGGCCGCATCAACCGCTTCGCGCCGTACGACCGCGAGTGGCTGCGCGCCGTTCGCAGGCGCTGGAACTGGGCGGGCGCGCGGCCGGCGGGCAAGTTCAACGCCGGGCAGAAGATCTACGCCTCGTGGCTCGCCGGCGCGACCGTCCTGATGATCTTCACCGGCCTTCTGATGTGGTTCACCGGCCTGCTCCCGCTGGTCTCCCGCACGAGCGCCACCTTCATCCACGACTGGCTCGCGCTCACGGTCGGCATCGTGCTGGCCGGGCACATCGGCATGGCCTTCAAGGACCCGGGCGCCCGCCGCGGCATGCGGACCGGCTCGGTCGAGCGCGGCTGGGCCCGCCGCGAGCACTCCGAGTGGGAGGACGAGACGGCCGCCGAGGAACGCCGCGAGGCGCGCCGGCGCTCGGACTGAGCGCCCGCGCCGCCCGCGCCGCTCGCGCACCCGCGCGCCGCGTGCAGGGGTGGCCGCACGGCGGCGGCGGTCGTCCTGTCTGCCGAGGTCGCGCCGGACAGGTGGGCCATCACCCCGTACGGCGGCTGCGGCCCGCCGCGTGCACCCGCGCACAGCGCAAAGGGGCGGAGGCAGCCGCACGGGCCGCCTCCGCCCCTTCTTCCCGCGCTCCCGCCGCTAGACGATGAGCGAGAGCAGCAGCACGCATCCGAGTCCGACCACGGACAGGATGCCCTCCATGACCGACCAGGTCTTGACCGTCTGCCCGACGTTCATCCCGAAGTAGCCCTTGACCAGCCAGAACCCGGCGTCGTTGACATGGCTGAAGAACAGCGAGCCCGCGCCGACCGCCAGCACCATCAGGGAGACGTGCGTGGTGGACATGCCCTGCGCCAGCGGGGCCACCAGGCCGGCCGCCGAGATCGTCGCGACCGTGGCGGAGCCCGTCGCGAGGCGGATCACCACGGCGATCAGCCAGGCGAGCAGCAGCGACGGGATGGACCAGTCCTTGGTGACGTCCAGGATCATGTGGCCCACGCCCGCGTCGACCAGCACCTGCTTGAAGCCGCCGCCCGCGGCGACGATCAGCATGACGCCGGCGATCGGGGCGAGCGACTCCTCCAGGATCACGGAGAGCTTCGTCCTGCCGAGCCCGGCGGCGCGGCCCAGCGTGAACAGGCCGACGATCACCGCGATGAGCAGGGCGATCAGCGGGTTGCCGATGACGTCCGCGACGCGCTGGCCGCTGTTGGCCGGGTCGTCGACGACGATGTCCACGAGCGCCTTGGCCAGCATCAGCACGACCGGCAGCAGCATGGTGCACACGGTGGCGGCGAAGTTGGGGCGCTTGTCCAGCGAGTCCGACGGGCGCTCGGGGATGAGACCCTCGGGCGGGGTGGTGTCGACCCAGCGCGCCGCGTACTTCGAGAACAGCGGGCCGCCGATGATCACGGTCGGCACGGCGACGACCAGGCCGAGCGCGAGTGTGATGCCCAGGTTGGCGTGGATGACGCTGATCGCGGCCAGCGGTCCGGGGTGCGGTGGGATCAGGCCGTGCATGGCGGACAGGCCCGCGAGGGCCGGTATGCCGATGCGGATCACGGAGAAGTTGCCGCGCTTCGCGACGAGCAGCACCACGGGGATCAGCAGCACGAGGCCGATCTCGAAGAACAGCGGCAGGGCGACGATCGCGGCGATCAGCACCATCGCCCACGGCATGGAGCGCCGGCTCGCCCTGTTCAGGATCGTGTCCACGATCTGGTCGGCGCCGCCCGAGTCGGCCAGCAGCTTGCCGAGCATCGAACCCAGCGCGATCAGCACGCCGACGCTCGCCACCGTGGCGCCGAGGCCGGTCGAGAAGCTCGTGATCACCTTGTCCAGGGGCGCCGAGGCCGTGGCGCCGAGCGCCAGCGAGCCGAGGGTCAGCGCGAGGAACGCGTGAAGTTTGAAGACGGTGATGAGGACGACGAGGACGGCGATTCCGACCAGGACGGCTATGCCCAGTTGCGCGTTTCCCGCGGAGGAGATCAGCGGAGGGTCGGCGGCAGCCAGCATCTCGACATTGAGACCGGTCACGGGAACATCCTTCTTCTGTTCAGGCCGCGCGCAGCGCGGCTACGGCCCTTTCGGCGATTTCGTGGGGGCTTCCGGACACGTCGACGGCCACACCGCGCTCGTCCTCGGCCAGCGGCTGGAGCGTGGCGAACTGCGAGTCGAGCAGCGTCTCCGGCATGAAGTGGCCCTTGCGCTGTGACATGCGCTCCCCGATGAGCTCGCGGTCGCCCGTGAGGTGCAGGAAGACCACGCCGGGCGCGGCTGCCCGCAACCGGTCGCGGTAGGCGCGCTTGAGGGCGGAGCAGCTGACCACGCCCCCGTAACCGGCCCGTTCGTGCGCCCAGCGCCCTATGGCGTCGAGCCAGGGCCAGCGGTCCTCGTCGTCGAGGGGGTGCCCCGCGGTCATCTTGGCGATGTTCCGCGGCGGATGGAAGGCGTCGCCCTCGGCGTACGGGACGCCGAGCGCCTCGGCCACCAGCGGCCCGACCGTGGTCTTGCCGGTGCCCGCTACGCCCATCACCACCACTACGTGGGGGCCGTGCATGCCTGCCTCGCTGTCTACGTCGGCTTTGTCGTGTCGCGTCACTGAACCTCATCAGGTATGACGTAATCAAGAGTGTGTGACTTAAACGTAGTACTTATTTTCTGCGTGGGAGACGGCGTACGCGCCGTAAGCTATCGGCATGGGTGATGAAGGCCGAGGTCAGCACAGTCGCGTCCTGGACGCTCTCGGTCTGGCGATCACGGCCGCCGAGTATCCGCAGGGCAGTGTGGTGCGCACGGACGAGGTGGCACAGCGCTTCGACGTGTCACGCACCGTGGTGCGCGAGGTCGTCCGCGTCCTGGAGTCCATGCACCTGGTCGAGTCGAAGCGCCGGGTCGGTGTGACCGTGCTGCCCCCCGACCACTGGAACGTCTACGACCCGCGCGTGATCCGCTGGCGCCTCGCGGGCGCCGACCGGCCGCGCCAGCTGCGGTCCCTGACCGTGCTGCGCTCCGCCGTCGAACCGGTGGCCGCCGGGCTCGCGGCACGGAACGCGACGCCCGAGCAGTGCGCGGACCTCACCGAGCGCGCCCTCGGCATGGTGGCCACCTCGCGCGGCCGCCGCCTGGAGGAGTACCTCGTGCACGACGTCGCCTTCCACCGCGTCGTGCTGAACGCGTCCGGCAACGAGATGTTCGCGCGGCTGGGCGACGTGGTCGCCGAGATCCTCGCGGGCCGCACCCACCACCAGGTGATGTTCGAGGACCCGGCGCCCGCCGCCGTCACCCTGCACGTGCAGGTCGCCGAGGCGGTGCGGGAGGGCAGGGCGGCCGACGCGCAGGAGCTGACCCGGCAGATCGCCGTCGGCGCGCTGGAGGAACTCGACGTGCTGGCGCCGTGAGGTAGGCCCCGGCGGGACATACTCACCCTTGGACGTGATCGTGCCGCGTGGACGTGGCACGCGTCGCGTCGTGCAGCAGCGTCCGAGGAGAGGCAGGTCCTGGCAATGGCACAGCAGGTGCGGGGAGTCGTGGCACCGGGCAAGAACGAGCCCGTGCGGATCGAGACGGTCGTCGTACCCGACCCGGGCCCGGGCGAGGCGGTGGTGAAGGTCCAGGCGTGCGGCGTGTGCCACACGGACCTGCACTACAAGCAGGGCGGCATCAACGACGACTTCCCGTTCCTGCTGGGCCACGAGGCCGCCGGTGTGGTCGAGTCGGTGGGGGACGGCGTCACGGAGGTGGCGCCCGGCGACTTCGTCGTCCTCAACTGGCGCGCGGTGTGCGGCCAGTGCCGTGCCTGCCTGCGGGGCAGGCCCTGGTACTGCTTCGACACGCACAACGCACGGCAGAAGATGACACTGCTCGACGGCACGGAGCTGACGCCGGCGCTCGGCATCGGCGCGTTCGCCGAGAAGACGCTCGTCGCGGCCGGGCAGTGCACCAAGGTGGACCCCGAGGTGTCGCCCGAGGTCGCCGGGCTTCTCGGGTGCGGTGTGATGGCCGGCATCGGTGCCGCGCTCAACACCGGCAACGTGGGCCGCGGCGACTCCGTCGCGGTGATCGGGTGCGGCGGTGTGGGGGACGCGGCGGTGCTCGGCGCGCGCCTCGCGGGCGCGGCCAAGGTGATCGCGGTGGACGTCGACGGCAAGAAGCTGGCGAAGGCCGCGGAGATCGGCGCGACGCACACCGTCGACTCGAGCAGCCAGGACCCGGTGGAGGCGATCCGCTCCCTGACGGGCGGGTTCGGCGCCGACGTCGTCATCGAGGCGGTCGGCCGCCCCGAGACCTACGAACAGGCCTTCTACGCGCGCGACCTGGCCGGAACGGTGGTCCTCGTGGGCGTGCCGACGCCGGAGATGAGGATCGACCTGTCGCTGCTCGACGTGTTCGGGCGCGGCGGCGCTCTCAAGTCGTCCTGGTACGGGGACTGCCTGCCGTCGCGCGACTTCCCGATGCTCATCGACCTGCACCGCCAGGGCCGCATCGACCTCGGCGCGTTCGTCACGGAGACCATCGGACTCGACGACGTGGAGGCCGCGTTCGGCCGGATGCACGAGGGCGGCGTCCTGCGTTCGGTCGTGATGCTGTGATGGCGGCCCGCGTCGACCACCTCGTCACGTCCGGCACCTTCTCCCTCGACGGCGGCACCTGGGACGTCGACAACAACGTGTGGATCGTCGGCGACGACACCGAGGCCGTCGTCATCGACGCCCCGCACGACGCCGCGGCGATCAAGGCGGCGCTCGGCACCAGGACGCTCAGGGCCGTCCTGTGCACGCACGCCCACGACGACCACGTCGGCGCGGCCCCGGCGCTCGCCGCCGCCACCGGCGCCACGGTGCTGCTGCACCCGGACGACCTGCCGCTGTGGCAGCTGACCCACCCCGACGAGGCGCCCGACGGCGAACTCACCGACGGGCAGACCATCACCGTCGCGGGAACCGACCTGCGGGTGCTGCACACGCCGGGCCACGCGCCCGGCGCGGTGTGCCTGTACGCGCCCGCCCTCTCGACGGTCTTCACCGGAGACACCTTGTTCCAGGGCGGTCCCGGCGCCACCGGCCGGTCCTTCTCCGACTTCCCCACCATCGTCGACTCGATCAGGGACCGCCTGCTCACCCTGCCGTCCGACACGGTGGTCAGGACCGGCCACGGCGACTCGACGACGATCGGCGCGGAAGCGCCCCACCTCGCGGAGTGGATCGAACGCGGCCACTGACCGGCCGCGGCAAGGTCGCACGCGGGCGGCCCGCCGCGTCTCAGGCGGCGGGCCACTCGGCGAGGCGCAGCCCACTGGTGAAGCTGTGTTGCGTGCCCGTCAGCGGGTCGGTGAACTCCAGTGTCCTCGCGAGCAGTTGCAGCGGCCGCCGGTAGTCGTCCCCGGCCTCGTCGCACACGGCCGGGTACAGCGGGTCGTGCAGCAGCGGCAGCCCCAGCGCGTTCATGTGGACCCGCAGCTGGTGGGTGCGCCCCGTCGACGGTGTGAGGCGGTAGCCGCCCAGGCCGCCGCCGTGCGCGGCGAGTTCGACGCGCGTCTCGCTGTTGGGCGCGCCCGGCACCTCGCGCGCCGCGAGCACACCGCGCTCCTTCTCGATCCGGCTGCGCACCGTGCGCGGCAGCGCCACCCCCGGGTCGTGGGCGGCGACCGCCTCGTACCCCTTGCGCACCTCCCGCCGCGCGAACAGCTGCTGGTAGGCACCGCGGTCCTGGGGGCGCACCACCAGCAGTACGAGGCCGGCGGTCAGCCGGTCCAGCCGGTGGGCGGGCTGGAGCGCGGGCAGGCCGAGATCGCGCCGCAGCCGTGCCACCACCGTCTCCGCCACGTGCGAGCCGCGCGGCGTGGTGGCGAGGAAGTGCGGCTTGTCCACCACGACCAGCCGCTCGTCCCGGTGGACCACACCGATCGCGAAGGGCACCCGCGCCTCGGCCGGCAGGTCGCGGTGGAAGAACACGTGCAGGCCCGGCTCGTACGCTCTGCCGGGGTCGAGCGCACGGCCGTCGCCCGTCACGAACCGTCCCTCACGCCCCATGGCACGCACCCGGGCCGCGCCGACGGCCGCGCCGAACCGGTCCACCAGGTGGTCGCCCACCGTCGCCCACCGGCCCTCCGGATCGGCCGGCAGCCGTACCCGCACGGCGTCCACACCGTCACGCTGCGGCAGCGGCGAGGCCGGTGTCCTGTGTCTGCGCACCACACCGGGCAGCCTACGGCCACGCTGCCGCGCCCCGTGTCCGGGCGCCGGATCGCGGCGGCGACCTGCGGAGGACCGCCCTGATTTCTGTCTCGGTCCCATGTACACGCAAAATGGTCAGGTGATCAGTGTCCTCTTCGCCGTGCTGACCGCCATCAGCAACGGCTCCGCGTCGGTGCTGCAGCGCCGCGCCGCGTCCACCGTCCCCGACAGCGACGCCCTGCACCTGTCCCTCATCCGCCAGCTCGTCAGGAAGCGCGTCTGGCTCGCCGGGATCTGCATGGTCATCGTCGCGGCCGTCTGCCAGGCGGTCGCGCTCGCGACCGGGCCGATCGCCGTGGTGCAGCCGATCTTCGTCATCGAGCTGCCGTCGACACTGCTCATCGCCGGGTACGTCTTCCGCAGCCGGCTGCCGCGCACGGCCTGGTACGGCGTCGCGGCCGTCACCTGCGGCCTCACCCTCGGCATGGCGACCGCGGCGCCCGGCGGCGGCTCCGAGACCGTGCAGGGCCTCGTATGGGTGCCCGCGCTGATCGCCACCGTCGTCTTCGAGGGCGTGCTGATCGGCTTCGCACAGCGGGTGCGCGGCAACACCAGGGCCGCCCTCTTCGGCCTCGCCGCCGCGTGCGGCTACGCGCTGACCGCCGCGCTGATGAAGGACGCCATGGCCCGGCTGGAGGACGGGGACGGCATCGTGAAGCTCTTCGAGTCCTGGCAGCTCTACGGGACCGCCGTGGCCGGTGTCGGCGCGCTGTTCCTGCTCCAGAACGCGCTCCAGGCCGGGTCCCTCGTCGCCTCGCAGCCCATGCTCACCCTCGGCGACGCGCTCATCAGCATCACGTACGGCGTGATGCTGTTCGGCGAGCACATGCGCACCGGCTGGTGGCTCGCGCCCGAACTCTTCGCGGTGGCGCTCATCGCGGCGGGATGCATGGAACTCGCCAGGTCGCCGCTGGCCAGCGGCTCCGCGCCGGCCAAGTCGCGGGTGATGTGACACTCAAGCCGCTCAAGCCGCTCAGGCCGCTCCGGCTTCCCGCGCTCGCCGCGGGAAGCCGGAGTGCCGTCAGCGCGTGACGCGCTCGATGAGGCCCGCGGCGGCGTCCGCCGCCACCTGCTCGCGCAGCTGGTAGTGGATCTTCTTGCCGGTCGCCGTCGTCGGCAGCGCGTCGACGAAGCGGTACGCGCGCGGCCGCTTGTACGCCGCCAGCATCGGGTGGGCGCGGCAGTGCTTCTCGCAGTCGTCCACGGTCAGCGCGGGGTCCTTGCGCACCACGTACGCCGTGACCAGCTGGCCCCACTCCGGGTCGGGCAGCCCGACCACGGCCGAGTCGGCGACGCCGGGGTGCTCGCCCAGCACCTCCTCGACCTGCACCGGATGCACGTTCTCGCCGCCGGAGAGGATCATGTCGTCCCTGCGGCCGACGATCGTCACGTACTCGTCCTCGTCCCAGGTGGCCAGGTCGCCGATGTACAGCCAGCCGTCACGGAAGTTGGCCGCCTCCTCGTCCGGGCGGCCCGTGTAGCCGTAGCCGGACTTCGGGGAGCGGACGATGACCTCGCCGATCTCCTGTCCGTCCTTCGCCGCGAGATCGCCGGGGGCCGCGCGCCCGTCCTCGTACACCTTCACCACGGCGACGTCGTCGTCCGTGGACGCGCGACCGGCGCTGCCCGCGTGGTCCGGCAGGTCGGCGGGGCGCAGGAAGGTGTTCCAGAACGCCTCCGTGGTGCCGTACCCGTTGAAGATGCGCTCGGTGAGCACCCGCTGGTAGCGCAGGCACGCGGCACGGTCCAGCGGCGCGCCCATGGTCACGATGCCGCGCAGTGACGACAGGTCGCGCGCGGCGGACTCCTGCGCGTCCGCGAGCCGCTCCAGGTTGGTGGGCGCGCCGATCAGGAAGGTGATCCCGCGCTCCTGCACCAGGTCGAGCACCGTGTCCGCGTCGAAGTGGCGCAGCGGCACCGTCTCGCCTCCGATGTAGAACACCGGGTTCGGGCCGCCCGCGTACAGGCCGCCGCGGTGGAACCACGGCGTCATGTTCAGCGTGCGGTCCTCGGGGGAGAGCGGGAAGTGCATGATCACGTCGTGGGCTGACAGCACCTCGGTCGCGTTGTTCAGCGGCACACCCTTCGGCATGCCCGTGGTGCCCGACGTGTACAGGCGGGTGGTCTCCGCGTACACACCGCCGTCGGGAGCGGGCAGCGGCGCGGCGTCACGGCCGCGCTCCACCACGTCGCCGAACGCCACGGAACCGGGCAGCGGGGCGTCGCCCGCCGCGCCCGAGGGGACGTGCACGAGCAGCTCGGGGGCGTGGTCCGCGAGCGAGAGCGCACGCGCCGCGTTCTCCGCGACGGCCGTGTCGTAGACGAAGGCGCGCGGCCTGCCCGTGGACAGGACGTGCGCCGTCTCGCCCGGAGCGAGACGGAAGTTGATCGGCGAGCCGATCGCGCCCAGCCGCTGCGTCGCCAGGTACAGCAGCGCGAACTCCGGCGTGTTGAACAGCTGGTAGGCGACGAGGTCGCCCGCGCGCACCCCCGACGCCGCGAGGCCCGCGGCCAGCGCCTCCACCTCGGCGCCCAGCTCGGCGTACGTCCAGTCGCGGCCCGACGCGGGGTCGTGCATCGCGCGGGAGCGCGCGTAGCGGTGCGTGTTGCGCTCGAAGCCCGCCCAGTACGTGAAACGGCTCTCGAACACGGCACGGTAGGCGGTCGGGTCGTAGCCGGGCGTCCCGGCGGGATCCGAGTGGTTCATGTTGTCTTCCTCTCAGAAGCCGCGCAGCTTCTCAGACCGCGCGCAGCACGGCGACGCAGTTCTGCCCGCCGAAGCCGAACGCGTTGACCGCGGCGGCGCGCACCTCGCTCTGCCGTGCGGTGTGCGGCACGTAGTCGAGGTCGCACTCCTCGCCCGGTGTGTCCAGGTTGATCGTGGGCGGCACGACGCCGTCCCTGATCGCGAGCGCGCACACCATCGCCGAGAGCGAGCCTGCCGCACCGATGAGGTGTCCCACCATGGACTTGGGCGAGCTGACCGTCAGATCGTACGCGTGCGAGCCGTAGACGCCCCTGATCGCGCGGGTCTCCGTCAGATCGTTGATGCGGGTGCTCGTGCCGTGCGCGCAGATGTAGTCGATGTCACCGGCGTCGGTGTCCGAGGCGCGCAGCGCGAGCCGCATGGCCTCCATCGCGCCCTCGCCGCTCGGGTCGGGGGCCGAGACGTGGAAGGCGTCCGACGTGAGCGCGCCACCCGCGACCTCGGCGTACGGGCGGGCGCCGCGCGCCCGTGCGTGCTCGGCGGACTCCATCACGCACACCACGGCGCCCTCGCCGAAGACGAACCCGTCGCGGTCCGCGTCGAAGGGGCGGCTCGCGTGGGCCGGGTCGTCGTTGCGGCGCGAGAGGGCGCCCATGTTGGAAAGGCCGCTGAACATGACCGGTGTGATCGCCGAGTCGGTGCCGCCCGCGATCACCACGTCGGCCTCGCCGGACAGGATCAGCCTGCGGGCCTCGAGCAGCGCGTACACACCGCTGGCGCAGGCGAGCGCGGACGCGGTCACCGGGCCGCGCACACCGAGGTCGATGGCGACCTCGCAGGCGGGCATGTTGGGGATGACCGACGAGACGAAGTACGGGTTCACCTTGCGCGGGTCCATGTGCATGGTGTCCACGGCGTTCTCCACACCGTCCATGCCGGCCACCGCGTTGTTCACCACGACCCCGACGCGGCCCGCCGGGGCGCCGCCGTCCTCCTGGCCGATGGTCAGGCCCGCGTCCGCCACGGCCTCGCGCGCCGCGGCGATCGCCAGCTGGGAGAAGCGCGCGGAGCGGCGCTGGCGCTTGCGGTCCAGCAGATCGGCCGGGTCAAAGCCGGTGACCTCACCGGCGATGCTCGTCGGCATGCCCGACGCGTTGAACCGGGTGATGGGCGCGACACCCGACTTGCCGGCGAGGAGCGCCTGCCAGGTGCTCTCCCGGTCGTTCCCGACGGGGGTGAGGGCGCCGAAACCCGTCACCACGACTTGCTGATTGCTCTGCACTGCGCTCCTCCTGCTCGGCCACGGACTGCCAGGCGTGGGCCTGCCAAACCTTGAACCACAATCCGGCCGCTGTCGATGAAAGTCGCGGACTCCGCGCGATATGCCCGCCTCATACGCGCCCTATGTCCGTCACGCCCCGGCTGCCACGTTCGTGTGGTGACCGGACGCCGGTTTCGTACCGATTCGCGACGGCGTGGCCACGGGGTCCGTTGCGAAACCGGTACCGGACCCCGTGGCATCCGCACCGGGCCCCGGGGCCGTCCGTGCGACGAGGCGGTGTGCCGCGCGCAGCCCCTCCGCCGTGGCGCGCACCGCGTTGAGCCCCGCCGTGCCCGTCACACCGCCGGCCGCCTCGAACACCACACCGGCCCGCCGCAGCGCCGCCCGGGCGTCGCGCTCCGGTTCCTGCCCTGCCGCGAGCACCACGTGGTCGGCGGCCACCAGGCGCCGCTCGCCCTCCGCGTCCCTGACCACCACGCCCTCGCGGGTGATCTCCTCGTACGCCACACCCACCAGGGTCCTGACGCCCGCCGCGCGCAGCTGAGACAGGGCGACCCAGCGCGTGCTGGGCCCGATGCCCGCGCCGACCCTGCCGCCGCGCCGCATCAGTGTGACCTCGCGCGCCGGCGCGGCGGGCCGCACGGGCGCGGCGGAGCCTCCCGTGACCGCGTGCGAGGCGAGGAACTCGGCGGGCGTGGGCTCCTGCCCGTTGCCCGCGGTCAGCAGGTGCGCCAGGTCGACGGCGATGCCACCGCCGCCGATCACGGCGACCCTCGGCCCGAGCGTGTGCGGTGCGGCGAACGCCTGGGCGTAGTCGATGACATTCGGCAGCGCGGATCCCGGCAGTGCCGGCCGCACCGGCAGCACACCGCTGGCGAGCACCACGCCGTCGAACGTGCGCAGCAGCGCGGTGTCCTGCGGGCCGATGCGGTGGCCCAGGTGCAACGGGGCGCCGCGCTCGGCGAGTTCGGCGACGTGGTGGCGGACGGTCCGGGCGAAGTCCGCCTTGCCGGGCACCTGGCCCGCCATCCGGAACTGGCCGCCGGGCTCGCACGCCGCCTCGAACACCTCGACGTCGTGACCGAGGTCGAGCAGCGTACGGGCGGCCTGGAGCCCGGCGATCCCGGCGCCGACGACGGCGTACCTCCGTCGCCCGCCACCGGCGGCGCCCCGGCCGAACTCCGCCTCGTACCCCGCGCGGGGGTTGACCAGGCAGGAGACACGCTCGGTGCCGAACGACCTGTCGATGCACGCCTCGTTGCAGGCGATGCAGAGGTCGACGGCGTCCGTCCTGCCCTCCCGCGACTTCGTGACGATCGCCGGGTCCGCGAGGAACGGGCGAGCCATCGCCACGAAGTCCACACCGCCGGCCGCGAGCACCTCCTCGGCGTGCGCCAGGCGGTTGAAGCGGTTGGACGCGATCACCGGCAGGTCGCCGCGGCCCGCCGCCACCAGCGCGCGCTTGACGTCCTTCGCGAACACCGCCCAGGTGCCGGGCGGCACCTGGGCCTGCACCGTCGGCACCGGCGACTCGTGCCAGCCGACGCCGACCGCGAGCGCGTCCGCGCCCGCCTCGGCGAGCGCCACCGCGAGCGCGGCGGTGTCATCGGCCGGCGTGCCGCCCTCCACCAGGTCGGCGCCGGACATCCGGAACAGCACGGGGAAGCCGGGCACGGCCGCGCGCACGGCCCGCATCACCTCGACGGGGAAGCGCCGACGCCGCTGCGCGTCCCCGCCCCACTCGTCCTCGCGCAGGTTGGTCAGCGGGGCGGTGAACTGGTTGATCAGGTAGCCCTCCGAGCCCATCACCTCGACCGCGTCGAAGCCCAGCTCGCTGGCCGCCTCGGCGCCCCGCGCGAAGTCCGCGACCGTCCGCGCGATGTCGCCGGCGGTCATCTCCCTCGGCGTCGTGCGGGAGAACCTGCTGTACACGGCGGACGGCGCGAACGGCGCCCCGCCGTCGGTGCCCGCCACGCCGGGCAGCGCGTACCGCCCGGCGTGGAAGAGCTGCAGGGCGATCGTGCCGCCCGCCGCGTGCACCGCGGAAGCGGCGCTACGCAGCGCGGCCCGGTGGGAGGTGTCGCCCACCACGCCGTAACCCGGGCCGCCGGCACCGGCGGGCGAGACCGCCGTGCCCCCGGTGACGATCAGCGCGGCGCCACCGCCGGCACGCTCCGCGTAGAACGCGGCGAGCGCCTCGCCGCCGTCCTCCAGGGCCTCCAGGTTGAGGTGCATGGCACCCATGACGATGCGGTGCGGCAGCCGCAGCGCCCCGATGGCACCGGGCCGGAAGACATGGTCGAACACGTGCGATCCCTCTCCGAACGGACAGCTACTGCGCCGGTGTCATGCTTCCCGCGTGGGACGCGGCGGAAGCTGGAGCTCGGGGCCCGCGTCGGCGAAGAACGGCGGGGCGACGACGCTGAGACCGCCGTCGACGACCAGCGTCTGGCCCGTGATGTAGCCGGAACCCTCGCCCAGCAGGAAGTTGATGGTGTCCGCCACCTCCTGCACCGTGCCGGGCCGGTTCGCCGGGATGCGGTCGAGCACGCCCCGCATGTCCGGCATGCCCTTGACGTTGTAGAAGTACTCCAGCGAGTCCGAGTCGATCAGGCCGCCGTTGACCGCGTTCACGTTGATGCCGTACGGCGCGAACTCCACCGCCATGTACCGCACCCACGCCTCGATGGCGGCCTTCATCGCGCCGAGCGTCGCGTACGTCGGGTACGCGCGGATCGAGCCGTACGAGGACATCGCGACGATCCTGCCGCCCTTGTCCATCAGCTTCACGGCCTCCTGCGCACCCAGCACGAAGGGGCGCAGGTTCATCGCGTACGACCGGTCGAGGTGGTGCGGGCCGACGTTCACGATGTTCTTGAACGCGCTGGCCGCGGCGTTGGAGACGAAGTTGTCCAGACGCCCGCAGCGCCGCGCCACCTCGTCGAACAGCGCCTGCACGCCCTCGGTGGTCTCGACGTCAGCCCGCACCGCGAAGCCGTGTCCTCCGGCCTCCTCGATGTCGGCGACCGTCTTCTCCGCCAGGTCGGCGTTCTTCTTGTAGTTGACGGCGATCGTGCTGCCCTCGCGTGCCAGGGTGAGGGCCAGGGCACGGCCGATGCCGCGCGAGGCCCCCGTGATCAGCGAGACCCGCTCGCTCTTCCTGGCGTCCTGCGTGCCGCTCATCGGCCGGCCTCCTCGTTCCGCTCACCGGCCGCCTTCGCGCGCTGCAGCAGCTCGCGGAAGACGACCGCCTTCTGCACCTCGTTGGTGCCTTCCTCGAAGCGCTGGGCCCGGGCGTCCCGGTACACGCGCTCGATCTTCTGCGACTTCCAGTAGCCGAGGCCGCCGTGCACCTGGAGCGCCTTGTCGGTGACGTTCGTCAGCATCGTGACGGCGTGCATCTTCGCCATCGACGACTGCATCGACGCGTCGTCCGCGCCCTGCTCGAAGCGGCGTGCCGCGTGCAGCACGAGCTGCTTGGCCGCCTCGATGTCGGCCTGGTTCTCGGCCAGCATGAACTGGATGGCCTGCCGCTGTGTGAGCGATTTGCCGAACGTGACACGGCCCGACGCGTACTCGACGGCGAGCTGCTGCGCGCGCTCGGCCAGCCCGACGCAGCTCATCGCGACGGAGATGCGCGAAGGCGTCAGGAAGCCGCCGAGGAATACCTCGAGGCCCTCGCCCTCGGTGCCCAGCCTGTGGTCCACCGGGACGGGGGTGCGGTCGAACGTGAGCGACGCGTGGTCGGTGCCCGTGACGCCCATCGTGTTCGACGTGTCCTCGACGGTGACGCCCGCCGCCTCGCGCGGCACCAGCAGCGCGACCGTGCCCTCGTGGCCCGAGCTGCCCTCGACGCGCGCGGCCAGCAGGTAGTAGTCGCAGCGCACGCCGAACGTGATCAGGTGCTTGCGGCCCGAGAGGTAGTACGTGTCGCCCTCGCGCACCACCGACGTGGTGATGTCGGCCCCCGTGCCGTTGCCCGGCTCGGTCAGCGTGAACGCGATCTTGATCTCGCCGGTGATCGACGGGATCACGAACCGCTTGCGCTGGTCCTCGCTCGCGTGGCCGTCCATGGAGCGCCAGATGCCGTTGACCACGTGCACGATCATCCGCACGGAGCCGTGCGAGCGGGAGAAGACCTCCATCAGCTCCATCCAGCGCGCGAAGCCGAGGCCCTGCCCGCCGTACTCCTGCGGCGCGGCCACCCGCAGGAAGCCGAGCTCGTTCAGCTCGGCCCACAGCTCCTCCGGGACCTCCCCGGTCTCCTCGATGCGCTCGGCCCAGCGCTCGCCGGGCCCCTGGACCCACTGCTCCACCTGGGCCTTGAGCTGGTGGAAGCGCTCGTCGTCGGTCATCTGCAGATTCTGCCTTCCGTCTTTCCCTGTGTGGTGCCCCGCCGTACCTCGGCCGGGCACACGACCCGTCCTCGGCCGGGCACCTGACCCATCTCACGCATGAGCGGCCCGGGGACAAGCCCCGGGCACACTCGCGCCGTCAGAGGGCATTGTCTACAGCTCGCCGTGCGGGCGCAGACCGCGGGCCCTGTCCCTGAGCGCGAACTTCTGGACCTTGCCGATGGGGTTGCGCGGCAGCACGTCGATCCGCTCCAGCCGCTCGGGCCAGTACTGCTTGGCCACCTGGTGCTCGTCCAGGTAGCGCTTCATCTCGTCGAACTCCAGCGCCGCGCCGTCCTTCAGGACGACGAACGCGCAGGCGCGCTCGCCGAGCCGCTCGTCGGGCATGGCCACGATCGCCACGTCCTCGACGGCGGGGTGGCCGAAGAGCAGCTGCTCCACCTCGGCGACGGGGATCTTCTCCCCGCCGCGGTTGACGACGTCCTTCACGCGCCCGGTGATCCGCAGGAACCCGGAGGCGTCGATGGTCGCCAGGTCGCCCGTGCGGTACCAGCCGTCCTCGGTGAACACCTCGGCGGTCAGGTCCGGGCGGTCCAGGTAGCCGTCGAAGACGGTGGGGGAGTGCAGCTCGAAGTTGCCCTCCTCACCGGGCGGCAGGACCAGGCCGTGGTCGTCGGTGATGCGCAACTCGATGCCGTCGAGCGCGCGGCCGTCGGAGCCCCACCGCTGGCCCGGCTCGTCGGCCGGCGCGGACAGCGCGCCGAGGCACGTCTCCGTGGTGCCGAACGCGCCGCACACGTCGGCGCCGAGCAGCCGTCCCGCGCGCTCGGCGAGGCCGCGCGGCACCTGGGCGCCGGTCGCCACGAAGATGCGCAGGTTGCGCGGCGTCTCGCCGCTCTCCTCGACGGCCTTGACCAGGTCGGAGAGGAACGGCGTGGCCGCCTGGACGAACGTCGCGCCGTGCTGGTTGAGCGACTGCAGCGCGCGCTTGGCGTCCCAGTCGGACTGCACGATCCCCGGCACGCCGAGCACCATCGCCAGCACCATGCCGTACAGGAAGCCGGTCTGGTGCGCGAGCGGCGAGGGCACCCACACCGCGTCCCTCGCGCCGAGGCCGAGGTGCTTGACCTCCATGGCGGCGGCGCGCACCAGGTTGCCCGTGGGCTGCGTGACGCCCTTCGGCTCGCCCGTCGTGCCGGACGTGAACAGCAGCTGCGCCGTCATGTCGGGCGTGGGCACGATCCGGTCGAGCGCCGCGTGGTCCACGGAGGTCTCGTCGAGCGCGGCGGCGAAGTCCCGCACGGACAGGCCCGTGGCGCCCGCCTCGGGCAGTCGCGCGGCGCCGCCGGTGGTGGACAGCACCAGCAGGTGCTCGAGGCCGGCGCGGTCCTCGTCGCAGAGGCCGAGCACCTCGTCGGCGGGCCGCCGCGAGCGGTACTCGTCGGCTGCCACCAGGACGCGCGCCTTGGAGCGGCGCAGCACGAACGCGACCTCGCGCTCACGGAAGAACGGGATGATCGGGCAGCACACCGCGCCGATCCGCAGGGCCGCCAGCGACAGCACCACGAACTCGATCCGGTTCGGCAGCTGGTAGGCGACGTTCTCGCCCGGGCGCACGCCGAGTTCGAGCAGCAGCGCCGCGGCGCGGTCCACGCGCTCCGACAGCTCGCTCCAGGTGACGACCTCGTCGTGGTCGGCCCGCACGTCCACCACGGCGGTGTCGTTGGGCCGCGAGGCGGCGCGCCGCCGCAGCCACTCCGGCAGCGTGACGGAGGCCGCCAGGTCGGGCCTGGTGACCTCGCGCTCCAGGCGGCGCGGCCTCGCCCTGCCGACCGCGCCCGCACCCTCCTCGACCGACATCGGCACGCCGAGCGTGTTCATCGCGTCGAGGAACGTCGGGTACGAGATGCGGTAGGCGTTCGGGTAGGTCAGCGTGGACTGGCCGCGCGCCCGCGAGGACGCCACCGCGAGGGACATCAGGACCCGGTGGTCGTTGAACGACGAGAGCCTGGCGCCCACGAGGCCGCCGACGCCGCGCACCCGCAGGGTGTCACTCGTCAACTCCAGGTCGCCGCCCATGGAGTTGAGCTGAAGCATGGCCGCGGCGCGGTCCGACTCCTTGAGGCGGGTGTGCGCGATGTTGCGGAACACCGACTCGCCGTACGCGAACGTGCCGAGCGTGGAGAGGATCGGCAGCATGTCGGGCACGTCGCGGCAGTCGATGTCGACGCCCTTGAGCATCGGGCGGTCCTGCTGGATGCGCAGACCGCCCGCCGCCTCGTCGATCTCCATCGGCACGCCCATGGCGCGCGCGATGTCGAGGAAGTGGAACTCGGGGTGGTCGGCCGGGCCGCCGTCCAGCGAGGTGATGCCGCGCAGCAGCACGTCGGAGGGGTGCAGCGCCGCGGCGGCCACACCGAACGCGGCCGAGCCGATGTCCGGAGGAAGCGTCAGCTCGACGGGGTGCGCCTCCTGTCCTGGCTCGATGTCGAAGCGGCGCCAGTCGTCGGAGACCGTGACCTCGAGGCCGAACTGCCGCATCATCGCGACCGTCAGCTCCAGGTAGGTCCGCTCGTTCAGCTCGCCCTCCACCTCGATGGTGGTGTGGCCGGTGGCGAACGGCGCCAGCAGGATCAGGCCGGAGATCCACTGCGAGAGCGTGCCCGCGATGCGCACGTGGCCGCCGGTGGGCCTGCGCCCCGTGACCTGGATCGGCGGGCAGTCGTCGGCCGACTCGACCTGGACGCCCATCTGTTCGAGCGCGCGCAGCAGCGGGCCCACCGGCCTGCGCCTGAAGTACTTCTGCCCGGTCACCGCCACGTCGCGGTCGGACAGCGACGCGAGCCCGATCATGAAGTACAGCGTGGTGCCTGAGCTGCCTGCGGACACGGAGGAACGGCGCGGCTTGTAGCGGCCGCCGAGTCCGTGCACGACGAACGTGTCACCGTCGCGTGTGATCCGCACGCCGAGGCCCCGCAGGAGCTGCACGGTGTACTCGACGTGCCGGGCGTCCGACAGCCCGTGGACGCGGCTCTCGCCGTCGGCGAGTGACGCGAGGATCAGCGCGCGGTGCGCGTGGTACTTGGAGTTGGGGACGAGGACATCACCGGTGAGCTGGTGCTGGATCCCTTTGACGAGAAGGTGCATGGGGGCTTGCTACTCCCTGGCCAGGCGGGCGCACCGGGCCACGGACGCCGGGTCGGGGCGGCGGCGGCGTGCCGGCGCGAAGGCGCCAGGGCACGACGGGCACGGCCCCGGCCGCTGGGGCCGTGGCTCGGTGATGGAACCGTCCTTGAGACGGCGGTGATTACGTTGTGGAAGCTGGTGCCTGCAGGCGTGCGGCATCGCCGGTCGGACCGGGGTGCGGTCCTCACCGGGGACGACGGCCGGCCTGCGGGCGGATACGCGGGCACGGGCAAGACCGTATCGCGAAGTGGCGTGAGCGCCGGGAGAGCGCCCACGGGGGTCAGTCACTCCGCGCGGATCGCGGCATCCGATGACGCGTGGAACAGATCGGACGGCTGTCATGGCGCGGGGCCCGAGCGGTGGGGCCCTCCGGTCGTGGCAGGAGCCGAGGTGCGCTCGTGCGGCCCGAGTCGGGGCGCACGGGGAGGAGCGTCCGGATGACGAGCCCGCGCTGAGCCACGCCGCGAAGGCGGTGGTCCTGCTGGAAGTGCTCGGTCATATGAGCTTTATATCAATGCCCGGTACACGCATGCAGCTGACCCCGTTCGAGTGAGACGGGCTCCGGGCGGTGACCGTTCCCCCTTACCGCGCACACCTCGGTGGTGTGGCGGACGCCACGCTCGCCGGCGGCGCCGTCTCAGCCACCGGACGGCCGGACGGGGTCACGCGGGGCCGCCCGCGCCCATCACCGTTCAAGGAAAGCCGCCTTACGAAGTCGGTGCCCCGATGCGCCGGGTGAGGCCCCGCGCCTACGCGTCGTGCCGCGTGTCGAACACGCGCTCACGCGCGGCCTCGGCCGCCCGCGCGACCGCCCCGAGCAGCACCGCGTCGTCCCCGAGCGCCGAGGTCACCACGCGCGGGCGCAGCGGGGTCAGTTCGCGCAGGCACGTGCGCAGCGGCGCGAGCAGCAGGTCGCCGTTGCGCCCCACCCCGCCGCCCAGCACGACGAGTTCGGGGTCGAGGACCGCGGCGAGCGCGGCCACCGCGTGCGCGAGCCGTGCCGCCTCGCACTCCACCGCGCCCAGCGCCGTCGCGTCCCCGGCACGCGCCGCCGCGAACACGTCCTTCGCCGTCCGCGTGGTCGCCTCCGGCATGCCCATCGACCGGGCGAGCGCCACCACCGCGTCCGCGGACACCGCGTCCTCCATCGGGCCGCCGCGCGCCGAGAAGCCGACCGGCGCGGGGGCGCCGGTGGCAGGGCCAGGACCCGCCGCCTGCGGCAGCGGGAACATCGGCAGGTAGCCGATCTCGCCCGCGGCGCCGTGGCCGCCGCGGAAGAGCCTGCCGTCCGCGACGACACCCGCGCCGAGCCCCGTGCCCACCCACAGGTACGCGAAGAGCCGTGAACCCTGGCCCGCGCCGAGCGCGTACTCGCCGAGCGCCGCGAGGTTGGCGTCGTTCAGCACGTCGAGCCCGGTGCCGAGTTCCGCGTGCAGCCGGTCGAACAGGCCGCTGCGCCCCCACCCCGGCAGGTTGACGGCGTAGCGCACGCGGTGCGTGCCCGGGTCGGTGACGCCGGGGCTGCCGACCACCGTGTGCACCACCTGCGACCAGTCGAGCCCGGCCTCCGCGGCCACCGCGCGCGCGAGCCGCGCCGCGTCGCGCACCATCGCGCCCGCCGTCCTCGCGGTGTTCGGGGTGTCCCTGCGGCCGACGACGGTGCCGTCCAGGTCGGCCGCGGCGGCGCGCAGCCACTCGCGCCCCACGTCGACGCCGATCACGTACCCCGCGGCGGGGTCGGCCGCGTACAGCACCGCCGCCCTGCCGCGCCCCTGCCCCTTGCTGACCTCGCCCGTGCGGCGCACGAGACCGGCCCGCTCAAGCCCGGCAAGCGCCGTGGAGACGGTCGGCTTGGACAGGCCGGTGGTACGGGCCAGTTCCGCGCGGGAGGTGGAGCCCGCGGCGCGCAGCGCGTCGAGCAGCACCCGCTCGCTGTCAGGAATCGTTCCTCCCCGGCCGTTGACGTCCTTTTGTTAAGGATCCTAACTTGGTCCCGCCGCCTTTTGAAGGCCCGGCCCCACAGGCCGGCAGGCAGGCGGATCAGCAGCCCACGACAACAGCGCGCACCGACAGACACAGGAGGTGGGCCGGATGACGGACACCGACCCGAAGGGCACGGAACCCGAGATCGGGTTCGTGCGCCGGATCGGCCAGTTCCAGGCCAGTGCCATCAACATGAGCCAGATGGTCGGCGTCGGGCCGTTCATCACGATCCCGGCGATGGTCCTCGCCTTCGGCGGCCCGCAGGCGGTCATCGGCTGGGTCGCCGGCGCGATCCTCGCCTTCGTCGACGGCCTGATCTGGGCCGAGCTCGGCGCGTCCATGCCGGGTGCCGGCGGCTCGTACATCTACCTGCGGGAGGCGTTCCAGTACCGCACGGGCCGGCTGATGCCGTTCCTGTTCACCTGGACCGCCATGCTGTTCATCCCGCTCATCATGTCCACCGGTGTGGCCGGGTTCGTGCAGTACCTGACCTTCCTCTGGCCCTCCATGTCGTCAGGGCAGGGCGACCTGGTCGGACTCGCGATGTGCCTCGCGGTGGTCGCGCTCCTGTGGCGGCGCATCGAATCGATCGGCCGCCTCACGACGGTGCTGTGGGCGATCATGATCATCAGTGTGGCGTGCGTGATCATCGCGTCCTTCACCCACTTCGACGCGTCGGACGCCTTCACCTACCCCGCGCACGCCTTCGACTTCGGCTCGACCAAGTTCTGGCTGGGCTTCGCGAGCGGCCTCACCATCGGCATCTACGACTACCTCGGCTACAACACGACCTCCTACATGGGCGCGGAGATCAAGAACCCGGGCAGGGTGCTGCCGCGCTCCATCATCTACGCGATCTTCGGCATCATGTGCATCTACCTGCTGATGCAGATCGGCACGCTCGGCGTCGTGAACTGGCACGACATGATCGACCCGAACAACCCGGCCTCCCGGTCGGTCGCCGCGGTCGTCCTGCAGAAGGCGTGGGGCAGGACCACGGCCGACGTCATCACCGTGCTGATCCTGATCACCGCGTTCACGTCCGTCTTCACGGGCCTGCTCGGGGGCTCACGCGTGCCCTACGACGCGGCGCGCGACAAGGTCTTCTTCAAGCAGTTCGGCAGGCTTCACCCCAAGCACCGCTTCCCCGTGCTCGGCCTGGTGGCGATGGGCGTCATCACCGCGGCCGCCTTCCTGGTCAGCAGGCACCTCGGCAACTCGCAGACGCACCCGCCGCTCACCGTGCTGATCACGTTCCTCACCACCACGATGGTCATCGTCCAGTCGTTCGCGCAGATCGCCGCCGTGACCGTGCTGCGCAGGCGGCAGCCGCGCCTGCGGCGCCCCTACCGCATGTGGCTCTACCCGCTGCCGAGCATCGTGGCGCTGATCGGCTGGCTGACGGTGTACGTGTTCGCGGACAAGAACAACCCGGGCCTGCACCCCATCGAGGGGTCGATCGCCTGGGTCGTGGCCGGCGGAATCGCGTTCCTCGTGTGGGCGAAGGTGGAACGCACCTGGCCGTTCGGACCCAAGGAGATCCACGAGGACTTCCTGAACGCGCCCGTTGACGACGGCGAGCCCGCCGCGGGCGGTGGGCAGGGACGCACGTGACGCGGGAGAGCCCGGGGCGCGCCGCGAGCGCCGGGCTCGTGGTCGGCGTGGACAGCGGCGGCACGAAGATCGCCGCCGCCACCGCCGACGCGCACGGCCGCCTCCTGCGCACGGTGCGCCTGGCGTGATCCACGACGACCACATCGCGTTCGCGCCGAACATCCCCGGCTGGGAGGACCTCGCGCTGCCGTCCCTGGTCGCCGAGCGGTTCGCGGCGCCGCGGGTCGCGGTCGGCAACGACGTGAAGGCGGCCGGACTCGCAGAGGCGACGTGGGGCGCCCTGCGCGGCGCCGATCCCGGCGTGTACCTCGACCTCGGCACGGGCATCGCGCTCGCCGTGGTGGCGGACGGCCGGGTATGGGCGGGCGCGCATGGCGCGGCGGGGGAGATCGGCTACCTGCTGCGCGACCGCGCCGACCGCGCGGGCGTCGCCTCGGGGCGCGCGCCGCTGGAGGAGCACGCCTCGGGCAGCGGCCTGGCCCGCACGGCGGCGGCCGCCCTGGGCGGTACCCGGACGGCGGCCGAACTCCTCGCCTCGGCCGACGAGCGGGTCGCCGCCGTCGTGGACGAGGCGCTGGACACGCTCGCGGTGCACGTCGCGAACGTGGCGACGACGCTCGACCCGGCCAGGATCGCCGTGGGCGGCGGCATGACGGCCGCGTTCGCCCGCATACGCCCCGCCCTGACGCGCCGTCTGGCGGAGGCCGTCCCCTACCCGCCGGCCCTGGTGCGCGCACGGTACGCGGAGGACGCGGCGCTGAGGGGCGCCGTCGCGCCGGCACTCGCCTGACCGACGGCGCGCGGCCGTTCGAGGCCGTCCCGCCACCTTCCGGTGCGTGCTCCTGTCACGCGCGGCTCCGCGGCGTAGTGTTGCGGCCCGGCGAGAGGCCGAGGCCCGGGCCGATCGTGCACGACGGTGCCTCAACGCCCCTCCCGCACAACGCCGTTGCGACGAGAGGTCTCCGCATGCACGCACGCCGGCCAAGACGGCCGCTCACCGCCGCCCTCACCTGCGGCGCGCTCGCCGCGGGCTGCCTCGCACTGGCGCCCATGGCGACCGCGGCCGCGCCCCCCGCCACCTCCGCTGCCACCGCCACCG
>NZ_JAGIQL010000068.1 GCF_017813245.1 Streptomyces montanisoli
AAGCTCGGCGAGCAGCTCTCCGCCCTCGCCGCCCGCGCCCGCCTGGTCGAGCAGGGCCGAGAGCTGCTCGCCGAGCTTGCGGTTGTAGGCGCGAATCACCAGCCGCAGACGGGGGTTGGCCCTGCGGGCGGCGAGCGCCGCCCTGATGTTCACCTCGTCGTCCTCGTAGGTGAGCGCGAGCGCCGCCGCGTCGTCGAGCCCCGCCTCGATCAGCGTGCCGTCGTGGGGCTCGCGCGCCTCGATGACGCGCGGCCCCGCCGCGCGGCGCGCGCCGAACCGTGTCCGCGGGTGCTCGGCGGTGCCGGCCGGCGGCACGACGAGGACGACGTTCTCCCCGTACAACACGTGCAGTTCGGTGGCCAGTCGCCTGGCCAGGCCGTCGTCGCCGCACACGATCATGTGGCCGCGCGGGTGGTCGCCTCGTTGGTCGCGTGGGGCCTGCCGGGGAAGTGGGGACACGGTCACAGTCTGCCGAACCGCCGGGCCGGGTCGTTCAGAGGGTGACCAGGGTGATCTCGGTGGCCTTCACGCTCGTCCACACGCGGACGCCGTCGGCGAGATCGAGGTCGGCGGCGGCCGCCGGGGTGATCTCGGCGACGAGGTCGGGCACCTCGTCCGAGGTGACGAGGACCCGCAGCCTGCTGCCGCTCGCGGTGATCTCGCGGACCGTGCCGGGCCAGACGTTGCGGGGGCTGCCCTCGGGCCGCGTCCGGTACAGGCCGACGGCCTCGGGTTCGATGACGGCCAGCGCCGGTGCGGCCTCCGGCGCCGGGTCCGCGACGACGAGGCGGCCCGTGGGCGCCACGTCGAGCCCCCCGTCCCTGCAAGTGCCCGGCCACGCGTTGTGGCCGAGCATCCGCGCCACCCACGGCGAGCGTGGATGGCGAGAGACCTCGGCGGGCGGCGCGTCCTGCAGGGCGGCGCCGCCGTCGAGCACGAGGACGCGGTCGGCGAGCGACACGGCCTCGACCGGGTCGTGGGTGACCATCAGGCACACGCCGCCGAACCCGGCGAGGTGCGTGCGCAGGGTGTGCCGCACCTGAGCGCGGGTCGTCTGGTCGAGGGCGGCGAGCGGCTCGTCGAGCAGCAGCAGCCGGGGGCGTGCCGCGAGCGCGCGGGCGAGCGCGACACGCTGCGCCTGGCCGCCGGAGAGCTCGTGCGGCCTGCGGTGGGCGAGGTGGCCGACGCCGAGCCGGTCGAGCCACTGCCGCGCGCTGCGCCGCGCCTCGGCGCGCCCGACGCCGTGGGCCCGCAGCCCGTAGGCGGTGTTGGCGAGCGCGTTCAGGTGCGGGAAGAGAGCCCCGCTCTGCGGCACCCAGGCGACGCCGCGCCGGTGTGGCGGCAGCCGCGTCACGTCGCTGCCGCCGAGGCGGAGTTCGGCGCGGGCGCGCGGGGTGAGCCCGAGCAGGGCGCGCAGGAGGGTGGTCTTGCCCGCGCCGTTGGGTCCGACGACGGCGATGGTGGTGCCGCCGCCTGCCTGGAGGGTGAGCCGGTTGAAGCCGGTGACGTCGGCACGCAGGTCCCACCTCTCGGCGGGCACCGGCGGGACGTCCTCTGTTCCGGTCCCGGCGGCGGCCCCGGCCACGGCGTCGGGCGCGGCGTCCGGCTCACCGGCCTCCGGGGCGCTCCGTCCGGCAGCGGGGCGGCGGGCCGCGCCCGTACCGGCCCACCGGCCGCGCAGCGCGACGAGTACGGCCATCGCGATGACGAGCAGGAGCAGCGAGACGGAGGTGGCCGCCTCGGGCGAGTCCTGGAGCAGCAGGTAGACGCGCAGCGGCAGTGTCTGGGTGGAGCCGGGCAGGTTGCCCGCGAACGTGATCGTGGCGCCGAACTCGCCGAGGGCTCGCGCCCAGGTGAGCGCGGAGCCCGCGGCGAGCCCCGGCGCGACCATGGGCAGGGTGACGGTGAGGAACACCCGCAGCGGCGACGCGCCGAGGGAGGCCGCGGTCTCCTCGTAGGCGGGCCTGAGACCGGCCAGGGTGCCTTCGAGGCTGATGACGAGAAACGGCATGGCGACGAAGGCCGCCGCGACGATGGCGCCAGAGGTGTGGAAGGTCAGGACGATGCCGAAGGTGTGCTCGAGGAAGGGGCCGATCAGGCCGCGCCTGCCGAAGCCGAGCAGCAGCGCGACGCCGCCCACGGTGGGCGGCAGCACCATCGGCAGCAGCACGAGCGAGCGCACCAGCGTCTTGCCCGGGAAGTCGACGCGCGCGAGCAGCCAGGCCAGCGGGACACCGAAGATTAGCGAGAGCCCGAGCGCGCTGAACGACACGACGAGCGAGAGCTTGAGCGCGAGCAGAGTGTCGTGACCGGTGAGGTCGTGGAACAGCTCGTGCCATTGGGTGTCGGCGACGACCGCGACGAGCGGCAGGAGCAGAAACGCCACCGCGAGCACGGCCGGCACCGCCAGGGCGATGGGGGTGCCCGCCCCGCGCGTTCGCATGCGTGTCATCCGGTGTTCCTGACGTCTGCGGTGTCGTGCCGGTGTCGTGCGGTCGCGCCGTCCGCTCCTGAGGGACCCTACGGCTGCTGGAAGCCCGCCTTGCGCAGGATGGACTGCGCCTCGGGGGTGGTGAGCCACTTGACGAACGCCTGGGCGGCCGCCGACTGCTTGGAGTCCTTGAGGGTTGCGGCCGGATAGGACGCCACCGCGTTCTGCGCGTCCGGGATCGCGATGCTGTCGACCTTGTCGGGCGCGGTCGCCGCGTCGGTCTTGTAGACGATGCCGGCGTCGGCGCTGGTCTCGACCTTGGTGAGGACGGAGCGGACGTCGGCCTCCTCGGACTTGGGGTGGACCGTGACGTGCTGCTTCTTCAGGACCTGCGCGGCGTAGTTGCCCGCGGGCACGGCCGGGGCGGCGAGGACGACGGAGAGCTTGGGGTCGGCCAGGTCCTTCAGCGTCTTGACGTGGTGGGGGTTGCCCTTCTGCGTGACGATGACGAGGCGGTTCTTCGCGATGATCGTCGGCGCTCCGACGTCGGACCCCGCGTCGCCCATGGTCTTCGTGTTGGCCGTGACCAGCACGTCGGCGGGTGCGCCCTGCTTGACCTGGGCGACGAGTGCCTGGGAGCCGGCGAAGGAGAACTTCACCCTGGTGCCGGGGTGCTCCTTCATGTACGTGTCGCCCGCGGTCTTGAAGACGTCGGTGAGGGAGGCGGCGGCGAGCACGGTCAGGTCGGCCGCAGGGGCCTTGCCCGACGAGGAGGACGCGGCCCCGCTCGCGGAGGCCGATCCCGCCTTGTCGCCGCTGCCGCCGTTCGAGCAGGCCGCGGCGAGCGGCAGGACGAGTGCGGCGACGGCGAGTGCGGCGGCCGAACGGCGGCTGGTGGCAGGTCGCATGGGACGGTGACTCCTCGGGCGTGGCGGGCCGGGACGGGCCCGCGAGCGGATGGGGCAGGAGCGCCGGGGACGGGCGACGCGGTGCGTGCGGCGGTGGTAAGGGGTGGTGGTACTTCAGCCGCGGTCGACGTGCACGTTGGTGGCCTTCACCCGCGCCGTGGCACGCATGCCGACCTCCAGGCCGAGTTCCTCGACGGCCTCGCGGGTGAGCAGGGAGACGAGCCGGTGCGGCCCCGCCTGGATCTCGACCTGGGCGGCGACATCGCCCAGGGTGACGGCGGTGACGATGCCCGGAAAGGCGTTGCGGACCGACGTGTAGGGCTCGTCGCCCTCGTCGGCGCCGCTCTGCGCGACCTCGACGGAGAAGGCCGCGAGGTCGCGGCCTTCGATGAGGCGGCGCCCCGCCTCGTCGCGGTGCGTGGCGACCCGGCCGGCGTCGGCCCAGCGGCGCGCGGTGTCCGGGCTCACCCCGAGCAGCCTGGCTGCCTGACCGATCGTGTACGACTGCATGCGCGACAAGATAGGCCGTTCAGCCTGGCATTTACAACCTGTTGGATGGATCTACATGGCAGATGCGACCGTGCGTGGAGGATCGTCCGAAGCGCGCCGTCAGCCCTTGATCGCGCGCAGGACCACGAACTTCGGATCGCTCGCGACGACCTCGCACCGGCCGAAGAGCCGGCGGAGCTTGGCGTGGTAGCCGAGGTGCCTGTTGCCCACGACCCACAGCTCTCCCCCGGGGCGCAACGCGGCCCTCGCACCGGTGAACATGCGCCAGGCCGTCTTGTCGGTCGTCGCCTGGTGGCTGTGGAACGGCGGGTTGTTGAGTACGAGGTCCACGCTGCCAGCGGCCGTCTCGCGCAGCGCGTCGCCGAGCACGAAGTGGGCCGACGGGGCCTTGGCCGCCCCGCCAAGGCCCGGCGCGAACGCCTCCTGGAACGCCTCCTGGAACGTCGCCCGGGCGGAGGCGATCGCCGAGTGGGACTCGTCGACGAAGGTGACGCGCGCCTCGGGGTTGGCGAGCGCGGCCGCCGTGCCGACGACGCCGTTGCCGCAGCCGAGGTCCACGACGTGCTCGGGGCCGTGCCGCTCGGGCAGGTGGCGCAGGAAGAACCGGGTGCCGATGTCGAGGCGCTCCGCGCAGAAGATCCCGGCGTGGCCCACGGCCGTGCGGCCCGACATGACGCCCACGTCCCGCGGCAGCGCGTACCGCACGGGCCAGGGGTTGGGCGGTCGCGCGGGCCCGTCGCCCACCTTGTCCGCGGCCGGGGTGGTCAGGACGAGGCGGGACTTGTGGGCGGCGAGGGTGGTCCTGGTCTCGCCGACGACGTCCTCGAAGAGCCGGAGGGTCGAGTTGTGGATCTCGGTGGTGCGTCCGGCGCCGACGACGAGTGAGCCCGGGTGCAGCGCGGGGGCGAGCCGGTGCAGCTGGTCCTCCAGCAGGGCGAGGCTCTTGGGCACGCGGACGAGGAGGACGTCGACGCGCGCGGGGGGCGTGTCGCGCGCGGACAGCAGGCTGACGGTCTCGCTGTCCGCGCCCGAGCGGCGGAGGTTCGCCCGGGTCGCGCACTGGGTGAGGTGGCTGTCCGTGATCTGCACGAGCGGCCCGCGCGGGGCGAGCGGGCCCGCGGGGAGCTGTTCGAGCCGGGCGGCAGCGAGGGCTGTTGTCAGGGCGCCCCAGCGGTCGCCGGCGACGACGACCGTGCCGGTCAGGTCGGCCGCGGTGTCGGCGAGGTGGCTGAGCAGGTACGTGTCGGCGCCGTCCCAGGCGCGCAAGGGGTCGCGGGCGTCCTCGGGGTAGCGGGTGAGGACGTGTTCGCCCCAGGGAGTCGTGAAACCGTTCATGGTGGTCAGCAGGCTAGCCGCCGGGGGCGGGCCGTCCGTACTCGCCACCGCGGCCGGCCCTGCGGGCGCGGTCGAGGGCCGACTGCGCCTGGGTGCGGCTCAGCACGGCGGCGAACTCGGCGCGCGCGATGTCCAGGACCACGTCGGCGTTCGCCGGCGGGTGCGGGTGGTCGCGCAGGGCGATGTCGGCCGCGGCGCGGGCGAGTATGTCGTCGTCGGGCGCCGCACCGGGCCGCGACAGCGAGTGCAGCACCTGGAGCCAGAGGGCGGGCATGGCGTCACTTTCCTTCGTTCCCCGTGTGGACGGTCCGCCACCTTCCGTGACGAGCATGCCACGCGGAGCGCCGCCGCACTCCCCGTTCCGCGAACAATCCGGCCCGGTGCCGGTGAGGGCGGCGGCGTATGCCCGCTTCGGCTACCAGTCGTGGACGGTGCCGTCGAGGAGGCGGTTCACGGGCAGGTACGCCGGTTCGTACGGATACCTGCCCGCGGCCTCCGCGTCGAAGTCGACGCCGAGTCCCGGCAGCTGCGAGGGGCGCAGCATTCCGTCGGTGAAGGTGTGCGAGGGCCGGAAGACCTCGAGCGTCCGCTCCGCGTGCCACGTGTACTCCTGGATGCCGAAGTTGTGCACGGCCGTGTCGAGGTGGACGGCCGCGGCCATACCGACAGGGGAGATGTCGGCGGGCCCGTGGATTCCGGACTTGACGCCGTGGACGGCCGCCAGGTCGAGGAGCTTGCGCATGGCGGTGACGCCGCCGATGTGGGTGACCGCGGAGCGCGCGTAGTCGATCAGCCGCTCGGACAGCAACGGACCGTAGTCGTGGAGCGAGTTGAAGACCTCGCCGATGGCGAGCGGCGTGGTGGTGTGCCCACGTACGAGGCGCAGGGCCGACGGGTCCTCCGCGGGTGTCGCGTCCTCCAGCCAGAACAGGTCGTACGGTTCGAGGTCCTTGCCGAGGCGGGCGGCCTGGACGGGCGTCATCCGGTGGTGCCCGTCGTGCAGCAGGGGCAGTTCGGGCCCGAACTCGGCGCGGACGGCCTCGAAGACGCGCGGGATGTGGCGCAGGTACGCGGCGGTGTCCCACGTCTCCTCGAAGGGGCGCGGGTGCCCGGACGCGCCGGCCCGCGCGCCGCCGCGGTCGGAGTCCGCCACGCCGTACACCGCGTCGAGCCCGGGGACGCCCGCCTGGACGCGGACGGCGCGGAAGCCCTGCTCGCGCACCGCGCGCACCGAGTCGAGCACCTCGGGTATGTCGCGGCCCGAGGCGTGCCCGTAGGCGAGGGCGCCGGTGCGGGAGGCGCCGCCGAGCAGCTGGTAGAGCGGCATACCCGCCGCCTTGGCCTTGATGTCCCACAGCGCGGTGTCGACGGCCGCGACGGCGGCCATCGTCACGGGCCCGCGCCGCCAGTAGGCGCCGCGGTAGAGGTACTGCCAGGTGTCCTCGATCCGTCCCGCGTCGCGCCCGGCCAGCAGCGGTGCGATGTGGTCGCGCAGGTACGAGGCGACGGCCAGCTCACGGCCGTTGAGCGTGGCGTCGCCGACGCCGGTGAGGCCCTCGTCCGTGCTGATTCGGAGGGTGACGAAGTTGCGGCCTGGGCCGGTGACGATGGTGTCGGCTGCGATGATCTTCATGCGGACGCGGCTCCTGTCGTGGACGAGAGGGGTGCGCGTCCAGCATGCCCGCCCGGTGCGGCGGCGCACCGGGGCTCAGGGCGTTCGCGCTCCTGCGTACGCGGCGAGCAGCAGCGCGGCCGCCTCGCGTGCCTGCGCCGCGGGGCGCGCGCAGCCGAAGACGCCGGCGGTCACCATCGCGCCCTCGGCGAGCAGCAGCAGGTGGTCCGTCGCCGCGTCCGGCAGTCCGGCCGCCGCGACGAGGCCGGCGAGGTACGCGCGGAACGCCGTCTTGTGTGCCGTGGCGAGCGCGGCGACGGCCGGGCTCGTGGCGCCCAGTTCCCCGTGGGCGTTGATCCACGCGCAGCCACGGAAGCCGGGCTCGCGGAACCACTCGCCCAGGAAGTCGAAGACGGTGAGGACCCGCTCCCCGGGGTCGCTCGCGCGCTCGACGCGGTCCGCCAGCCTGCGCCGCCAGGCGACGTCCCTGCGCTCCAGGTAGGCCTGGACGAGCTGGTCCTTGGCCGGAAACAGCTGGTAGAGACGCTTGAGCGACACACCGGACGCCGTACGGATCTCGTCCATGCCCACGGCGCGGATCCCGCGCTCGTAGAAGAGCCGTTCCGCGGCATCGAGAGCCTGCCGGCGGGCGGCCGTGCCGTCCATGATCCTTCACCACTCCTCGCCGGCGCTTGACCGGGATTCCGGTGGTACTTACCGTAACAGCGGAGCGGAGAACGCTGGTTCTCCGGGTGTGCGCAGGGCGGCTCCCCGGCCGCACAGCGCGCGACGACGTCGGAAGGCAGCCCATGAACGCTCGTCCACCGCTTCCCCCCTTCACCCGGGAGACCGCGGCGCAGAAGGTCCAGTCCGCCGAGGACGCCTGGAACACCAGGGACCCCGAGAAGGTCGCACTCGCGTACTCGGAGGACTCGGTGTGGCGCAATCGCGACGCCTTCGTCACGGGCCGCGCCGAGATCGTCGCCCTGCTGACACGGAAGTGGTCACGCGAGCTCGACTACGCGCTGCGCAAGGAGCTGTGGGCGTTCGACGGCGACCACCTCGCCGTCCGGTTCCAGTACGAGTGCCACGACGCGGACGGCCAGTGGTGGCGCTCGTACGGCAACGAGCTGTGGGAGTTCGACGAGAACGGGCTGATGAGCCGCCGCGAGGCGAGCATCGACGACGTCCGCATCGAGGAGGGCGAGCGGCGCATCTTCGGCGCGCGGCCACAGGACGGGCACGGAGCGTCCTTCCCGCTGCGGTGAGGGGCCGGCGCACTTCGCACCCGCCGCCGGGCGGCGGTTCAATGGAGTGAGGGACCGGACCGGCGAGGCACGACGGGGCCGAGGAGCGTGGAGGGCCATGCACACGACGGGTGAGCGGCGGGTGGTCGTCGGGGTGAGCGGCTCGCTGGGCAGCATCGCGGCGCTGCACAGGGCCGTGGCAGAGGTGCGCTCCGCGGGCGGGACGCTGTGGGCCGTGCTCGCGTGGGAGGCGCCGCTGACGGAGCTGGGCCCGCGCGGCTCCTTCCCGTCCCCCTCGCTGAGCGAGGACTGCCGCCGCGAGGCCGTCGACGTGCTGGTCGCGGCGCTCGACACGGCCTTCGGCGGCGCGGAGCCCGGCGTGCCCACCGAGTGCTTCGTGGCGCGGGGCGCGCCGGGGCAGGCGCTGGTCGACATCGCGGACCGCGAGGACGACCTGCTCGTGGTGGGCACGGGCCGCCGCGGCCTGTGGCGCCGCGCCCTGTTCCCGTCCGTCGCGCGCTTCTGCGTGGCACACGCGGCCTGCCCGGTCCTGACGGTGCCGCCGTCCCCGCTCCAGCGAACGCTCGAGGCGGTGACCCGCGGCCACGGCTCGCGCATGGACCTGCGCGAGCTGAAACATCCGGCCGTCGGCGGCGCGTGAACGCGGTGCAGGTACGAGCGCGCCGCCCAAGGGACGGTGCGGCGCCGGTCAGTCCCGGGACGGCGCCTCTGTGATGTCGATGAAGACCTGGTCGGCCTCGGGCCAGGCCTTGGTGATCGCCTTCTTGATGCGTACGCACACCGTCTCGACCCGCTCGCTGTCCATGCCCGGCACGAGGTCGACGCGCGCCGCGACCAGCGCCGAGTCGAGGCCGAGTTTCATCGTCAGCAGCGCGGCCACGTTGTCGATCTCCGGCTGTTCGCCGAGCAGACCGCGGATGCGGTCGCGGGTCTCCTCGTCGACCGCCTCGCCGATCAACTGCCCGCGAGCCTCCGAGCCGAGACGGTAGGCGATGTAGACGAGCAGGAGGCCGATGGCGAAGGACGCGCTCGCCTCCCACACGATGTTTCCGGTGATCCAGTGCAGCGACATGCCGGCCATGGCGAGGAGGACGCCGAGCACCGCTGTGGAGTCCTCGGCGAGCACCGTCCGCAGCGTCGGGTCCTCGGCCGCGCCCTTCTTCGACGCGCGCAGCTGGAGCACGGCACGCGCCAGCGAGGTGCCCTCGGCGATCAGGGAGACCCCGAGGACGACGAGGCCGATGATGTAGCCGGTGGAGCCCTCGTTCTCGTCCGACCTCAGGGCCTCGAACCCCTGGAAGAACGAGAAGCAGCCGCCCATGACGAAGATGCCGACGGCGGCGAGCAGCGCCCAGAAGTACCGTTCCTTGCCGTAGCCGAAGGGGTGCCTGCTGTCGGCAGCCTTGCGGCTGCGTTTGAGTGAGGCGAGGAGGAAGACCTCGTTGAGGGAGTCGGCGACCGAGTGCGCGGCCTCCGACAGGAGGGCGGGCGAGCCGGAGAAGAGGCCGCCCACGGCCTTGGCGACGGCGATGATCAGGTTCGCTGTGAGGGCGACGAGGACGGTGGTGCGCGTCGTGCCGTCCTTCTTGCCCTTCTCGCGCTGCTGGGCGCCCTCACCGTGCGTGGGCGTGGTATCGGGCTCTTCCCGGCTCAACCGCCTCGTCCCCCCTCGTCCCGTCCAGGTGCGTGGCCGTGCATCGTCGTGCGCGGCCACGAGGGCCGTCATGCACGGCCACGACGGCCGCGTGCCCCGGCCCCGGGGCGCGAAACCCGGGACGGAGGCGTTGGGCGGTCAGCGGCGCCTGAGGCGCCGGCGGGAGTGTGCGGGTCCGTTCCTGGGCTCCGGCTCCCGCATCAGGAATTCCTCGAGACGGCCCATCCCGACGACCACACCGAGCATCGCGGGTGGGAAAAGTACGCCGCACAGCATGGGTATGAGACCCATGGCCCAGCCCCTTCCTGGTTCGGCGGGCGTTCCCGGCGGCGTCCCGGGTGCCTCGATCCGGCGGGCGCAAACCTGTGGCATGGCGTTCTTCAGCCGAGCGGGTGAAGAATTCGTCCCCGTCGACCGTCCAGTGGTCATCACTGGCGGCCGAAGGGGTACTCGATCGCTCATGAACCCACCGAACATGCTGTACGCACACGACGTGGTCCTTGCGGCCGGCAACGTCTGGATGTTCCCGATCGGGCTGGTGATCGTGATCATTCTCGTCGGGGGATTCTGGTTGGGTTTCCGCCGCAGGGACGACGTCAACCACCACCCGGGCCCGCAGGAGCACCCGCGCAGGCCTGAGCACCAGAGCCATGTGGAGGGTACGGGCGACGGGAACGAGACGTTCCCCAAGGACGGCCGTCTGCTGCCGCACGAGCTCGGCGGCCACGGCGAGGAGGTCAAGCCGCGCGACGAGCACGAGGGCGAGCGCAAGGGCCCACCGCCGCTTGCCTGACCCCACCGCCGGCGGCACACGTGCCGCATCGCAGGGCGCCCCTTGCCCGAGGGGCGCCCTGAGGTGCGCCGGGTGCGGGTCAGCCGGCGGCGTGGCCAGGGGTGACGTCGAGTACGTCGGTGAGCGTGAGCAGCCTGCCCCGTTCCGCCCCGCCCTCGCACGCCGACGCGGTGGGCGTGAGCAGGTGCCCCGTGTGGTCGCCGCCGTCGATACGGTCCTCGACGCGCCCGACGTACCAGGCCGGTACGCCGTCGAGCAGCGGGACGCCCTCGGGGCCCGGCCGCCACGGGATGCCGTCGAACTTGTCGGTGTCGTCGCCCGTGCGCGCCCCGAACAGGACGGCGAGCGCGCGCTGGCCTGGGCCGAGCAGATGGACCCCGAGGTGGCCGGCCGCGGTCGCCACGCGGTGGGTGTGGTTCGCCTTCGAGATCCACACCGTGTGCCGCTCGGGCTCGATGGAGCACGGGCCGGCGAACCCGACGAGGCACCCGGCGCGCTCGCCCGCCGCCGCGGCGGTCACGATGTACATCGGCCCGTCCAGCAGCCCGGCGAACCCCGTCATGGCGTACCTCCTCGGGGCCCGGGCGCATCGGCCGCTCCCCCGTCGTCCCATGTGACGCGTGTACGGGCCCCGGGTACCCCGCAGCACGGGCACGAAGCGCGAGCGGCCGGCCGCCGCGTTTCGGGCGGGCGGATGTGGCTACCCGACGATCATGGTGCAGATCGGATACACGATGATGACGGAGCAGGCCGGCCCCGCCGACCTCGTGGAGCACGTGGTCGGGGCGGAGCGTGCCGGTTTCGACTTCTCCGTGACCTCGGACCACTACTTCCCGTGGCTGGACGAGCAGGGCCACGCGCCGTACGCGTGGAGCGTGCTCGGCGCGGCGGCGCAGGCCACGGAGCGCATCCCGCTGATGACGTACGTGACGTGCCCGACGATCCGCTACCACCCGGCGGTCGTGGCGCAGAAGGCGGCGACCCTGCAACTGCTGTCCGGCGGACGCTTCAGGCTCGGTCTCGGCGCGGGAGAGAACCTCAACGAACACGTGGTGGGCGCCGGATGGCCGGCGGCGAGCGTGCGGCACGAGATGCTCGAGGAGGCCGTGGAGATCATCCGCGCGCTGTTCGCCGGCGGGTACGTCACCCACCACGGCACCCACTACGACGTCGAGCACGCCAGGCTGTGGGACCTGCCCGAGGGCCCGCCGCCGATCGGGGTGGCGGCGTCGGGGCCCAGGTCGGCGGAGCTGGCGGGCCGCGTGGCCGACCTGCTGATCGCGACGGATCCGGAGGCGTCGATCGTCGGCGACTTCGACCGGGCGGGCGGCGCGGGCAAGCCCCGGGTGGGACAGGTGGCGGTCTCGTACGGCACGGACCGCGACGCGGCGATCGCCCGGGCCCATGAGCAGTTCCGGTGGAACGTCGGGCCGTGGCCGGTGAACGCGGAGATCCCCACCACGAAGGGGTTCGCGGGCGCGACGGCACTGGTGACCCCGCAGGACGTGGCGTCCGCGGTGGCATGCGGTGACGACGTGGACGACTTCGTGGCGGCCGTGCGGCCCTTCGTGGAGGCCGGCTTCACCGAGGTCGCGCTGGTGCAGGTGGGCGGCGACCAGCAGGCGCCGTTCCTCCCGTGGGCGGCGAAGGAGCTGCTGCCGGCGCTGCGCGAGCTGTAGCGCCGCTCGGCGCTTCGAGTCGTCACGGCAGGATGCCTGCCGCGTCCGCCGCGCCGGCCAGCACCTCACGGAGCATCAGCGGTGTGAGCCGCCCGGTGAAGACATTGCGCTGGCTGACGTGGTAGCAGCCGAACAGGTCCAGCGTTCGCCGCCCGTCACGTTCGCCCAGCGTCACCCGCGCGCCGTGCCCGAAGGCGGGACGTGGCCTCGGCAGCACCCAGCCCGCCTCCGCCAGCGCGGGCATCAGGGCCTGCCAGCCGAAGGCGCCGAGGACGACGACCGTGCGCAGCGTGGGGGCAAGGAGCTGGAGCTCGCGGGCGAGCCACGGGCGGCACGTGTCGCGTTCGGCGGGTGCCGGGCGGTTGGCCGGCGGCGCGCACCGCACCGGTGAGCTCATCCGTACGCCCCGCAGCGTCATGCCGTCGTCCGCCGCCACCGGGTCCGGGCGGGACGCGAGCCCGAGGGCGTGCAGAGCGGCGAAGAGCACGTCGCCCGACCTGTCGCCGGTGAACATCCGGCCCGTCCTGTTGGCGCCGTGCGCGGCCGGGGCGAGGCCGACGATGAGAAGTGAGGCGTCAGCGGGCCCGAAGCCGGGTACTGGACGCGCCCAGTACCGCTGGCCCCGGTAGGCCGGCGGATCGTCGTGTGCCTTCTCCTCGCGCCAGGCCACCAGCCGCGGGCACGCGGCGCAGTGCGTGACGCGGGCGTCGAGACCGGCCAGCGAGGGCTCGGTTGCGGCTGCCGCCCGCGGAAACGCCGGGTCACCGGGGTCGCCGAAGGCGCCGGGGTCTTCGGAATCGTCGAGGTCGTCGCGGCTGCGCATTCGGGTGACGGTACCGGAGGGGACGCGGCCGTGCCGTTCCGAGTGACGCACGAGGGGGAAGGAGCGTGAGGTGTTCGACGTCCGAAATCGTGTGAAGGCCTCGGCCGCGCGCGTACTGCGGCTGCGCAGGGAGCCCGTGGTCGTCCAGACCCTGCGCTCGACGGCGGCGGCGACCATCTCGTTCATCGTCGCGGAGCGGCTGTCCAGTGAGGCGGCGCCCCTGACGGCGCCGCTCACGGCGCTGCTCGTCACCCAGGTGACGCTCTACTCCACCATCCGGCTGAGTCTCACACGGGTGAACGCGGTCGTCACGGGCGTCCTGGTGGCGGTCGGCTTCAGCGCCCTGGTGGGCCTCGCCTGGTGGAGCCTCGCGCTCATCATCCTGATGGCGCTCGTGGTGGGGCGGATCGTGCGCGCGGGGGACTTCGTCGTCGAGGTGGCGATCAGCGCGATGCTGGTCCTCGGTGTGACGCAGGTGCAGGTGGAGTCCACTGCCTGGACGAGGGTCCTCGACACCCTGATCGGCGCGGGCGTGGGTCTGCTGTTCAACTTCCTGTTCATCCCGCCCGTGTGGGTGGAGACGGCCGGCGAGTCGATCGAGGCGCTGGCCCGCAGGATCCGCCAGCTGATGCTGCGTATCAGCGACGGGCTCGCGGACCCCACCACGGTGGAGACCGCCGCCGCCCGGCTGCACGAGGCGCGCAGGATCGACCAGGAGATCACCGACGTCGACGCGGAACTGCGGCAGGCGGAGGAGTCCCTGCGCCTCAACCCGCGCGTGCGCGAGGGGCTGCTGCACCGGGTGGTGCTGCGCACCGGGCTCGACACGCTGGAAATCTGCGCCGTGGTCGTGCGTGTCCTCGCGCGGACGCTGACGGACCTGGCGAAGGCCCGTCTGGAGGAGCCGATGTTCCCGCCCGAGACGGGTGCCGCGATGGAGAACGTGATCGCCAGGATGGGCGACGCGATCGTGAGCTTCGCCGTCCTCGTCACCACGCCGGTCAGCGCGAACGCCGAGCGCGCGGAGACACGGCTCACCGAGGACCTGGAAGAGGCGCGCGGTGAGCGTGAGAAGGTGGCGCAGCTGCTGCTCGAGGTGGTGCGCGAGCATCCGGGCGAGTGGCAGCTGCACGGGGCACTGCTCACCGAGATGGACCGCATCCTCGACGAACTGGATCTGGAGAACCGCTCGATACGGCTGATGGAGGAGTTGGACAGCTCCACGCGCAGGCAGCGCGAGAAGTACCGGTGGCTGAGGGAGTGGCGGGCACGGCTGGGCGACGGTGCGCGTCGCGCCCGCGAGGTGCCCAGGCCGCGGCGCGGCGGCGACCGCGGGGGGAAGGGAAATCGCAGCTGACGGGGTGGGTTGAGAGGCGACCGGAGGCCCGATCGCGCCTCCTTGACCATTTCTTTATGCATCTATCGGTTATTTGTAACAAACCCCGCCTGACGTGCGGAAGTTCGGTGACTGACGGCGTGTTGGGTGGCGCACGAACCACCTCGTCATCCTCCCCAACCCGGACATCCGGCACGTGAGGAACCCGAGTTGGCAGAGGTGAGCGGCGGACACGAGTGACGAGGGCGGTACTGTGCGCCCGGCCGCCATCGTGGGCGGCGCTTGTACTCCCCGGAGGAAATCTGTGACTCGATTCGGATCGCTCAGGCGCCCTGGGGCCCTGATATCGGTCGCGGCGGCGGGCGTGCTGGGAGTGGGCCTCGCGGCCGGCCCGGCGTCTGCGCACACGCCCAGGTGGCAGCTCACGTGTGACAGCGTGTCGGTCAATCTGCAGGCCTACGACGGCCAGTCCACCAACACCGTGGAACTGATGGTGGACGGCAAGGACCTGGTGCCCGTCACCACGTTCGGCAGCAGCTTCCAGCGGCAGCACCTCGATCTCCCGGACCACGGCGCGGAGATCACGGCCCACCTGGTCGTCAAGGCGGGCGACAACGCCAAGTACGACTTCGACGACACGAAGACGGTGAAGGACTGCCCCATCAAGTCCACGCCGCCGACCGCTCCGCCGTCGTCGCAGCCCCCGTCGTCGCAGCCGCCGTCGGCGCCTGCGAGCTCGGCGCCCGCGAGCTCCGCCCCGGCGAGTTCCGCGCCCGCGAGCCCGGCCCCGGCGTCCTCGTCGGCCGCCGCCGCGCCGGTCGCCTCGCCCAGCGCGTCGGGCGACAACCTGGCCGAGACCGGTTCGTCCAGCTCGACCCCCGTCATCGCCGGTGCGGCCGCCGTCGTGGTGATCGCCGGAGCGGGCATCCTGTGGGCGTCGCGCAAGCGTCGCGCCGCGCAGCACTGATCCGGCGCCCGAGGAGGTCCGCCGCGCGGCCGGTCCGGTGACGGACCGTGCCGCGGTACGCCGGGGGCGCGGCACCTCCTCGTGGGCGGATCGGAGCACAGGGGCCCCGCGTGCGTCATCACCGACGCCGCGGGGCCCCTTCGCGTCCGCCGCCGGATGCGGGTGCGAACGGCCGCACCGACAATGGGCGCATGGACCCGGTGATGGCGCTCGACAGGATCGCGTTCCTGCTGGAGCGGTCGGGCGCGGAGACCTACCGGGTCAAGGCGTTCCGCACCGCGTCCGGCGTGGTGTCGGCGATGGGGGCCGACGAGTTGGCCGCGCGCCTCGCCGCCGGCTCGCTGACCCGCGTGGCCGGCATCGGCCCGCGCACCGCGGAAGTGGTGCGGGAGGCCGCCGACGGCACCGTGCCCGGCTATCTGGCCCGGCTGGAGTCCGAGCACGCGGGGCCGCTCGCCGAGGGCGGGGAAGAGCTGCTCGCGGCGCTGCGGGGCGACTGCCACCTGCACTCGGACTGGTCGGACGGCGGCAGCCCCATCGAGGCGATGGGCGCGGCGGCTGCCGGGCTCGGGCACGAGTGGGCCGTGCTCACGGACCACTCCCCCCGCCTGACGGTCGCGCGCGGGCTGTCCCCGGACCGGTTGCGCGAGCAGCTGGACGTCGTCGCGGAACTGAACGGCCGCTGGGCGCCGTTCCGGCTCCTGACCGGCATCGAGTGCGACATCCTCGACGACGGTTCGCTCGACCAGGAGCCCGAACTCCTCGCGCGGCTCGACCTGGTGGTCGTGTCCGTGCACTCGAAACTGCGGATGGACCGGCATGCCATGACGCGCCGCATGGTCGCGGCCGTCAGCGATCCGCACGCGGACGTGCTCGGCCACTGCACGGGGCGGTTGCTGACGGGACGCGGGCGCCCCGAGTCGGAGTTCGACGCGGATGCCGTGTTCGCGGCGTGCGCGGAGTCCGGTACGGCGGTGGAGATCAACTGCCGCCCTGAGAGGCTCGACCCGCCGCGCCGGCTGCTGCGCGCCGCGGTCGCGGCGGGCACGCTGTTCGCCGTCGACACCGACGCGCACGCGCCGGGCCAGCTCGGCTGGCAGCAACGCGGGTGCGCCAGGGCCGAGGAGTGCGGGGTGCCGGCCGAGCGGGTCGTCAACACGTGGTCCGCACAAGCCCTGTTGGAGTGGACGGGACGGCAGCGCGCGAGCTGAACCGCCGGCTTGCCCGACTGCACCGGCCCAGCGGGGGCACAAGTGGGATGACGTTGCTCCCGACCGGTACACGGAAGAAGTTGGTGCCACATGTCGTCCACGCCCGGGCCTTCCTCATGGTCCTCAGGCGAGCAGCCCAACGAGGGACTGCCCTCGGCCCCGCCCTACGCGGGTCCGCAGGGCGACCCGGGTCATCCGCAGCAGAGGCGCGGCAACGGCATGGCGGTCGCCGCGCTCGTGCTGGGCATCCTCGCCATCGTGTTCTTCTGGACGGTGTTCGGCGGCATCGTCCTCGGCATCATCGGGCTCGTGCTGGGCATCTTCGGCGCCCGCAGGGCCCGCGGCGGCATGGCGCCGCACCGCGGGATGGCGATCACGGGAGCCGTGCTGGGCGCGATCGGCCTGATCGCGGGCGGCCTGATCATCGCCCTGGGCGTCTCGATCCTGAACTCGCACGAGTTCAAGAACTACAGCGACTGCCTGCAGCACGCCCACAGCCAGTCGGACCGGCAGCAGTGCGTGGACGACTACAAGAACGACGTCAAGCACTGAGCGTGCAGGCATTGAGCGTGCAGGCGCTGAGCGCCTCCGTCACGCCTCCTGGCCGCCCGTGCGGCGCTCGTCCACGGGCGGCAGGCGCAGGTGCGCCAGGTCGGCGGGGACGGGCCCCGGGGGCCTGCCGAACGGGTCGAGCGGCCCTTCCCCGTCCGTGGCGGGCGCGTCGGTGAGGCGGAAGCGGTGGCGCAGTCGCTGGTAGAAGTCGGTGGGCGCGAGCCTGATCAGGGGCAGCCGGTAGTCGGCCGCGTGGACGGCGATCCAGTCGCCGGGCTCGAGCACGCCGCGCAGCCGGCCGTCGACGCTGAGCGCGGCGGGCCCCGAGTGCGGCAGGACGCGCAGCGCGACGGGTTCGTCGGGCGCGGCCACGACCGTGCGGTCGAAGGTCATGTGGGGTGCCACCGGGGTGAACACCACGGCGTCCATGTTCGGTGAGAGCACCGGGCCGCCCGCGGCGAAGCTGTAGGCCGTGGAGCCGGTGGGGGTGGCCACGATGGCGCCGTCCGCCGAGTACGACGCGAGCAGCCGGCCCGCGACGTAGACGCCGAGGTCGACCTGGCGGTCGCGGACGAGCTTCTCCAGGACGATGTCGTTGAGCGCCGCGACGTCCAGGGCCACGCCCCAGTCGTCGACGCCGTCGGCCTCCTCGCGCACCTCCGGCGGGGGCAGGGCGGGCCCGCGTCCCGACCGCAGCAGCGCCTCCATGCTGGTGGGGATGCGCAGCGGCTTCGACGCGCGCAGGGCGAGCGTCATGCGGGTCTCGACGAGGGCGCGGTCCTCGTTGACGGCGTCCAGCGCGGCGACGACGTCCTGTGCGGGCACCTCGGTGAGGAAGCCGACCGTGCCGAGGTCGACGCCGAGCACGGCCCCGTCGCCCTTCGCGGCGATGCGGGCGCCGCGAAGGAACGTGCCGTCGCCGCCGAGCGTCACGACCAGGTCGGGGTGGCCGGAGACCGTCCGCCGATCCTCCTCCGCGTGCCGCGGGCCTTCGCGCTGCCACACGTCGATCTCCGTGCACCGCACGTTGTGCAGGGCGCCCCACGTGTGGACGTCGGCCGCCACCCGCAGCGCGTCCCTGCGGCCGTGGTGCACCACGAGCCCCATCCGCTTCACCGTCACCGTGTGCTCCCTGGCGAGACGTCGTCCTCTCACTGTGCCCCCTTCCGGAACGCGTGGCTTCCCGGGAAGCCCGGAACTGCCGTCCCCCGAGGCCGTGGGGCGTTCGTGCCGCCTTACACTCCGGTGCCAGGTCCGTTCGGTCACCGCACGCTCGAGCTGTTCACTATGCCGAACGACATGCGCGGACCACCCGTACGCTGAGACGAACGCAGCCGACCGCCGTAGGAGCATCGAGTGACCCCCGCAAGCAGTTCGGTCAGGGACGTCCTGGCCGCCAACCTCAGACGCGAGCGCACGCGCCGCGGCCTGTCCCTGTCGGAGCTCTCGCGGCTTTCGAAGATCGGCAAGGCGACGCTCTCCCAGCTGGAGTCGGCCACGGGCAACCCGACGATCGAGACGGTGTTCAGCCTCTCGCGCGCGCTGGAGATGCCGATCTCGGACCTGCTCGACACGCGCCGCACCGACACGGTGACGGTGGTGCGCGCGGCGGATGCCGAGGTGCTCAGCGGCGAGGGCGTCGACCTGCGGCCGCTCCAGCGCATCGAGACCGGCGGTGTGATCATGGAACTCTACGACCAGCAGGTGAGGGCGGACTCGCGCCAGCCGTCGCTCGGGCACGCGGGCACCGAGCACACGGTCGTGCAGAGCGGGACGCTCGCGGTGGAGGTGGACGGGCACCGCGTGGAGCTCGGCGCCGGCGACTACGTGTCGTTCGACGCGTCACTGCCGCACTGCTATGCGGCGCCCGACGGGCCCGTGCACTCGGTGCTCCTCCTGCACTACAGGTCGGGCGCCGGTGAGCCGCAGGAGCGGCACGGCGCGCCGCACTGAGCGGTCGTACCGCGCGGGCCGCGCAGGGCGTTACGTACCGGGCGGCCATGGTCAGCCGTTGACACCCATCCCCGGGCGACCTAGTCTCAGGTCGTTCGCTTTACAGAACGAGGAGGACGGGTGGACCGAACGCGTGTCGTGATTCTCGGTGCCGGCATCGTCGGGTCCGCCTGTGCCAGGGAACTCGCCCTCGCGGGTTGCGACGTCCTGGTGATCGACCGGGGCGGCCCGGCTGCCGCGACTACCTCCCACGGCGAGGGCAACATCCTGCTGTCCGACAAGGGCCCGGGGCCCGAACTCGAACTGGCGAAACTCTCCCGGCGCCTGTGGCCCGAGGTGCTGACGGACCTCGGCGGCCTCGCCGTGCAGGCCGAATGGCAGCCCAAGGGCGGCATCGTGGTGGCCACCACCCGGGCGGGCGCCGACGGTCTGCGGCCGTTCGCCGCGTCCCAGCGGGCGTCGGGGGTGGTGGCCGAGGCGATGGACGCGGACGCGCTGCGCGCCGCCGAGCCGCACGTCACCCGCGAGCACACCGCGGCCGTGCACTACCCGCAGGACGCCCAGGTGCAGCCCGCCGGCGCGGCCGCGGCGCTCCTCTCAGGCGCCCTCGCGGCCGGCGCGTCCCTGCGCTCCGGCCGCGAGGTGCTCGGCGGCGTCGTGCGCGGCGGCCGGCTGACGGGCGTCCGCACGTCCCACGGCACGCTGGAGGGCGACGTCTTCCTCAACGCGGCGGGTCCCTGGTCGGGCGAGCTCGCCGCGCGGCTCGGCGCGCCCGTCGACATCAGGCCGAGGCGCGGCGAGGTGCTGGTGACCACACCGCTCCCACCGACGGTGTTCCACAAGGTGTACGACGCCGACTACGTCGGTGCGGTCGGCAGCGGGGCCGGCGATCTCCAGACGTCCGCCGTCGTCGAGGCGACACTCGCGGGCAGCGTGCTGCTCGGCTCGTCGAGGCGCCGCGTCGGATTCGACGCCAGGACGCGCCCCGAGGTGCTGTCCGCGATCGCGGCGAAGGCGCTGAGGCTCTTCCCGTCACTCGCGCGAGTGCCCGTGATGCGTGCCTACGGCGGCTTCAGGCCGTACGTTCCCGACCATCTGCCGGTGATCGGCCCCGATCCGCGGCTGGCCGGGCTGTGGCACGCGAGCGGCCACGAGGGCGCGGGCATCGGCCTGTCGGTGGGGACGGCGCGGCTGGTGCGCGCGCTGCTCGACGGGCGCGAGCCGGAGATCGACGCCGGCCCGTTCCGGGTGGACCGGCCGGCGGTGCTGGGTGAGGACGTACCGGCCGGGTCCACGGCCGGGGAGGAGACGACGTGAGTCCGAGGCTCGTGCCACATGCCACCGACCCCGTGCGGCGCATGGAGACACCGGTGACCGTGACCGTCGACGGCGAACCGGTGCGCGGCATCGCGGGGCAGACCGTCGCGGGGCTGCTGCTGGCGTCCGGGCGCACGGCGTGGCGGGCCACCGGGTCCGGGGCGCCGCGCGGTGTGTTCTGCGGGATCGGTGTGTGCTTCGACTGCCTGGTGACGGTCAACGGCGAGCGCGATGTGCGGGCCTGCCGCAGGCGCGTGCACGAGGGCGACGCGGTCTCCACGCAGGCACGGGACGAGCGGGGCGAGCGGTGAGCGCGGGCACGGGCGGCACGGGCCGCCATGTGGTGGGCCGCCATGTGGTGGTCGTGGGCGCGGGCCCCGCGGGTCTCGCGGCCGCCGACGCGGCGCTCGCGGCGGGTGCGCGCGTCACACTGGTCGACTCGGCGGAGCAGCCGGGCGGCCAGTACCACCGGATGCTGCCCGACGCGTACGAGGCGGCCAACCCCGACGTACTGCAGCACGGTTACAACGCGTTCGAGCAGCGCTCGATGCGGGTCATCGGGCACCGGCGCTCCACCTGGCTCGCGGACACGTCGGTGTGGGCGATCGAGCGGGACGACCCGTCGCGCGCCCCGCTGGTGCACGTGCTCACCGGCGGATTGCCGCGCGAGCGGCGGACGCTCCGCCCGGACGCGCTGGTGCTGGCGCCCGGCGCGCATGACCGCGTACTGCCCTTCCCCGGCTGGGAGTTGCCCGGCGTGTTCACGGCCGGGGCCGCGCAGGCGCTCGCGAAGGGCGAGAGGGTGGCTGTCGGCGACCGGGTCGTGGTGGCGGGCACGGGACCGTTCCTGCTTCCGGTCGCGGTCTCGCTGCTCGAAGCCGGGTCGCGGGTGGTGGAGGTGCTTGAGGCCGCGCGCGCCGCCTCCGCGACGCGCGGCTGGCTGCGCAAGCCCTGGGAGCTGGCCGCGCAGGCGGGCAAGACCGGCGAACTCGCCTCGTACACGGCGGCGCTGGCCCGCGAGCGTGTGCCGTACCTGCCGGGCCGCGCCGTGATCGAGGCACGCGGCGACGGACGCGTGGAGGAGGTCGTGAGCGCGCGGGTGCGCGGCGACTGGTCGGTCGTGCCGGGCACCGAGCGGGTGACGGCGGCGGACGCGGTGTGCGTCGGCCACGGCTTCACACCGCGCCTGGAACTCGCGGTCGCGTCCGGGTGCGAGCTGCGCGGCTCGGCGCCCGCCGAGGTGTTCGTCGAGGTCGACGGGGAGCAGCGCACGAGCGCGCCCGGCGTGTACGCGGCGGGCGAGGTCACCGGCATCGCGGGCGCGCCGGCCGCACGCGCGGAGGGCGCGGTGGCGGGCTGGTTCGCCGCGGGGGGCGACCCTTCGGCGCGCACCCTCGCACCGCTGCGCCGCGCCCGCGACCAGGGCCGCGCGTTCGCCGAACGGCTCGCCCACGCGCATCCGGTCGGGAGGGAGTGGCCCGGCTGGCTGCGCGGCGACACGATCGTGTGCCGGTGCGAGGAGACGGACTACGCGGCGGTGTGCGCGGCGGCGGGCGACCCGGTGTCGTCCGAGGCGCGGGTCGCGCGGCTCGGTACGAGGGCCGGGCTCGGCCCCTGCCAGGGGCGGATGTGCGGGGTGACGGTGGCCGAGCTGAGGGCGCGGCTCGGCGCGCCGGACCCGGATCCGGCCGCGCCGCACCGCAGGCCGGTCGCGGAACCGATCCGCCTCGCAGAACTCGCCGCACCGCCGGCGGAGCGTGAGGGGTGACCGCCGGCGCGGTCAGCCGCGCCCACCGCTGCTCCCGGTGTCGTCCGCCCGGCCCGCCCAGCCCATGCCACCCGTCAAGTCCGTCCAGGCCTTCCCGTATGACCAGAAGGAGATCGCGCAGATGACCACCTCGTCCCCCGGCGCCGTGCTCAACGGCGTCGTCGTCGCCACAGCCCTGCCCTACCGCGAGGACGCCTCCGCGCCCGCCGGGCTCGCCGTCGACCTCGACAAGTACGCCGAGCACTGCTCGTGGCTCGTCGACAACGGCTGCGACGGTGTCGGCCCCAACGGCTCGCTCGGCGAGTACTCGTCGCTCACCGACGACGAGCGCCGCGCCGTCGCCCGCACGGCGATCGGGGCCGTCGCCGGACGCGGCAAGGTCATCGTCGGCGTGCACGGCGTCGGTTCGCACCTGGCCGCCCGCTGGGCGGAGGCGGCGGCCGAGGACGGCGCGGACGGTGTGCTGTGCCTGCCGCCCACCATGTACCGCGCCAACCCGGGCGAGGTCATCGCGCACTTCGAGGCCGTCGCGGCCGTCGGGCTGCCTGTCATGGTCTACAACAACCCCTTCGACACGAAGGTGGATCTGACCCCTGCGCTGCTCTCCGAGATCGCCGCGATCGACAACGTGTTCGCGGTGAAGGAGTTCTCCGGCGACGTGCGGCGCGTGCTGGAGATCAAGGAGCAGGCGCCAGGACTCGACGTGATCAGCGGCGCCGACGACGTGGTGCTCGAAAGCCTCCTGATGGGCGCCGCCGGCTGGTTCGCCGGGTTCCCCAACGTCTTCCCCGCCGAGTCGGCGCGGCTGTTCCAGCTGGCGCGCGCGGGCAAGCTTGAGGAGGCGCGGGCGCTGTACGAGCCGCTCGTCGCCGCTTTCCGCTGGGACTCGCGCACCGAGTTCGTCCAGGCCATCAAGCTCGGCATGGAGATGGTGGGCCGCTACGGCGGTCCGTGCCGCCCGCCGCGCGGCCCCCTCGTGCCCGCGTTCCGCGAGCAGGTCACGGCCGACATGCGGCGCGCGATCGACGCCCTGGCCGCGCTCGGCGACGAGGGGCAGCGGGCCTGATGCGCAGTGTCCGCACACTCAGTGCCGTCGACTCGCACACCGAGGGGATGCCCACGCGCGTCGTCACCGGCGGCGTGGCGCCCATCCCCGGCGAGTCGATGGCGCGGCGGCGCGCGTACGCCGTCGAGCACCTGGACGAGCTGCGGCGGTTCCTGGTGGACGAGCCGCGCGGTCACTCCGCCATGAGCGGAGCGATCCTCCAGCCCCCGCTGCGCGAGGGCGCCGACTGGGGGGTGCTGTACATCGAGGTGAGCGGCTTCCTGCCGATGTGCGGGCACGGCACGATCGGTGTGGCGACGGTCCTGGTGGAGACGGGGATGATGGCGGTGACGGAGCCGGAGACCGTCGTGCGCCTCGACACGCCTGCCGGGCTCGTCGAGGCGCGCGTGGCGGTGAGCGACGGGGTGGCCGAGAGCGTGACCCTGCGCAACGTCGACGCGTTCGCGCTCGCGCTGGACGCGACGGTCGCGGTGCCCGGCCTCGGCGAGGTCCGCTACGACATGGCGTACGGCGGCAACTTCTACGCCATCGTCGACCTGGCCTCCATCGGCCTGCCCTTCGACCGGGCGCGCAAGGACGAGATCCTCGCGGCCGGCCTGGCGATCTCCGACGCGATCAACGCCGCCGCCCCGCCGGTGCACCCGGCCGACCCGGTCATCCGGGGCTGCAAGCACGTGCAGTTCCTCGCGCCGGGCTCCGACGCGCGCCACTCGCGCAACGCGATGGCCATCCAGCCGGGCTGGTTCGACCGCTCGCCGTGCGGCACGGGCACGTCGGCGCGGATGGCGCAGTTGCACGCGCGCGGCGAACTGTCCGTCGGCGCGCCGTTCGTGAACGAGTCGTTCATCGGCACCCGCTTCACGGGGCGGGTGGTCGCGGAGACGGAGGTCGCGGGCAGGCCCGCGATCGTGCCGGAGTTCACCGGGCGGGCGTGGATCACCGGCATGGGTACATACCTGCTCGACCCGGACGACCCGTTTCCGCACGGCTTCGTGCTGTAGGGCCGGCCGGACGTCGCCCGGGTTCCGTGGCTTGCCCATGGCACGCATAGAGTTGCCGCGAGTGCCGCACCTGGGGAGGGCGAAGGATGACGGGCGAGTTCGACGCACACGAGCGGCGGATGTGGACGGGCGCCGCCAAGGCGTACGCGGGGAGCTTCGCGGCCCTGTGCGCGGCGACGGCGGGGCCGCTGCTGGACGCGGCCGGGGTCCGCGACGGCGCCCGCGTGCTGGACGTCGGCACGGGTCCTGGCACGATCGCGGTGGCGGCGCTGGCGCGTGGCGCCGGGGTCGTCGCGGTGGACGCGGAGCCGAGCATGGTGGAGCTGGCGGCCGCGAACGCGCCCGGGGCGGACGTCAGGCACGGTGTGCTGCCCGAACTGCCCTTCCCGGATGGCTCGTTCGACGCCGTGGTGGCCAACTTCGTGGTCAACCACGTGGAGGACCCCTGGGCGGTGCTGACCGAGCTGCGCCGGGTGGCCCGGCCAGGTGGCCGGCTCGCGGTGACGGTCTGGCACGCCACGGCCAACGAGGCGATGTCGCTGTTCAATCAGGCGCTGGACGAGGCAGGCGTGGTGCGCCCGTCGTACCCCGCCCCGATGAGCTTCGCCCGGACCGCGGAAGGCCTCCGCGGTCTGCTGGACCAGGCGGGACTGGACGAGGTGGCCGGGAGCGAACTCGCCTGGACGCATCGGGAGGACCCCGAGGTCTGGTGGTCGGGCCCGGCCGGTGGCGTGGCCGGCATCGGCCGTGTGCTGTCGGAGCAGACACCCGAGATGTACGCGCGGGTCAAGGCCGCGTACGACAAGCTCGCGGCCGAGCGGCTGGACGGGGACGGGTTGATCGGCCTTCCGGCGGTGGCGGTGCTGGCGTCCGGCCGGTGCTAGCGGGTCACCGGCGGCCCGCGCTTGCGGCCGGCCGGTGACCGGGCTGCCGTGTGCGCCGTCAGGGGCGCCCGCCGAACTGCCAGTCGTGCACCTCGACGGCCGCGTACCGCTCGCGGGTCAGGACGGCGCGTGCGGAGGCCCGGTCCTGGGCGCGGAGCAGCGCCGCCGTGCCCAGCCAGGCGGCGCCGTCGTCGGACAGCAGCGGCCCGTAGGCGATCAGTTCGTCCCGGCCGGCCGGCACCGCGAGGTCGGCGGCCTGCCCCGTGCCGAGGCCGAGGACCAGGTAGCGGTTGCCGCCCGTGCGGCCGCCGGGGAAGTCCCACATCGTGCGTCCCAGCGTGTTGCGCCACCGGCGCAGCAGCACGTCACGGTAGACCCCGGCCTGGTGGTTCGGCTCGTCGAGGGCGAACGCGCGGGCGGCGGCAGGACCGGCCAGGTCGACGATGTGCAGGCTGCCGGTTGGCGTGTCGCCGCTGAACGTCGGGCCCCTGGCGATCATCTCCTTCGCGTACCGGTCCATGTACGACCAGTGCTCTTCGGACAGCTCTTCGCGCAGCGGCAGGGAGCCGGGCCGGTCGCGGTGGTAGCAGAGGAACTCCATGCCGAAGGGTCTCCCGGCGCGGGCCGCCGGGTCGAGGGGTTTCCCAACGGCGCGGGTCACCGGCCGTTCGTCGCGTGGTCCTCGTCCCCGGTTGCGCCGCGGTCGGGGCCCGCGGCCCGGGCCGCGGCGGGCTCGCCGCAGGTCTCGCAGGCCGGGCCCCGCGGCGCGCTCGCGAGCAGGCCCTCGACCACGAGGTCGAGCAGCCGCCGGGCGCGGGCCTCCCAGTCGCCGTCCGGGTCGATCTGCCACAGGCCCGCGATCGCGAGCAGGAGGTCGTCGGCGCCGATGTCCCGGCTGACCGTGCCCGCCTCGTGGTTGGCCGCGAGGAGCGTCTCGACGGCGGACCTGACGGAGTCGTGGCCCACGCCCGCCAGGCTCCCGCGTGCGCAGGTCGCCTTGCGCATGGCCTCGGCGAGGCCGGCCTTGGTCATGGCGTAGCAGGAGAGGCGGTCGAGCCACTCCCGTAGCGCACGGTCGGGCGAGCGCGTCGCGAGCAGCCGGTCGGCGGACTCGGCGACCTGCTGGACCTCGTAGCGGTAGACCTCGAGGATGAGGGCCTCGCGGCTCGGGAAGTGGCGGTAGAAGGTGCCCTGCCCGACGTGTGCCCTGCGCGCGATCGACGTGATCGAGGCGTCCGGGTGCTCGGTCAGCACGTCCCAGGCGACTTCCAGGATCCGCCGGCGGTTGCGCAGCGCGTCCGAGCGCAGCGGCTCGCTCTTTACCGGGCGCACGCGTCCTCTTCTCGGGTCCCATCGAAGAACTCTTGCTAAGCGGACAGCAGTCCGCTAATTTCACCTAAGCGGATCATCGTCCGGTTGCCCGCCCACCATAAGGCATGCCCATTTGCGTCGGCAGCCCCCGGCAGCGACGTGTTTGCCCGCCGGAGCGCCCGGCGCCGGACGGACGGGATCGCGCACGCACGGGCGACACCGAGTACTCAGGAGATGGCCGGACATGGCCCTGGCGACATCCAGCACGATCACCTTGCACGTCAACGGCGAGCGGCGCACCCTGCCCGTGGACCACCGCACCACCCTGCTCGACGCACTGCGGGACCATCTGGAGCTGACCGGTTCGAAGAAGGGCTGCGACCACGGCCAGTGCGGTGCCTGCACGGTGCTGATCGACGGCCGCCGCGCCGTCTCCTGCCTCCAGTTCGCCGTCGCCGCCGAGGGGCGCGAGGTCACCACCATCGAGGGCGTCGCGGACGGCGACACGCTGCACCCCGTGCAGCAGGCCTTCATCGACCTGGACGGCTACCAGTGCGGTTACTGCACTCCCGGGCAGATCTGCTCGGCGATAGCCGTCATCGAGGAGCACGCGGCCGGCTGGCCGAGCGCCGCGACCGAGGACGTACGTCCTGAGGCCGGGGCGCCACCGCTGGACGCGGACGAGATCCGGGAGCGGATGAGCGGCAACCTGTGCCGGTGCGGCGCGTACGTGTCGATCGTCCAGGCGGTGGCGCGTGCGGCCGAGGCCGCGCAGGGCGAGTCCGCTCAGGACAAGAGCGCGCAGGGCGGGGACCTCGCCGGCGCCGAGGCCGGCACGGCGGTGACGGCATGAGGGAGTTCGGCTACGAGCGCGCCACGGACGTCCCGGGTGCCGTCGCACTGCGCGGCGCGGACGGCGGCACGTCCTACCTGGGCGGCGGTACGAACCTCGTCGACCTGATGAAGTCGGGCGTGGAGCGGCCCGCGCTGCTCGTCGACGTACGCGAGCTTCCGCTCGACCGTGTCGAGGTCACCGAGGACGGCGGGCTGCGCATCGGCGCCACCGTCACCAACAGCGACCTCGCCGTCCACCCCGAGGTGCGGCGGCGCTACCCGATGCTGGCCGAGGCGCTGCTGGCGGGCGCGTCGGGGCAGCTGCGCAACATGGCGACGGTCGGCGGGAACCTGCTGCAGCGCACCCGGTGCGGGTACTTCGCCGACACGAGCGCGCCGTGCAACAAGCGCGTTCCCGGCAGCGGCTGCCCGGCGATCGCCGGTGAGCACCACAACCACGCGATCCTGGGCGCGTCCACGCACTGCGTGGCCACCCACCCGTCGGACATGGCGGTCCCGCTCGCCGCGCTGGACGCCGTCGTCTCGTACGAGACGGTGGACGGGCCGGGCGAGCTGCCGCTGGCGGACTTCTACCTGCCTGTCGGCGACACCCCGCACCTGGAGACGGCACTGCCGCCTGGCGCGCTGATCACGCACGTGACCGTCGGTCCCGCGCCGGTCGCCGCGGTCTCCCACTACCGCAAGGTCAGGGAGCGCGCCTCGTACGCGTTCGCCATCGGCTCCGTCGCCGCCGCGCTCGCGGTGCGCGGCGGCGTCGTCGAGGAGGTGCGGCTCGCGCTCGGGGCGGTCGCGTCCAGGCCCTGGCGGGCCCGTGCGGCGGAACGCGCGCTGACGGGCGGGCCCGCGACGGCGGAGGCGTTCGCCGCCGCGGCGGACGCCGAACTGGCCGCCGCGAAGCCCCTGCCGGACAACGCGTACAAGGTGACGTTGACACGCAACCTCATCGTCTCCGAGCTGACCCGACTCGCCGAGGAGAGCGCCCGATGACCACGACGACCGAGGCGACCAGGCTGGCGGGGGCCGTCGGGGTCGCGCACACCCGGGTGGAGGGCCTCGACAAGGTGACGGGCGCGGCACGGTATGCGGCCGAGCACCACTTCACCGAGCTCGCCCACGGCTGGATGGTGCTGTCCACCGTGGCACGCGGCCGGATCACCGCCATCGACAGTGCCCCCGTCGAGGCGATGCCCGGCGTGCTCGCGGTGCTGCATCACGAGAACGCGCCGCACCTCGCGGAGGCCTCCGGCTTCTTCGGCCCCGACCCGACCGTTCAGGTGCTCCAGAACGACCGCGTCCCGCACGTCGGCTGGCCGGTCGCGCTGGTCGTGGCCGAGACGCCGGAACAGGCGAGGGAGGCCGCGGAGTCGCTCGTCGTGCACTACGAGCAGGAGCCGCACGACACGGTGTTCCGGGCCGGCCACCCGGACACCTACACACCGGGCGACGACGAGGACGACTCGGTCGAGATCTCCAAGGGCGACATGGAGGCCGAACTCGCCGCGTCCGCCGTCGTGGTGGACGAGTGGTACACCACGCCCGAGGAGCACCACAACGCCATGGAGCCGCACGGGGCGATCGCGCGCTGGGAGGACGGCCGCCTCGAGGTGATCGACACCACCCAGGGCGCCTTCGCCACCGCGCAGGACCTCGCGGCGCTCCTCTCCCTCGACCCCTCCTCGGTGCGCGTGGTCTCCGAGCATGTCGGCGGCGGGTTCGGGTCCAAGGGCCTGGTGCGCCCGCACTCGGTGCTCGCGGCGATGGCCGCGACGGTCGTCCACCGTCCTGTGCGGGTCGTCATGACGCGCCGCCAGGTGTTCTCGCTGGTCGGCCACCGCCCCGCGACGGCGCAGCGGATGCGCCTCGGTGCCCACGCGGACGGCCGGCTGCGCGCCCTCGACCACCAGGCGTCCAGCTACACGTCGCGGGTCATGGAGTACGTGGAGTCGAGCGCCGCCATCAGCCGGGTGCTGTACGGGGCGGACGCGCACCACACGGTGAACCGCGTGGTGCCGCTCGACGTGCCCACCCCGCGCTGGATGCGCGCGCCCGGCGAGGCGCCCGGTTCCTTCGCCGTCGAATCGGCGATGGACGAGCTGGCGGAGCGGTGCGGTGTCGACCCGGTCGCGCTGCGGATCCGCAACGAGCCGGCCGTCGGGCCGGTCTCGGGGCTCCCATTCAGCAGCAGGTCGACGGTGGCCTGCTTCGAGGAGGGCGCCCGCAGGTTCGGGTGGGCGGAGCGCGACCCGCGGCCCGCCGTGCGCAGGGAAGGCCGCTGGCTGCTGGGTACGGGCGTGGCGGCCGCGACCTACACGGCCGGTGTCGTGCCGTCGACCGCGTCCGTGACGGCCGAGGCCGGCGGCGACTTCACCGTGCGGATCACCGCGGCCGACATCGGCACGGGGGCGCGGACCGCGCTGGTGCAGATCGCGGCCGACGCGCTGGAGGTCCCGGTCGACCGGATCCGCATGCGCATCGCGGACAGCGACTTCGGCCAGGCGATGCTCGCGGGCGGCTCCACGGGCACCAGGTCCTGGGCGCACGCGATCGTCGCCGCGGTCGCGGAACTGCGGGCGGTGCTGGTGCCAGGCATGGAGATTCCGGCGGACGGGATCACCGTGCGCGGCAACTCGCTGGACGCCGTGCGCGGGCTGGCGAAACTCGAACGGCACTCGTTCGGCGCGCAGTTCGCGGAGGCCGCCGTCGACATCGCCACGGGCGAGGTGCGGGTGCGGCGCATGCTGGGCATGTTCGCGGCGGGCCGTGTGGTGAACCCGCTCACCGCGCGCAGCCAGCTCGTCGGCGGGATGGTGTGGGGGCTGTCCATGGCCCTGCACGAGGAGGCGCACAGGGATGCGGCGTCCGGCGGTCTCGTCGGCGGTGACCTGGCCGGGTACCACATCGCCGCGAACGCCGACGTCCCGCTGATCGAGGCGGACTGGGTGGACGAGGTCGACCCGCACGACCCGACGGGGATCAAGGGGCTCGGCGAGATCGGCATCGTGGGAGCGGCGGCGGCCGTCGCGAACGCCGTGTGGCACGCGACGGGCGTGCGCCACAGGCAGCTGCCGATCAGGCCCGACCGGGTACTCGCGGCGGCCGCTGAGCGCGGCTGACCGGCCCCGGCCGGAGGGGCGCCCCGGCGGCCCTCCGGCCCGAGCGCCCTGCGACCGGAGCGCCCTCCGGCCGGGGGCGCCCCTCAGGCCTTCCTGGCCGCACAACACCTTACGGAGATCACCATGCTGGACATCGCCGGCGAGCTCGACCGGTGGGTTTCACAGGGCCGGACGTTCGCCGTGGCCACCGTCGTGGCGGTCGGCGGCAGCGCTCCGCGGCAGCCGGGCGCCGCGCTCGCCGTCGACAGCGCTGGCGCCGTGATCGGCTCGGTGTCCGGCGGATGCGTCGAGGGCGCCGTGTACGAGCTGTGCGAGCAGGCCATGGCCGGCGGCCACAGCGTGCTCGAACGGTTCGGCTACAGCGACGACGACGCCTTCGTGGTGGGTCTTACGTGCGGCGGCGTGATCGACATCCTCGTGACCCCGATGGCGCCCGGCACGACGGCCGCGGCGGTGTTCGCGGCCGGGCTGTCCGCCGTGGTGCGCGGTGACACGGCGGCGCTCGTGCGCGTGGCGGACGGGCCGCAGGAGCTGATGGGCGCGGCGATGCTCGTCGGCCCCGACCAGGCCTCGCGCGGTTCGCTCGGCGGCCACCCCGAGCTCGACCGTACGGCCGAGGGGGAGGCGCGTGCCATGCTGGCGGCCGGCCGCACGGGGACGGTCGTGGTGGGCGCGGACGGTTCGTACTGCGGCCAGCCGGTGACGCTGCTGGTGGAGTCGAGCGTGCCGCCCCCGCGCATGATCGTCTTCGGGGCCGTGGACTTCGCGGCCGCGCTCGCCCGCATGGGGAAGTTCCTCGGCTACCACGTGACGGTGTGCGACGCACGCCCGGTCTTCGCCACCCGGGAGCGCTTCCCCGACGCGGACGAGATCGTCGTCGAGTGGCCGCACCGCTATCTGGCGGGCACCGAGACGGACGGGCGCACCGTGCTGTGCGTCCTGACGCACGACGCGAAGTTCGACGTGCCGCTCCTGGAGGTGGCGCTGAGGCTGCCGGTCGCGTTCGTCGGCGCGATGGGATCGCGCCGCACGCACGAGGACCGCTCGTGGCGGCTGCGGGAGGCGGGGCTGAGCGAGCGTGAGCTGGCCGGGCTGCGTTCGCCGATCGGCCTCGACCTGGGCGCCCGTTCGCCCGAGGAGACCGCGCTGTCCATCGCGTCGGAGATCGTGGCGGCGGCCCGGGGCGGGTCGGGCGCACCGCTGACGGGGGCGCGCTCGCCGATCCACCACGACACGCAGGGCGCGGGGCCGCTCGGCTCCGCCGCCTGACGCGCGGCGGCGGCCCCCGCCCGCGACCCGGGCGGGGGCGGCGCTGTGCTCAGCGGGCGCCGAACAGGCCCCGGTCCTTGAGCATGCCGCGCAGGTGGGAGAAGACGCGGGCGTCCTCGTGGAGGCCGTCGTGCTCGTACTCGTTGGTCACCCAGGCGTGCGCGTTGCCGACCCGGGACACGGTCTCCAGCTGGAGCCCCGAGTCGACGTACATGTCGTCGAAGTAGACCGCGGCCGCCAGCGGCACCTCGTTTGCGGCCAGTTGGTCCAGGTCGTAGAGGGCGGGCCACTCGTCGCGCGCGGCGAGCAGTTCGACGGCGGCACGGAACGGCCGCAGCGCCCTGATCTCCTCGAACATCCAGGGGTAGACCATCTCGCCCGTGAACAGCAGGGGCCTCGCGTCCTCGCCGAACTGCGGCCGGGCCGCGCGTTCGCGTTCCGCCGCCCAGGCGGTGGCCCCCGCGCCGCTCCCGTAGATCGTCTCCTGGAGCGCGGCGTACAGCGGGTTGGTGTAGAAGGCCGTGCTGTCCCTGACGCCGGCGAGGAACGTGTCCGTCAGCCGCTCCCCCGTCCCGGGCCCTTCGGCGAACGCCTCGTCGAACAGCCAGTGCACGCGCTCGAAGCCGGGCTTCATCCCGAAGCCCATGCCGAGGGCCTGCAGCCGCCGTACCGTCAGGACGTCGCCGTCCGGCAGGACCACGTCGCCCGCCGCGACGCGGTCGGCGACCCGCGCGACCACGTCCACGTCGTGCGGGTAGCGCTCGCGGTAGATCCGGTTCTTCGCCTCGACCCGCGGGTACGTGTGCCGGTAGACGTCGGAGGCATCCGATGTCACCGACGCGAGACCGCCGGTCACCAGGCACGCGTGCAGCCCCTCCGGGGCCTGGGACAGGTAGCACAGCGTCAGGAAGCCGCCGTAGCTCTGGCCGAGCGTCGTCCAGGGCCGGCCGCCGAACACCGTCTTCCGCAGGTGCTCCGCGTCGGCGACGATCGAGGGCGCGAGGAAGTGGGAGAGGTACGCGGCGCCCGCCTCGGCCGTGCCGAGTGCCGCCATCACGGTCCCGTCGACGGGGGTGCTGCGGCCGGTGCCCCGCTGGTCGAGCAGGACCACCCGGTGGGTCTTGAGGGCCTCGCCGATCCAGCCGCTCCTGGCCGTCGGACGCGGCGACTTCCCGCCGGGACCGCCCTGGAGGTAGGTCAGGTACGGCAGGTCGTCGCGCCGGCGCTCAGGGTCGACGAGTTCCCTGGCGAACACCGTGATGGCCGGGCCGTCCGGTGCGGCCCAGTCGAGCGGGACGTCCACCCTGTGGTCCCGTACGTGGATGCCCGGCAGCGTGTACTCGGCCGTGATCATCTGCTCTTCTACCTTCCTACCGCGTAGCCCTGCATGCCGCGGGGGTTGGCCGCGGCCCTCAGCCAGCCGTCCTCGCGCGCGACGGCGCTGACGTGGCCGAGGGACCAGCCGTCCCCCGTCGTCACGATATGTCCTCGCCTGCGCAGCTCGGCGACCACCTCCGGGTCGTGGCGGTCCTCCAGCAGGACGTGCCCCGGGTGGGCGTCGCGCGGGTAGAACGAGTTCGGCATGTGGGTGGTGTGGAACTCGGGGAAGTCGATGGCCTCCTGGAGGTTCATGCCGCCGTGCACGACGTTGAGGAAGAAGTGCAGCGTCCACTGGTCCTGGAAGTCGCCGCCCGGCGTGCCGAACGCGAGCCAGGGTTTGCCGTCCTTGAGGGCGAAGGACGGTGTGAGGGTCGTACGGGGGCGTGCGCCGGGGCGCAGCGAGTTCGCCAGCCCCTGCTCGACCCAGAACATCTGGCCGCGGGTGGAGAGGCAGAAGCCGAGTCCCGGCACGGTGGGCGAGGACTGGAGCCAGCCGCCGCTGGGGGTCGCGGAGATCATCATGCCGCTGCTGTCGGCGACGTCGAGGTGGCAGGTGTCGCCGCGCACCTCGCCCGACGCGTCGACGGTGGGCTCACCCGCGCCGGCGACGGCCCCGCCCACGGTGAGATCGGAAGAGCATT
>NZ_JAGIQL010000069.1 GCF_017813245.1 Streptomyces montanisoli
TGCCGGCGCCGGGCCGGCAGGCGCAGGCGCCGGGCCCTGCCGCGTACCCGCAGCCCGGTCCGGCCGCGCAGGCCGCACAGCCCGCGCCGGAGTACCCGACCCCTACTCCGACCCCGGCCCCCGCCCCGACGCCCGCCCCCGCCCCCGCCCCTTCGGCGGCCGGGCACAACGCCCACGCGCAGAACGGCGCCGCGCCCACCCCGGCCGCCGCGCCCGCATCGCCCGCCGGCCCGCAGGGCGCCGGCTCCCACACGGACGGCTACAGCGTCCCCACCACGCTCGGCACCGCCCGCGTCACCGACGCGCAGCGGGCACGCGCCGAGGGCAGGTCGCCGATCATCCCGCCCGGCGCCCAGCCCGCCGGGCTGACCGCCGTGCTGGGGCTGCTGCTCGCGGGCGGCGCCGCGCTCGGCTCGTACGCGCTGCTCGTCCCCGTCGTGATCCTTCAGGCGGTCACGGCCGCCGGCTGGTTCCGGCTGAACGGCATGTGGCCGGCCCGCCAGGGCATCGCGCTCGCGTTCCTCGGCGGCCTCGTCTCCGACGTCGCGCTGCTGGCCGCGGGCAAGTCCCACGCGCCGGCGGCGATCGTCGGCACGCTGGGCGTGTGGGTGCTGCTCACCGTCGTCCTGCAGCTGCGCAGCCACGCCGACCCGGACACCCGGCTGACCGGCCTGCTGGCCACGGTGGTCTCGGCCGCGCTCGCGATCATCGCGACCGGTCACCTCGCCGCGGCGTCCGACGTGGTCGTCGTGGGCGCGGTGGCGGTGGCCGCCGCCACGCTGGTGCGGGCGCTCCCGCTGCCGGGGCCCGCCTCGGTAGCGGCCGCGCTGGTCGCCGCCGCGGTCGTGGGCGCGGCCATGGGCGGGCTGACGGGCTTCGGCGCGCCGGGCGCCCTCGCGGTCGGGCTCGGCGCGGGTGCGTGCGCGCTGATCGGGCTGCGGGCGGCGAGCTACGACTACCCGTCCCGTTTCGTGCACATGACGGCGGGCGTGGCGCTGCCACTCACCGCGGCGGCACCCGCGGTCTATCTGCTGGGACGGGCCTTCGGCTGACGTCGGGCGGTCCGCCGGCCGGCGGACCGGGCCCGCGGCCGGCGGAACCTTTGGCCTAGGCTCACCGTCACCGAGGGGGAAGGTGGTCACGCCGCAGGGGCGTGGCCCTGTTCGACGTGGGGGATGCCGGGCGATGCGCGCACTGCGGATTCTGCTGGTCTTTGTCGTGATCATCTGCGGCCTGTTCGTGGCCGCCGACCGGTTGGCGCTGCACTACGCCGAGGGCAAGGTCGCCGACCGCATCCAGTCGAGCCAGGGGCTCGACAGCAAGCCGGACGTGTCGGTGAAGGGCTTCCCCTTCCTGACGCAGGTGGCGGCGAAGTCGCTGGACGAGGTGGACGTCGGCCTCGACCACGTCACGGCGACGGCGGACGGCCACGCGGTGCGGGTGACGGACGTCAAGGCCGTCCTGAAGAACGTCCGCATCGACAGCAGCTTCTCGTCGGCCACCGCGGGCACGGCGGACGGCTCGGCACGCATCTCGTACGCGGACCTCGCCACGGCCGTCCCCAAGGGCGCCACGGTCTCCTACGCGGGCGCCGCGCGCGCCGCGAAGGGCCAGGTGAAGGTGACGGGCAAGGTCACGGACGTCATGCACGCGATGCACATCGACGACCCGTCGGGCCTGGTCGACAAGGTGCTCGGCAACAAGACCCTCACCGCGTACGGCACGGTGACCATGTCGGGCGGCGACACGCTGAAGCTGCGGCTCGACGACGTGGCGGGCCTGCCGGTGCCGGGGCTCGCCGACCAGATAAAGAGCCTCGTCAAGTCGGACATGAAGATCGACGGGCTGCCGTCCGCCGTGAAGCTGTCGAAGGTCACGCCGACGCAGGACGGCCTGCGCTTCACGGGCACGGGCACGAACGTCTCCCTGGAGGGCTAGTCCGCCGGGGCGATCGCGTGGTCGGCGACCCATGAAGGTGTGGCCGCATCGGGCGGGGGCACACGGCTCGCCGGAGGCTGATAACTATGGTTCCCCTGCTGCTTGTTCTGCTTCTCATCGTGATTCTGGCCGGTGCGGGCTTCGCCCTGAAGATCCTGTGGTGGATCGCGATCGCGGTCCTCGTCGTGTGGCTGCTCGGTTTCCTCGTCCGCCCCGCCGCGTCCGGCGGAAAGCGTGGCCGCTGGTACCGCTGGTAGGCATGCGGTAGGCGTGCGGTAGGCGTGCAGTAGGCATGCGTCACGTCCGGCGGGCCGGGAGCTGAGCAGCTGCTTTCGGCCCGCCGTGCCGTCGCCGACCGGGCAGAAGAAGGGCCGGTATGTTCGAAGGTTTCGAAGAGGCGTCTGTTCGGGTCGGCGAAGCGACCGTCTTCGTCCGTTTCGGCGGGGAAGGCCCACCGGTGGTGCTGCTGCACGGTCACCCTCGTACGTCGGCCACATGGCACCGGGTCGCGCCGCTGCTTGTGGAGGCCGGTCACACGGTGGTCTGCCCGGACCTGCGCGGATACGGGCGTTCCCGAGGGCCGGAGTTCACGGCGGATCACACCGGCTATTCCAAGCGGGCGGTCGCGGGCGACATCGTGGCCGTGATGCGCCGGCTCGGCCATCCACGGTTCGCCCTCGCCGGGCACGATCGCGGGGGTGCGGTGGCGCTGCGCCTCGTGCTCGATCACCCGGCGGCCGTCACCCGAGTGGCGTTTCTCGACTGCCTGCCGCTCACGGAGCACTTGTCGAGGATCACCGTCGATTTCGCCACTCAGTGGTGGCACTGGTTCTTCTTCGCGCAGCCGGATGTGCCGGAACGCGTGATCACCGCTGATCCCGGCAGTTGGTATCGGGGTGATCCTGACGCGATGGGGCGCGAGAACCACGACGAATGGCAGCAGGCGATCCACGATCCCGATGTCGTGCGGGCCATGTTGGAGGACTACCGCGCCGGCCTGACCGTCGACCGGCAGCACGAGGAGGCCGACCGGGCCGCCGGCACACGCATCACCTGCCCGGCGATGGCCCTCTGGTCGCTCCAGGACGACCTGGAGAACCTCTACGGGGACCCTCTCGCGATCTGGCGCCGGTGGGCCACCGACGTACGCGGCCAGGGCATCGACTCAGGACACCACGTGGCCGAACAGGCGCCACAAGCCCTGGCCTCCGCTCTCATCGGCTTCCTTGAGCCGGAACACCGCGAGGCTTGAGGCGAGCGGCCCGGCCTTATGCGCCGTCGCCGTCGCCGTCACCAGTGCCAGCTCCGTCGCGGTCGGTGTCGCGGCCGCCGTCGCCGTCGTCGTCCGGGAGACCGAAGTCGAGGGTGCCGGCCGCCTCGCGCGAAGTCTGCTCGGCGACGTGGGCGGCGTCTGCGACGACGTCACCCCGTTCGGCTATCAGCCGGTCGTAGATCGGCGCGGCGGTCGGGCGGGTGGTGTCCACGTGGGTGTCCGTTTCATCGGGGTCATTGCGGCCGGCCGGTGGCCGGCGAATCAGCTGCCGCTCAGAACCAAGCAGTCCAGGAGCCGAGCGCCGGGCAGCCGATGGCGGGCGGCCGACGCCGGCCAGCGCTCGAGGACGCGAGGTCTTCGTACCGTCCGACCGGGTCTCCCGGCGCCGACGGGTGGGCCATCAGCACGCGGGACTCCCTTCGACGTCGATACACGCAGGCTCAAGCCGGATGTCCCGCTACCCGTTTTCGCCCCCGCCATGCCGGCTCACGCCGCCATGGACCGACTCAGCTCGCGCGCCTTCCGCTGGAGGGCCGCCTCACGAGCCTGTTCGGGCGACGCCGTGGCCTGCCCGACCTGCCCGACCTGCCCGACCTGCCCGACCTGCACGTCCTTGACGTCGCCGACATCGCCGAAACCGGCGGAGCCTGGCGGCTGCCCGTTCACCTCGATGCCTGCCCGTTCCGCCAGGACCAGCACCGTCGCGACGAACCCCTCCGACAAGGCGGCCATGACGGCGTGGCCCGTTCCCCGGTGCCAAGCGAGCAAGGCGTCGACGAACGTCGTGAACACGAGGGGGTCGATCTGGCACTCGTCAGCCTGCATCGGCCCGATGCCGGATGGGACACCCAATTCGGCTTGATGGGCACTTACCTGGCTCATGAACAGCCGGGAGACCCCATTGGACGGGTTCCACAGAGTCTGGCCCCCCATGTCGTAGTACTGGCTCAATGCGACCCCTCCCTGTCATGCAGGCCGGCGTTCCGGCCGCCGACCTGCGCGCGAGCCTGCTCAGCGTGAGCGTCCATGGTCGCGATCCACAGGCGGGATGCGCCACCGAATCAGCAACGACCCGGACCGCGCAGAGCTCCGGAGCCCGGCCCGCGGCCCTTCCCCGCCGCAGGACGGGACCGTCCGGGTGGGATCCGGCGTCGGCGGGGCGGGCCGACCGGCGCTCCCTGGAGACGGCCGACATCATCGTGGCGCACGTGCGCTGGGAGATCGCCTGCGAGATCGCCGTCGAGCGTCCGGACGACCGACTCGCCCCGGTGACCCGGCCCTCCTGACCCAGCCCGCGGGACCAACCGGTTTGCCCCCGGTCGCGGAGCGACCCCCGCGCCCCAGACCGGGGCCCCGCCCCAGAAACGAGGGCCCCGCCGACGGCCGGATCGTGAGACGGGGTCGTCCGGTCCGCAGATGTGCGGGCCGGGAACGGGGCCGGCCGAGCCGCCCGCACCCTCGCCGCGACCCGGTCGGAGACCACATCGCGGACGATCTCGTCTCATGATGCGGAACAACGGTGACATCGCAGTCCGGACGTCCTTACGATCGGTCCCATGGAGCGACAGGTGGATCTCCGAGTGGATCTCACGAAGCGGCGGGCAGTCGACCTGTGCCGCGTTGCCACCATGCTCTGTCGCGACGCCTAGCCGGTACCCGCGCGCCGGGGGCGGGCGGCGGCTCGCGAGCCGCCGCGACCCCCTACGACCAGCGCGTACCGCAGCCCCCAGCCCTGTGACCCAGGGCGATCGCGCCTCGCGCACGCCGTCCCACGTATCTGCCCCGGCAGGCGCGCGGGCCGCACGGGAGGCACGGGAGGCTCCACTCCCCACGCACACCTCGCCGAACACTGCCCCGGAGGGAATCAGCATGAGCCGCACCGACGTCCTGGTCGACGCCGACTGGGTCGAGTCGCACCTCGACGACCCCAAGACCGTCATCGTCGAGGTCGACGAGGACACCTCGGCGTACGACAAGAACCACATCAAGAACGCCGTCAGGATCGACTGGCAGACGGACCTCCAGGACCCGGTGCGCCGCGACTTCGTGGACCAGGAGGGCTTCGAGAAGCTGCTGTCCGCCAAGGGCATCGCCAACGACGACACCGTCATCCTCTACGGCGGCAACAACAACTGGTTCGCCTCGTACGCGTACTGGTACTTCAAGCTCTACGGCCACGACAGCGTCAAGCTGCTCGACGGCGGCCGCAAGAAGTGGGAGCTCGACGCGCGCGAGCTGGTCCAGGAGGTCCCGCAGCGCCCCGCCACGAGCTACAAGGCGCAGCCGCAGAACGCGTCGATCCGTGCCTTCCGCGACGACGTCGTGGGCGCGATCGGCAACCAGAACCTGGTCGACGTGCGCTCGCCCGACGAGTTCAGCGGCAAGCTGCTCGCACCCGCCCACCTGCCGCAGGAGCAGTCGCAGCGCCCGGGCCACGTCCCGTCCGCCCGCAACATCCCGTGGTCGAAGAACGCCAACGACGACGGCACGTTCAAGTCGGACGACGAGCTCAAGAGCATCTACGCCGACGAGCAGGTCGACCTGGCCAAGGACACCATCGCGTACTGCCGCATCGGTGAGCGCTCCGCGCTGACCTGGTTCGTGCTGCACGAGCTGCTCGGCGTCGAGAACGTCAAGAACTACGACGGTTCGTGGACCGAGTACGGCTCGCTCGTCGGCGTGCCGATCGCGCTCGGCGCGGCCGAGTAACCGGCCTTTCCCCAACCGCAACCGCCCGAAACCGCAACCGCCCGACCGACCCGGAGGACGAAGAAGCATGTGTGGAGCGAAGGCCGGTGGCCCCGACGCCTCGACGATCAAGCCCGGCGAGACGACCATCCAGGGTTTCGTGACGCGTGACGGCGAGCCCGTCACGGGGTACGTGCGCCTGCTGGACTCGACCGGTGAGTTCACCGCGGAGGTCCCGACCTCGGCGACCGGGCAGTTCCGCTTCTACGCGGCCGAGGGCACGTGGACCGTTCGCGCCCTGATCCCGGGCGGCACGGCGGACCGTACGGTCGTCGCGCAGACGGGCGGGCTCGCGGAGGTCGCGATCGCGGTCTGACGCAGGCGCGGCCCGACGCGGGCAGGGTCAGGCGAGGCCTGACGCAGGTATGGCAGGGGCCCGCTTCCGGGGATCAACTCCCCCGGAAGCGGGCCCCTGTGCGCGTCGCCGGAATTCCCTTCCGCGGCAGAGCGTCGGCGGCCCGCCGGTCGTACGCTTGAAGCATGTACACGCGACGCCGTCGTCGTTACTTCATGCTGATGGGTGGATGTCTGGTCCTCTTCATCTCGGCGTGGGCCTTCGTGCGCCTGTGGTCGATTCCCGCCGCGGTCGGGCTGTGTGTCGTCGCGATGATCATTCCGCCGGTTGCCGCCATGATCGGCAATTCGCGCGGGCGTGACGACCGGTGGTGGGACGAGACGTCCGGGGACTCGACGTCCGACGAGTGGTGGGACGAGCTCGACGGCAGAACGACCCCCGACAAGAAGAAGAACGACCACAACGATCACCGCGACCGTCCGTGACCCGCGCCGACCGGTCCGCAGGCCGGTCGCGGGAGCGGAGGGGCGTGCGGGGTGCGTGGTGAGCTGACGGCGAAGGGCAGGGCGACGCGGGCCCGGATCGTCGAGGGGGCCGCGGCGGTGCTGCGGGAGCGGGGTGTCGCCTCGGCGACGCTCGACGATGTCATGGCGCGTACCGGCACCAGCAAGAGCCAGCTCTTCCACTACTTCCCGTCGGGCAAGGACGAACTCCTCGTGGCGGTGGCCCAGTACGAGGCCGATCAGGTGCTGGAGGACCAGCAGCCGTACCTCGGGTGCCTGGACTCCTGGGAAGCGTGGGAGCGCTGGCGGGACGTGGTGATCGAGCGCTACGAGGCGCAGGGCGACCAGTGTCCTCTGGGGTCGCTGTTCCTGCAGATCGGGCGTTCGACCCCCGGAACGCGAGCGATCGTGACCGAGCTGATGCGCCGCTGGCAGGAGAGCCTCGCGGCGGGTATCAGGGCTTTGCAGGCGACCGGCAGGCTTCCGGCCGGGATCGACGTCGAGACGAGGGCCGCCGCGCTGCTCGCGGCGGTCCAGGGCGGCGTTTCGATCCTGCTGTCGACGGGGCGCTCCGCCCACCTGCGCGCTGCCCTCGACCAGGGGATCGCGGACCTGCGTCAGGCGGCGATGACGGCGGCCGTGGTGCGGCCCCCGTCGACGTCGAGCACGATGCCGTGGACGAACGACGACTCGTCGCCGGCCAGGTAGACGGCGGCGTTCGCGATGGCGTCGGGGGTGCCGAGCCGGCCCGCCGGGGTGCCCTTCATCATGATCTCGCCGGGGTGGGGATCGCCCGGCGAGGGCGCCAGCACGACGCCGGGAGAGATCGCGTTCACCCGTACGCCGTGCGGCCCGAACTCCGCCGCCCACGCCCGGGTCAGCGTCTCGACGGCGCCCTTGGTCGAGCTGTAGAGGGCACCCATCGGGACGCCGAGGCGGGCGATCCACGACCCCAGGTTGATGATCGCCCCGCCACCGGCGGCCACCATGGCGGGGGCGATGGCGGCCGTCAGGAAGAAGGGCGCTTTCACGTTCACGGCGTAGACCTGGTCGAACGTCCCCTCGTCGGTGGCCGGGGTGGTGTCGCCGGGATAGATGCCCGCGTTGTTGACGAGGACGTCGATGCGGCCGCCGAGGGCCTGCTGCGCCTCTCTGGCCAGTGCCTGGGAGGCGGCGGCGCTGCCGTCCAGGTCGGCCCGCACGAAGTCGGCGCGGCCGCCGCGTGCGCGGATCCCCTCGACGACCTCGTTGCCGCGCTCGGTGCTACGGCCGGAGACGGCCACGTGCGCGCCTTCGGAGGCGAACGCCTCGGCGATCGCTCGCCCGATGTTGCTGGTCGCGCCGGTCACCAGCGCGGTCTTGCCCATGAGTCGCATCGACATGGTCCACTCCGTTGCTCAGTTCCGGGCCCTGGGGGCCAGGGCGCAGGAGCCACTGTGCGACGGAGAAATTGGACCGGCAAGTCCAGAATGGCCATGCGCCGGAAGCTCAGGGCAGCAGGACCACCTTGCCCAGGTTCGTACGGGCCTCGATGATCTCGTGGGCCTTGGCCGCCTCGGCCAGGGGAACGCGGGCGTGGACGGCGGCGCGCAGGCGGCCGGAGAGTGCCAGGTCCCACAGCTGCTCGCCGTGGCGGTCGTACAGCTCGCGCCGCTCCGTGGAGAACCTGCGCATCGTGAGGCCCGTGATCGTCTTCCCGCCCGCCAGCAGGTCGAAGGCGGGGACGGTGCCGCCGCCCGAGCCGAAGAAGACGAGGCGGCCGCCGGGTGCCAGTGCGCTCAGGGCGCGCGGGAGCACCTCGCCGCCGACGCCGTCCAGGACGACGTCGGCCGGCTCGCCCCAGTCGTTGCTGTCGTACGTCACGACCTCGTCGGCCCCGAGGCCGCGCAGGAAGTCCTCCTTGGTCCGCGAACCCGCGGCCGCGATCACCCGCCGTGCGCCGCCCAGCCTCGCCAGCTGGACCGCGAGATGGCCCACGCCGCTCGCGGCGCCCGTGACCAGGACCGACGCCCCGGGCGCGGGTCCGGCGGTGGCGAGCGCGGCCAGCGCGACGTGGCCGCCGCGCACGAGCGCGACAGCCTGCTCGGCGCTCGCGCCGTCCGGGACGCGGCTCGCCATGGCGGCCGGCGCCAGAGCCAGTTCGGCGTAGGACCCGCTGAACGTGAGGGACGTGACGCGGTCGCCGGGGACGAACCCCCGCACGTCCGCGCCGATGGCGACGACCGTGCCGGCGATCTCGCCGCCCAGCACGCCGGGCAGCGGCCCCCGGCCCTCGCGCACCGCGCGGACCACGGGAAGGGTGACGCCGATGGCCTCGGTGCGTACGAGCAGCTCCCCGTCCGCGGGCTCGGGGGTCTCGGCCTCTTCGAGGCGCAGCACCCCGGGGCCGCCGTACTCGTGATAGCGGACGCGCCGCACGAACACCTCCTGTGTGAGGGGGACGGGTGTGACCGGTCGCCGGTTGCTGGTCTCCGGTCGAGCACCGGGCCGGACCTCACGGTAGGACATATTCGTTGGTGGTCCCAATGGTTTTCGGCGTACGCTGCCGCCCATGGCCAAGACGACGCCCCCGGCCCCCGTGGCCACCGCGGCCCCTGCGGCTCCCACGGCTCCCGCGGCTCCCGTGGCTCCCGCGCGGATCCGTGCCCTCCCCAGCTGGCTGCTCGGCCGTGCCGCCGCACGCGGTCACCGGCTCGTCGCCACGGCGCTCGCCGAGGCGGGTCTGCGCATGATGCAGCACGCGGTGCTGTCGGCCGTCGCGGAGTCGGGGCCGGTCTCCCAGGCGTCGCTGGCCCGCGGGCTCGGCATCGACCCCAAGGACATGGTGACCGTCCTCGGCGAACTGCAGGCAGATGATCTGGTGACCCGTGCGCCCGACGCCCGCGACCGGCGCAAGAACGCCGTCACGATCTCGTCCGCCGGCCTGCGCCGCCTGGCCGCCGCCGAGGAGCTCGGCGACCGCGCCAACGACGAGCTGACGTCGGCCCTCACCCCGGCGGAACGCGCCCAGCTCGTCGCCCTGCTGGAACGCGTCGTCCGGCCGGGCGAGCCGTGCGCCGACGCTCAGCCCGACGTGAAGCGCGAGGGCGGCAGGCCGAAGGCGCGCGTGAACGCGGCGGTGAACGCTGCCGGGGACGCGTAGCCGATGCGGCCCGCGACCTCGGTGACGGTCGCGGTGCGCAGCAGCGGGACGGCCGCGAGCAGGCGGGCGCGTGCCCGCCAGACGGCGGGGCTCTCACCGGTCTCGGCACGGAAGCGCCGGGTGAAGGTGCGCTCGCTCATGGCCGCACGCGCGGCCCAGGCGGCGTTGCTCACGCCGGCGTCCGGGGCGGTGAGGTAGGCGCGGCAGAGCGCGGCGAGGTCCGGGGATGCGGGGATGCCGACGTGGAACGGCAGCGGGGCGAGTTCGGCGATCTCGTGCAGGAGAAGCGCGGCGATGGCGCCCTCGCGCCCGGACAGGCTGTAGTCGGCGTCGAACCCGGCCGCCGCCGACAGCAGTTCGCGCAGCAGCGGCGGAACGTCCACGACCGTGCAGGTGGGGGGCCACCATGGGACGGCGCCCGGCTCGACGTACAGGCTGCGCGTGGACACCCCCAGCATGCGGACGCGGTGGCGGACGGCCGCCGGGATCAGCACCGCCCGCTCCGGCGGCACGGTCCAGGCGCCCTCCGCGGTGTCCACGACCATCACGCCCGTGGCGCCGTAGAGGAACTGCGCACGCCGGTGCGCGTGCCAGTCGAGCAAGTGCCCCGGCGGGTAGTCGGTGGCGATCGGCAGGACTGCCCGGTCGACGTGGTCCACGTCGGCTAGGGGGACGTTTCTCATGCGGCCGGCCTCATGCCGGCCAGCCTACTGGCCGACTCGCGAAGGAACGGTGCCGAACATCGCATGCGGGACGCCCGGAGTGGCTGGTGGGGTGGGCTTCGTGGACGTGAGTGTGGACGCGAGCGTTGTCTCGCTGATCGGGATCGGGCTCCTCACCGGGGTCACCACCGTGCTGTTCGGCTTCGGCGGCGGGTTTGTCGCGGTGCCGGTCGTGGTGTGGGCGGACGCCGCGCTCGGCGCGGACGCGATGCGGGTGGCGGCCGCGACGTCCGCCCTGGTCATGGCGGTGAACGCGGGGTTCGCGACGGCCGTCACGCCGCGGCGCGTGCTGCGCGAGCTGCGGGGCGGCGGCACGCTGCTCCTGCTGCTGGCGGCCGGGGCCGCGGCGGGGGCCGTCGCGACGCGCCTCGCGCCGGCCGGACCGGCGCGCTGGGCGTTCGTCGCGTACGTCGCCGCCACTATCGCCGACCTGCTCCTGCGCCCGGGCTTCCTGCGGGCGGGGACCGGACAGGCGCCGGCCGGGGCGCCGGCGCCGCTGCCCGCCCGGCTCGGGGTGCCGGTCGGCGCGATCGCGGCCTTCCTCGGCGTGGGCGGCAGTGTCATGACCGTCCCCGCGATGCGGCGCGCCGGACACACCATGCGAGTGGCGACGGCGCTGGCCAACCCGCTCACGCTGGCCATCGCGGTGCCGGCAGCCGCCGTCTCCCTCGCGGGCGCGACAATCCACGCGCACCCCGGCGCCCCCGCCCACCTGATGGGTCTCGTCGACCTCCGCGCAGCCTCGGCGCTGCTGCTCGGGGCCCTGCCGGTGATCGCGGTGCTGCGGCTGCGCCCGCCGCGCATCCCGGACCGCCCCTACGCCTGGACGTACATCGGGCTGCTCGCCGCAGTGGTGATCGCGATGCTGCTCCTGCCCTGAACGGGACGGCGGGGCGGCAAGACAGCGATGCGGCGGGGCGGATCAGGGGCGATTTTTGCTGGCTGCAGACCGCGCTGGCCGCAAGCAGGCGTTACAGTCCGCGAGCAGGCGGGTTCAGGACTGCGCGGTCCTGAACGCGAGATACCGGCTGAAGGCTTCGTGGCTGTCGGGGGTGAAGTGCCAGTCCAGCAGGGCGGACCGCAGCTCCGGCTCGGTCAGCCGGCCATGCCAGGCGACCTCAGCAGGGTCGGCGGTCACGGCGTCCGGCACCACGGCTTCGTGCACGCCGAGCCAGTGAGGGCTCAAACCGCTGCGGTTGAGGAACGTGAACAGCAAACGCGGCAGCACCCGAATGCCCAGCTCTTCGGCCAGCTCCCGCGCGGCGGCCTGCTCATAGGACTCACCGACATCCACAGCACCACCGACCACGACCTCGTAGAGCCCGGGGAAGCGCGACAGCTGCTCCGCCCGTCGGTGAACGAGGATCCGCCCACGCTCATCGCGGCACACCGTGACGGCGACCCGGTGCAGCAAACCCTCCCGGATGGCCTGCCGGCGGCTGACCACCACGCCCAGCACACGGTCTCGATCGTCGACACGCTCCACCAGCTCCTCCACGACGCACACCCTGGCAGAACCCACTGACAACCCGCCTCTCGGAGCCTTGCGCAGGCCGACCCGGGGGGACCCACGCCAGGCGGCCGAACCGCAGCGAGGCGCCGCGGGTGCGTGCTGTTGCAAGCGGGGGTGCTTGCAGAAGTTAGCGGGATGTGTGCAGCATGGGGGCATGGCAGCACTCAACGTCGGCAATATCGGTGAGTACCTGCGCGAGCAGCGGCGCACGGCGCAGCTCTCGTTGCGGCAGCTCGCCGATGCCGCCGGGGTGTCCAATCCGTATCTGAGCCAGATCGAGCGCGGGCTGCGCAAGCCGAGCGCGGAGATCCTCCAGCAGCTCGCCAGGGCGCTGCGCATCTCCGCGGAGACGCTCTACGTGCAGGCCGGGATGCTGGACGAGCGGGAGCGGGAAGAGGTCCAGACGCGGGCCGCGATCCTCGCCGACCCCTCGATCAGCGAACCGCAGAAGCAGGCCCTGCTCCAGATCTACGAGTCGTTCCGCAAGGAGAACGCTTCCGCGCCCCAGGAGCCCGGGAGCGTCGTACCCCCCTCACCCTGACCCCGGAGGATGAACGTCATGGCAATCGCCGATGACCTGCGCAAGACCCTCACCGACCCGACGCCGCTCTACTTCGCCGCCGGGACCGCCGACCTCGTCGTGGAGCAGGTCAAGAAGGCGCCCGAGCACTTCGAGGCCGTGCGCAACAGCGACCCGCGCGCCGTGCAGGAGCAGGCCGCCGAGCGGGCCCGCGGGGCGCAGGCCAGCGTGCAGGCGAAGGTGAACGAGCTGATCGGCTCCATCGACCGCGACCCGCGCAAGCTGGGCGAGACCGCGCAGGGCCTCGCGCTGCGAGGTGTCGGCGTCGCGCTCGAGTACGCCGTGAAGGCGCGGGAGACGTACGTGCGCGTCGCCGAGCGCGGCGAGCAGAGCGTGCGCACCTGGCGCGGCGACGCGGCCGAGGACATCAACGACATCGCCGTCGCCGTCGAGCCGGACGCGCCCGCGAAGCCGTCGAAGGCCCCGGAGACGCCCGTCGCCACCGACCCCGGCGAGCCCGGTGCGCCCCGCGCCGCGACGCCGCGCAAGGCCACCCCGCGCAAGGCGGCGCCCCGCAAGGCCACCCCGCGCAAGGCCGCGCCCCGCAAGGCGCCCGAGGCGAGGAAGACCGCGCCGCCCGCGTCGGACGGCGAGTAGTTCCGACGGCCAATGGTCGTCCGCGGAAGCGGTTCGGGCACTGTTCGGGCACTCTTGCCGTGTCCGGTCCGTTGTCCGCGTACGGTTGCTAACGGTCTGGTTCGCTCCCTTTCGTGCGCCAGGCCCGCAAGGCGGTGGGTCGTCCACCGGTACACCACCCATCTTCTCCACAGGCGGTGCACGGCATGTTGCTCTCCGGCTTCGGCTTCGTCCTCTTTCTGATCGGCTTGTTCCTGCTGGTGTTCGGCGTGGTCGCGCTCGTCATCGCGTCGACGACGCGCGAGGACGCCTACCGCGCCACCGGCAAGAGGACCAAGAAGTTCTGGGTCGGCATCCTCTCCGCCGTCGTGGCGGTGAACGTCCTGCCGATCATCGGGTTCTCCCTGCCCCTGATGACCATGCTCCAGATCGCCGGCCTCGTCGGGACGATCGTGTTCATGGTCGACGTGCGTCCCGCCACCCGCGCCATCACCGGTGGCGGCGGTGGCCGCATCCGCGGCTGGCGGCGCGGGCGCCCGGGCGGCGGCGGGTCGAGCAGCGACGGGCCGTACGGGCCCTACAACGGACGGCGCTGAGCCGACCCCGGGCCTCCCCACCTGCCCGGCACTCGCCGCGCGGAAATGCTTACGGCGCCGCCGGTCCCACGAGGGCCGGCGGCGCCGGCGTGTTCTCGCCGCGGCCCAGCAGCAGCACGGCCACGTCGTCCGTGAGGTCCCCGCCGTTCAGCTCCTCGACGCGCGCGAGCGCGGCCTCGATCAGCGCGTCGCAGCGCAGCCCGGCCGCGAGCTGCTCGTTGACCATCTCGGCCATGCCGTCCTCGCCGAGCCGCCGGCTCGAACCGGCACCCACCCGGCCCTCGATCAGGCCGTCCGTGTAGATCATCAGGTCCCACGAGTCGCCGAGCTCCACCCGCCGGCTCGGCCACCTGCCGCCGGGCAGCAGCCCGAGCGCCGGGCCGCTGTGCTCGTACGACAGCAGGCGCGCGTCCTCGCCGTGCCGCGCGACCAGCGGCGCCGGATGGCCCGCGAGCCGCACGGTGGCGCCCCTGCCCTCCGGCTCGATGTCGACGGTGCACAGCGTCGCGAAGACCTCGTCGCTCTGCCGCTCGCACTCCAGCACCTGCTGCAACGTCGAGAGCAGCGTGTCCCCGCCGATCCCGGCGAGCGTCAGCGCGCGCCACGCGATGCGCAGCTCCACGCCGAGCGCGGCCTCGTCGGGGCCGTGGCCGCAGACGTCGCCGATCATCGCGTGGACGGTGCCGTCGGGCGTGCGGACGGTGTCGTAGAAGTCGCCGCCGAGCAGGGCGCGCGACCTGCCGGGCCGGTAGCGGGACGCGAAGCGCAGCTCGGATCCTTCGAGCAGCGGCGTGGGCAGCAGCCCGCGCTCAAGGCGCGCGTTCTCCTGCGCGTGCAGCCGGGACTCGGTCAGCTGGCGCTGCGCGCCGTCCGCGCGCTTGCGCTCGACCGCGTACCTGATGGTGCGGCTCAGCAGCCGCCCGTCCAGCTCGTCGCGGAACAGGTAGTCCTGTGCGCCCGCGCGGACGGCGGCGGCCGCGCGCTCGGCGTCGCCCTCGTCGGCGAGTGCCAGCACGGCGTGGTTCGGCGCGAGGCGTAGGACGCGGCTGAGCGGGCCGAGCCCGTCGTCGGCGGCCGCGCCGGGCAGGGCGAGGTCGACGAGCAGGCAGTCGATGTCGTCCGTGAGCAGCCGGGCCGCCTCGGTGAGGTTGCGTGCCGTGCGGATGCGGACGCGCGTGCCGCCGCCCTCGGGCAGCTCGGGCACGCTGAAAGGACCCGCGGGGTCGTCCTCGACGACGAGCAGGGTGAGGTGGCCGCAGGACGCGGCCGGGACCGCGGCGTCCACGTCATCTGCGCTCGCCGTGGCGCCGGTGCCAGCGCTGTCGCCGATGCCGGTGCCGGTGCCAGCGCCAGCACCGGTGCCGGTGTGCTGCGTCGTGTGCTGTGTCGCGTTGTCGTGGTGTGCGGCACCTGTGGTCGGTGTGGTGCCGGAGGTCCGGTTCTGGTCCTGATCCTGGTTCTGCGTGCTGTCTGCGGTGTCCGGCGTGGCCGCGGTCCGCTCCACTTCTGAACCTGTGCGCTGCCGCGGTACGGGTACGGGCATCGGTCTTGTTTTCCTTCCCTCCCCCCGAGGGCGGTGGTGCGGCGACGATCGACGCCCCACCGACGGGGACCATAGCGGTCCACGGCAGCAGTACGGAATGGCGAGACGGCAAGAGGCCGGTGTCATATGCGGGCCGGTGGGGCGCTCCCGGGCCGCCGCTCCTGCGCATCCATGGTGTTTCGGCCGGTTTGGTGCCGTCGTCCCGCCATGACGAACATCACGTGTCACGTTCGGCGCCGGGCGGCGGGGGCGGCGCCCGGCACGTGCGGCACGTCACACGCCCGTCACGCAGGGGCCGTTGGGCGTCACGCGAGCGGCGGCGCTCCCTCGTCCGGCCGTACGACGCCGAGCACCGGCATCGTGCCCGCCTTGGACACCATCACGTCCTTGCCTGGTCTCGGCGCCTGGATGATCTCGCCGGCGCCCGCGTACATCGCCACGTGGCTGGCGTCCTTGTAGTAGATGATCAGGTCGCCGGGGCGCATGTCGGCGACGGCGACGTGCGGCAGCAGCCGCCACTGCTCCTGCGACGTGCGCGGTATGTGTGTCCCCGCCGCCGCCCACGCCTGCGACGTCAGCCCCGAGCAGTCGTACGTGTCGGGCCCCTCGGCCCCCCACACGTACGGCTTGCCCAGCTGCGCCGTGGCGAAGGCGAGCGCCTTCGCGCCGGACGCGCTCGGTGCCCGGTTCATGTCGCCGGGCGCCGACGAGTTCAGCCAGGTCGTCTGGGCCGTCGCGGCCGCGTCCTTCTCCAGCTCGGCCAGGCGCGCCCGCTGACTCGCGGCGAGACCCGACTCGAGCCGTTTCGCGTCGGAGATCTTCTGCTTGATCTCCTTCTTGTTCTCCGCCGTGGCCTGCCGGCTCTTCTTGAGCTTCTTCCAGTTCGCGCCCGCGTCCTGCGCGTAGGTCGTCAAGTCGGCCTGGGCGTCGGTCATCTGCTTGATCAGCTGGTTCGTCGCCTTCTGTTCGGCCTCCGCATGCCCGAGGCCGTCGAGGAAGGACTGCGGATCGGTGGTGAGGGCGAGGCGCGCCGAGGTCGGCAGGCCGCCGTTGCGGTACTGGGCGCGTGCCGCGGCCCCGGCCTGCTTCTTCAGCGCGGCGATCCGCGTGCGGCCCGCGACGAGCGCCGCGGCCGTGCGTGCCATCTGGTCCTTCTGCTCGGACGCGCGCTCGGTGGCGAGGTTGTAGGCGTCCGTGGCCGAACCCGCCTGCTGGTAGAGGCTGTCGATGCGCTGCCGAACCTTGTCGAGCGACGAGTCCGAGGTGGTGCCGGGGGCGGTGCCCGAGGCGGTGCCCGGGGAGTTCGTGCCGTGGCCGGCCGCGCCTGGCGGCAGTTCGACGGGTGGCGGCGCGACCGGCGAGCGGTAGTCCTGCGCGGGCAGCGAAGGGCCGCCGCCGGGCCCCGGCTTGGGCGCCGCGTACGCGCGGGACGCGGTCGCCACGGGCGCCGCGTACAGGCCGAGCGCGCACACCAGCGTGATCGCGGCGGCCACACAGCGTCGACGACTCACGACGTCCCCCCAGTTCTTCCCGGACTCCCGGTCCTTCCGGATCTTCCGGCTCTTCCCGGTCTCCTACGGCTCACGAGCCCCCCACGTCACGTCAGTTCTCCACATGCGCCACGGTCGGCGGCGCGCGCTTCCGCGCATGGGACGCACCGATCCTCGCCCGGGTTCCCCTCCCCGCGCAATGGCCTCATGCGACGGCCCCGTGCCGGTCAGCCCCGCGCCCGTCAGACCCCGCGCGGTGCGAGCGCCTGCCAGCGCACCGTCACCTCGCCCTGGCGCATGCGCCGCGGGTCCGCCATCACCGGCCAGTCGGCGGCGAGTTCGCGTACGGCGGTGAGCCAGCGCTGCCGCGCACCGAGCGGCGCGTACGCGGCGGCCGACGCCCAGGCGCGGTCGAAGTCGCGCAGGAAGGCGTGCACCGGCTCGCCCGGCACGTTGCGGTGGATGAGCGCCTTCGGGAGCCGCTCCGCGAGGTCGGACGGGCGGTCGAGGCCGCGCAGCCGCGCGGCGAACGTGACGGTACGTGGCCCCTCGGGGCCGAGCGCGACCCACACGTGCCGCCGGCCGATCTCGTCGCAGGTGCCCTCCACCAGCAGCCCGCCGGGCGCGAGGCGCGCGGTCAGGCGGGCCCAGGCCGCCGGCACCTCGTCCTCCGGGTACTGGCGCAGCACGTTCGCCGCCCGGATCAGCAGGGGGCGCCGGCCGCCGGGCAGCGGGATCTCGAAGCCGCCGTGCAGGAAGCGCAGGCCGGGGCGCTCGTACGGGAGCGCGGCCGCGACCCTGGACGGGTCGATCTCCACGCCGGTGACTTCCGTGCGCGGCGCCACGGCGCGCAGCCGGGCCAGCAGCTCGACGGCCGTCCACGGCGCGGCCCCGTAGCCGAGGTCGACGACAGACGGGTCACCGGCCGAGCGCAGGGCCCGGCCGTGGCACGCGGCGATCCAGCGGTCCATGCGGCGCAGCCGGTTGCGGTGGGTGGTGCCTCGCGTCGCGGCGCCCACGGGGCGGGGGTGCGGGCGGGGCGACGGCATGGGGCGAGCCTACCGAGCGTGACGAGGGTGGCGAGCCCGGGCGAGCGCCGCGCGGACGCGGCGGACGCGGCGGCAAGGCGGAGGCGGCGGACGCGGCAGCAAGGCGGACGCGGCGGCAAGGCGGAGGCGGCGGACGCGGCGGACGCCGGAAAGGCTGAAGACACGCGGACGTGTGGGCAATCTTTTGGCAAAGCGGAAATGAAAGGGCTCGTTCCGCTGTTCCACGGAGGCTGACGGCGGGCACCCGCCTGCCCACGGCGCCGACGTGACGTGCGAGATGTACCCGACGCGCGTGACGCGCGAGCGCCGTGCCGAGTGCCCCGAGCGAGAGGACCGTCGACGTGAGCCAGTACGTGTCCAGGATCAAGGGCACGGTACCGCCCCCCAGGCTCAGGTTCCCCGGACAGCGCCGGAGGCCTCGCCGCGTCGCCATGCTCAGCGTCCACACCTCGCCGCTGCACCAGCCGGGCACGGGCGACGCGGGCGGGATGAACGTCTACATCGTGGAGCTGGCGAAGCGCCTCGCCGCCATCGACATCGAGGTGGAGATCTTCACGCGCGCCACCACCGGCGGGCTCAGCCCCGCCGTGGAGCTCGCGCCCGGCGTGCTCGTGCGCCATGTGGACGCCGGCCCCTACGAGGGGCTGTCCAAGGAGGACCTGCCCGCGCAGCTGTGCGCGTTCACGCACGGCGTGATGCAGGCGTGGGCCGGGCACCGGCCCGGCCACTACGACCTGGTGCACTCGCACTACTGGCTGTCCGGGCACGTCGGCTGGCTGGCCGCCGAGCGCTGGCGCGTGCCGCTCGTGCACGCCATGCACACCATGGCGAAGGTGAAGAACGCGGCGCTCGCCGAGGGCGACACCCCAGAGCCCCCGGCCCGCGTCATCGGCGAGACGCAGGTCGTACGCGCCGCCGACCGCCTGATCGCCAACACCGACGAGGAGGCGGGCGAGCTCGTCCGCTTCTACGACGCGGACCCCTCGCGCACGGCCGTCGTGCACCCCGGCGTCAACCTGGACCGCTTCCGGCCGGGCGACGGCCGCGCCGCCGCACGTGCCAGGCTCGGCCTGCCCGCGGACGCGTTCGTGCCGCTGTTCGCCGGCCGCATCCAGCCGCTGAAGGCTCCGGACGTCCTGCTGCGCGCCGTGGGGCTGCTGGTGGACCGGGCGCCGTCGCTGCGCGGCCGGATGGTCGTGCCGGTGGTCGGCGGGCCGAGCGGCAGCGGGCTCGCGAAGCCCGAGGAGCTGCAGAAGCTCGCCGCCAGGCTGGGCATCGCCGATCTGGTGCGGTTCGTGCCGCCGGTGGGGCAGGACCGGCTCGCGGACTGGTTCCGTGCCGCGTCGGTGCTGGTCATGCCGTCGTACAGCGAGTCGTTCGGCCTGGTCGCGATCGAGGCGCAGGCGACGGGCACGCCCGTCGTCGCCGCCGGCGTCGGCGGCCTGCCGGTGGCCGTGCGGGACGGCACGACGGGCTTCCTCATCCCGGGCCACGACCCCGCCGCGTACGCGGATGCGCTGCGGCGCTTCATCGACCGCCCCGGCCTGGTGGACGAGATGGGCACGGCGGCGGCCGGGCACGCGCGGCGCTTCGGCTGGGACACGGCGGCGCGCGCCACCGCCGACACCTACACCGCTGCCCTGCAGGAACACCGACGTCGCGTACGCTCGCCGCATGGGTGACGCGCAGCGCGGCAGGGCCGCAGGGAGCGCGGCGACGGCGACCGAGGAGGCCGCGCGCGTCGTCGAGCGCGCCCTCGAAGGACTCAGGGACGCGGAAGCGGACGCGAACGGCGGACGCGATGGTACGGACGCCGCCGGCCATGCGCGCACCGGCGTCACGTGGGAGTCGCCCGAGCCGGGCTCGTACGTGGTGACACTGCCCGGCACGCGCAAGCTGTCCACGACGTGCTCGCTGCGCGTCGGCCGGCACTCCCTCTCCCTGAACGCCTTCGTCGTCCGCCACCCCGACGAGCGGGCCGACCGCGTCCACCGCTGGCTGCTGGAGCGCAACCTCCGTCTGTACGGCGTGAGTTACGCGATCGACCGGCTGGGTGACGTCTACCTGACGGCCAGGCTGCCGCTCGCCGCCGTCACCGAGGACGAGCTCGACCGGCTGCTCGGCGCGGTGCTCGAAGAGGCCGACGGCTCGTTCAACACACTGCTCGAGCTGGGCTTCGCCGAGGCGATCCGCAAGGAGTACGCCTGGCGTGTGTCGCGCGGCGAGTCGACCCGCAACCTCGCCGCCTTCACCCACCTCACCGGCGAGAACGAGGCCTGACGGCGGCCGCGCGGTGCACGGCCGCCGTCATCGGCCCGTGGAAAGGCCCCAGTTGAGGCCTCAGTTGAAGCCCCGGTCGATGCCTCAGTTGACGAACACCGACGGGCTGCCGGACACGCTGGTGTCCTGCACGGGGCCGTACGTCGCCGAGAAGTAGCCGTTCGACGGGCAGAGGCCCGACCCCGTCGTCTTCGCGAAGTGCTGATTGGCGAAGGTGATCGTGTTGCCGGTGTTGGACGTCGTGCCGCTCAGCCCCGTCGAGGTGTAGACGCAGGTGATCGAGCCCAGCACCGTGTTGAGCTTCAGCGTCGTCGTGATCGGGCCCGCGCTGCCCGCGGCCACGTCGAGCGCGCCCGCCGAGGTGGCCGTCGAGGCGAAGGGCAGGTTGCCCACGGTGATGCTCTGCACGCCCGTCGCGCCGAGCACGTTGGTCGTGCAGCCGCCGAAGGTGTGGTCGGTGACGGACTCGGTCGCCGTGCCGGGCGCGGCCGGGTTGCCCGTGACGGACGCGGTGAACGTCGAGCTGGTGCAGGTGATGCCGGTGCTGCCGCCCGAGGTCGTCGCGATGACGGCCTTCGCGCCGGGCGCGAGTGCGGCGGTGAGCACGTCGCCGGTGGCGACGGCGGTTCCGCCCGCGCTGCCGTACGTGAGCACGGAGCCGGCCCCCGCGCCCGCCGCGAAGGCGGGGGCGGCGGCGAGGAGCGCCGCGGCGGCGGAGACGCCGGCGGTGGCGAGGAGAGTGCGCTTGCCCATGATGAAGTCCCTTGTGTCGAACGGACGGTATGGACGTGCGACGTGCGTGTGCGACGTGCGGCGCGGACCCGACAAGTCCGGCGGAGAGCGAGGCCGGGTGTGTGGTGGGGGATTGGGGGAAACGGGTCCGGCGCCACGGACCCGTCCCGGGCCCCGGCCCTCGTGCGTTCCGCGTGCCGTGACGCGTCACGGCGAGAGGGAAACCCAAGAGGGTTGTAAACCCGGCGCGGTGGAGGCGTCAACCGTACGGGGCCTGAAGGGGCGGCCGTTGGTAAGGATGTGGCCATGGAAATCGCCCAGGACCACAAGCGGCGGCCGCTGCTGCCGGGTGCCCGCACGGGCCGCGAACCCGAGCGGTCGATCAGGCCGGGACCTCGGCGTACACCGGCTGAGCTGGTGGCCGCCACCCAGCGCGACCGGCTCCTCGACGGGATCGCCCGCACCGTGGCCGAAAAGGGGTATGCCGGTGCGCGGATCAGTGACATCTGCCGGGCGGCCGGTGTGACCAGGCCCGTGTTCTACGAGCAGTTCGCGGGCAAGGAGGACGCGGTGCTCGCCGCGTACCGCTCGGGGGTGCGCCTCGTCGTGCAGGCCATGGAGCAGGAGCACCGGCGCGCCGGGAGCGGCGGCGACTGGCCGGCCGCCGTGCGCGCGGCGCTCGCCGAGCTGCTGGCCATCCTGGCGGGCACGCCCGCGTTCGCCGCGATGCTGGTGGAGGTCGAGGGCATCGGCGGCGCGGGGCGCGCCGAGCGCGAGGTGCTGCTGCGCAGCTTCCGTACGTTCTTCGACGAGGCGCCGCCCGCGCCGCCCGGGGTGGTCGGTGAGGAGCTGGTGGACGCGGTGATCGGGGCCGTCCACCTGGCGTTGTACCGGCGCATCTCGCAGGGCGCCGCGCACACGCTGCCGGACCTGCTGCCGACGCTCCTGTGCGTGGTGCTCGCGCCGTTCGGCGCCCGAGCTGCCCACGAAGTGCCGTGACTGACAGCCGTGTTGACGTCTGAACAGGCGTTGCACACACAAAGGGCACCTCTTTTTCACAGGACCGTTGACCGGGGGTGTACCTGGGGGTAACTTCCGAAGTGCTCCCGTGGCCGCGCCGCCGGCTTCTGAAGTGGCAGTGCCCCCTGGGGATGCCACCGGTGGACGCGGGGAGCGGTCCGCGCCAGGGCGAAGCCGACGCACGTCGTTCCGCGATCGTCAGCGTGTTCAAGGAGCCTCATTCATGGCCATCTCCGAAGGACCAGACAGACTCGAAGGCGAGGGTGCCACCGCCCTCGCGCCGCCGCCCGCCCGCAGGGGCAGGGTGCGCCTGCGCAGGGCGGCCGTGATGGGGGTGCCCGCCGCCGCGATAGCCGCCACGATGGTGGTGCTCACCGCGCAGGGCGCCCTGGCGGCGCAGTTCGCGATATCGGGCATGCCGTTCGTGGTGCGCGGCGACAAGCTGACGGGCACCGGTTTCGGCCAGTTCGGCGGCCTCGACCAGATGGCGCCCGGCAGCCCCAACGCGGGTGACACGGGGGGCCAGGTCCTCACGATCGTCACCGCCATCCGCAAGGCCGACATCACCAACCTGTGCCAGAGCGTGGCGCTCGGCGGTGTGTACCTGCACATCACGGCCGGCGCCGACCCGAACAACCCGGTGCACGCGGACGCGTTGACGACGGACTCGACGGACATCGCGGGCAAGCTCGCGTCGTTCGACAACATCGAGATCGGCGGCGACGCCTCGACGTTCGACAAGCCGCCGGTCAAGGGGCCGCTCGGGGTGTTCGGGCAGCAGGCCGACACGGTCACCCTGAACAGCTTCAGGCAGACCAACTACGCCACGACGGCCTCGAAGTTCACCCTGCCCGGGCTGCACATGAGCTTCTCGAAGAAGGGCTGCTGAGCGTGGCGTCCGAGCCCGGCGAGCGGCCGGCCGGGGACCCGTCCCCGGCCGCCGTGCCGCACGCCGCCCCGGCTGGGCCCGCTGCCCCGGCTGAGCCCGCCGCCCCCACGGCCCACGCCGTGCCCGCTGCCGTGCCCGCCGTGCCTGCCGTGCCTGCCGTGCCCGCCGAGAGGCAGCGGGGCTTTCGCGGGTGGCGGCGCAGGCGGCCCTTCTGGGGCGGGCTGTGCGTCCTGCTCGGCGGGTGCGAGACGCTGCTCAGCGAGCGCGCCAACATCTCCGTCGTCCTGCACGCGGGCGCGGAGTCGCTCGCCGGGTACCTGCTGCCCGCCGTGGTCGCGATCTGCGGGCTGCTGATCATCTTCAACCCGATGCACCGGCTGTTCTACTCGGTGATCTCGGTGCTGTGCTCACTCGGCACGTGGGTCACGTCCAACCTCGGCGGCTTCGTCGTCGGCATGCTGCTCGGCCTCGTGGGCAGTTCGCTGGCGTTCGGCTGGCTGCCCGACCAGGAGCCGAGGCGCCGGCGGCGCGGGAAGGCGGGCGCCGCGCGCGCGTAGGCGCGCTTGAGGTGCGGGGCGGCGGGGCGCGGGGGAGCATGGTCCGCATGAGCAGCCGTGAGGCGCCCGAGCGCCCGCTGACATCGGCGGGCGGCGGCCCCGCCGCCCGCCAGACACTCACACTGGCGGCGATGCTGTTCGCCGTCGCGATGACGTTCATCGACCAGACCATCGTGTCGATCGCGGCGCCCGACATCGTGCGGGAGCTGAGCCTGTCCTCGTCGGGCATGCAGTGGGTGATCAACGCCTACCTGCTGGCCCTGGCGGCGTTCTTCGCGCTCGGCGGCAGGCTGGCCGACATCTTCGGCCACCGCCTGATGATGGTGATCGGCACGCTGGTCTTCGTGGTGTCGTCGGTGCTGTGCGGTGTGGTGCCGAGCGGTGGCTTCGCACAGGCCTGGCTGGTGATCTTCCGCGCGACGCAGGGGCTCGGCGCGGCCCTGATGTTCCCCGCCGCGCTCGCCGTCGTCGTGGAGGCGTTCCCCGCCGGGCGGCGCGGGCGGGCGCTGGCCCTGTTCTTCGGCCTGTCGGGTGCGCTGACGGCGGTGGGACCGCTGCTCGGCGGCTGGCTGACCGACTGGACGTGGCGCGCCGTCTTCTGGGTCAACGTGCCGATCGCGGTGGTCGCGCTGGTGCTCGTGGGGCTGGCGAGGGTGCCGAACGTGCGCCGCCGGGAGCGGGTGGACGTGACGGGCGCGGCGCTGGTCGCGATCGGCCTGGCGCTCAGTGTGTTCGGCTTCATGCAGGCGTCGGCGTGGGGGTGGGCGTCGGCCGCCACGTGGGGGTGTGTCGTGGGCGGCCTGGCCGTCCTCGCGGTGTTCGTGCGCTACGAACGAACGCGCGCGCACCCGCTGATCAGGCTGGCGGTCTTCAAGGACCGCGCGTTCACCGTCGACATGGTCGTGCTGTTCTTCGCGATGCTCGCGTTCGTCCCGGTGTTCTTCTTCGCGTCGGTCTATGCGCAGGTGTCGCTGAGCGCGTCCCCGAACCAGGCCGCCCTGTTCCTGCTGTACTTCTTCGTCGGCTTCGCCGTCGCCTCGCAGTGGGGCGGCAGGATCCTCGACAAGCAGGGCGCGCGCCCGGCGATGAGGATCGGTTCGATCGTCGGGGCCGTGGGGTTCGCGCTGTGGGCGGGAAAGGCGACGTCCCTGTCGATGCACGACCAGTGGCCGTACGTGGCGCTCGCGGGCGCGGGCATCGGCTTCATCCTCGCCCCGGCCTCGACGGACGCGGTCAACCGCGCGATCGACGCCTCGTACGGCGAGGTCACCGGCATCTCGCAGACCGTGCGCAACTACGCGGCCAGTGTGGGGCTCGCCGTCTTCGGGACGGTGCTCACGCACACCACCACCAGCAGGGTCTACGACACACTGCACGGCCGCGGCGTGCCGGCCGCCGCGGCGCACGATGCCGCGCGGCACGTCGCCCAGTCCGTGACGGGCCAGGGCGACAGCCGTGCGCCCAGCGGCAGCGGGGCCGTCTCCAGCGCCGTACGGGACGCGGCGGGGTCGATCCGCATGGACTTCGCCGAGGCCAACCGCGTGGTCTTCTACTGCATGGCCGCGTGCCTCGCGGTGGCGTTCTTCGTCTCGCTGCGGCACCCGGGCGGCCGCCCGGCCCACCTCGTGCCGGGCGAAGCGGCCGGGGCGGGCCCGGGCGCGGCGGAGTCGGGCGCGGCGTCGCGCGGGTCCGGCGCGTCAGGCGCGTCCGGCTCGGCGCACGGCACGTCCGGCTGGGCGTCCGGCGCGCGCCGCGCGTTCAGGACGCGAAGGGCTCCGCACTGACCCGTATCTTCGACTGCCCGTGCTCGCGCGTCTCCCAGTCGTCCATGAACCGCCCGTGCAGCCCGCGCTTCTCCGCGAGCGCGATCAGTGTTTCCGTGCGGTAGTAGAAGTCCTCCCGCAGCACCTGGTGCTCGTCGCCCTCCGTGCGGTCGAAGGTGAAGTCGAAGAAGCCGCCGGGCCGCAGCACCCTGCCGACGTGCGAGAGGCACTCGTCGATGACGTCGAGCGGCGAGTGCGAGAACACACTGTGCGCGTGCACGACGTCGAAGTGCCCGGCGGGCAGGAAGTCGAGCGTCAGGTCCTGGGTGAGGGTGAGGTGCGGCACCTTGTCCTGGAGGTGGAAGCGCGTCAGCGTCTGCTTCGCGGAGATGAGGATGTCGGGCGAGATGTCGATGCCGTAGTAGTTCCCGCTGTCCAGGTGGTCGATGAAGCGCCAGCCTGCCCGCAGGTTGCCGCAGCCGATGTCCAGCATGCGGTGTGCGGGGGACAGGCCGTGGCCGAGCAGGTACTCGTACTGCATGGCGCCGAGCGCGAGCCACCGGTCGTGGGTGCGGCTGCCGACGGCCGCCTCCGGGTTGCGCGCGGTGTCCGAGGCCATCACGGCGCGGTAGTAGGCGACGTGGCCGGGGTGTTTGAGGCGCAGCCACGTGTCGCGGGCGCCGCGCCGCACGTAGGGGGCGATGCGGCTGGGGTTGAGCACGGCGTAGCGCACCTTGTGGGCGAGTGCGGTGCGGTCGCGGCGAAGCGCCTTGTCCGACGGGGAGGTGGGCATGGCTGGGTTGTCCCTTCGACGTGTGGGCGGGGGAGGTTGCCCGCGTTCACAGCGCGCGGCGGCGCAGGCGTACGACGACGAGCGCGACCAGCGCGGCGGCGAGCACCAGCAGGATCGCGGTGGCGATCCACTGGCTGGTCCAGAAGTCGTGGCTCGGGAAGACCCGGTAGTAGCGGGAGACGAAGTCGTGCTGTTCCATGCACTTCTTCAGCCGGTCGCCGGAGAACTCGCAGGCGCTGATGTCGTGGTACGAGCCGTTCGCGGCGATGTAGCCCCACTGCCCTGCCGAACGGGCGCTGCCGATCAGCTGCTTGGGGTGGGTGCCGGGGCTGATCCTGGTGACCGGTGTGAGCCACGTCAGCCTGAGGGCGAAGAGCGCGAACCGCACGACGAACAGGGCCGCGAGGGTCGCCGCCATCGCGGGGATCACGCGCCGCAGCAGCAGTCCAGCGGCGGTACCGGCCGCGAGGCCGAACAGGGCGCAGGCGACGGCGGCGGGGCCGGTCGCGTCGTAGATGTAGCCGTCGTGCCAGTACAGGCCGCTGAGCATGTTGGACACGGGCGACCACCACCAGGCGACGAGCGCGGCGAGCACGGCGGCGCCTGCCGCCGAGCAGGCGGCCGCGACCGCGAAGCGCACGGCGAACCACCGTACGGGCCCGATGCCCTGGGCGAGCGCGAAGCGGTACGTGCCGCTCTCCAGCTCGCGGCCGATCAGCGGCGCGCCCCAGAACACACCGACGAGGGCGGGCACGGCCATGCTGATCCCGCACGCCAGCTTCAGCGGTCCCGTGCTGTCGAAGACCGCGCCGAGCGACCACGGGTTGTTCTTGCACGTGCCGTTCCAGCCCTTGCACAGCGGGGCGTGGTGTCCGTGTATGTACGCCAGCAGCGAGGACCGCTCGACGGCGGCCCACACCGCGAAGCCCACGACCAGCGCGAGCCCGATGAGGAGCTGGGTGCGCTGGCGGCGCCAGGCGTACCAGAGGGTGCCGGTCATGCCGCGCTCCGTTCCCCGTCGGCGTCGCCGTAGCCGTCGGCGTCGGCGTCGGCATCGGCGGCGCGGGCCGCGCGCAGCCGCCCGAGCAGCAGCTCCTCGACGGAGGGTGCGGCGGTCTCCCACCGGTCCTGATCCCAGACGAACGGGGTTGCCGCGCGGCCCGGTGCGTCCTGGCTCGGCATGCCCTGTCCAGGCGTCGCCGGCACATGGCTGACGAGCGCGGTGACGAGCCTGCCGGTGCGGGACGACTCGACGACGGCCGCGCGATCGAGTGCGGGTGGCAGCCCGTCCGGTGTGTCCTCGTGCGCCCGGCCGCGCACGAGCGTGTGCCCGTCGCGCAACTCCTGGACGTCGCCGTCGAGTCGGACCTCGCCGCGGTGCAGCAGCAGGACGCGGTCGCAGACGTTCTCGATCTCGGCGAGCACGTGGGAGGAGATCACGAGGGTGAGCTGCCGCTCGGCCGCCTCTGCCATCAGCAGCGCGGTGATCTCGTGCCGCACCAGCGGGTCGAGGTCGGCGAGCGGCTCGTCAAGCAGCAGCAGGTCGGCCTCCCGCGCGAGGACGGTGGCGAGCGCGACACGGCTGCGCTGCCCGGCGGAGAGCGCCCCGACGCGGCTGCGCGGCCGGATGTTCCCGGCCCGCACGATGCGCTCGGCGGCCTCCGTGTCGAAGGCGGTGTTGAGCTCGCGGACGAGCCTGAGGGTCTCGGCGACGGTCAGGTCGGGGTAGAGGGGCTTGTCCTGCGCGAGGAAGGCCCGCCGCTCGCGCGAGGCGGTCGAGCCGGGGTCGTCCCCGAACACGCGTATCTGCCCGGTGGTCGGGCGCAGTTGGTCGGCGGCGAGCTGCAACAGGGTCGACTTCCCGGCACCGTTGGCGCCGACGAGCGCGGTGACGCTGCCGGCGGGTATGTCGATGTCGCAGTCCCGCAGCGCCCAGCCGCCGCGGAACCTGCGGCCGAGACCGGTGGCCCGCAGCGCCGGGGGCGCGGTGGGTGAGTTCACTTCTTCTGTTCCTCTTCTTCCCTTGCTGCTTCGCCGTCGAGCACGTCGGTGACGAGGGCCAGCACGTCCTCGCGCTGGAGCCCGGCCGCCCTCGCCTGTTCGAGCCACGCGGCGAAGGCGGCGCGCAGCGGCGAACCGGCGCCGGCCTCGGGCCGCGCGAGCGAGCGGCGGACGAACGTGCCCTTGCCGGGGCGCGGATCCACCAGGCCCTCGCGTTCGAGCTCCCGGTAGGCGCGCAGCACCGTGTTCGGGTTCACCGCGGTCTGCTCGACCACCTGGCGTGCGGTGGGCAGCTGGTCACCCGGCTGCAGCACACCGAGCCGCAGCGCGGTCTTCACCTGATTGATGAGCTGTTGGTACGTGGCGACACCGCTGTGCCGGTCGATCCGGAACGCGACCATCCCCACCTCATTCCACTAATGGATTAGTTAATTAAGCAGATGCGGGAGGACGCCGTCAAACCCGTCCGGGTGCGAGACGAGTGCGGTGTGGCAGGCTGCGAACATGTCCCCGACACGCCCCGCACGCCTCGCACGCCCCGCACGCCCTGCGCGGCTCGTCCCGCTGATCGCGCAGTTCGACTTCGGACGTGAGCGGCTGACGTGCCGGATGGCGGGCCCGGTCGTGGACAGCGGGAACGGCACCGATGTCGCCGTCGCCGCGATGACCGACGAGGAGACTGGCAGTCCGTGCCGGACTGCTGGACGGTACGGCGACGCGGCGAACGGCCCGCCGCTGGCGCCGACTTCCTCACCGGCGCGGGGGAGTGGGGACGCGACGCGTCCCGCGAGGTCCCGCAGCGCCCGCCGTTCACCACCCTCGCGTGGCGGCTCTCGCACCTGACCGAGCTGCTGGCGCTCCGCGCCGACCACACGGCGGGCACGCACCGCCTCACCCGCGACGATCACCGCACGGCGGGGGACGCGGCCACCGCGATCGCCGCCTTCGACGCGGCGGCGACGGCCTGGCGCGCGGCGCTGCTCGGCGCCGGCGACGAGGCGCTCGACACCGTCGGGTACAGCACGTACCCGCACGGCAGCGACCCGGAGGACCCGTTCGTCGACACCGTCTGGTGGGTCAACCAGGAACTCCTGCACCACGGCGCGGAGATCGCGCTGCTGCGCGACCTGTACGCGCGGCGCTAGCTCGCCCGGGGCTCGTCGTCGTCGAGGTCGACGCGTGCGGTCAGCAGGTCGGTCCCGAACAGCACGACCGCCGCGCTGTTGCCGCGCGGCAGCGACCGCAGCCGCGCGCGCGGGTCGTCGTCGGGCAGCGTCTGCGCCGTCCCCGGGTACCAGCGCCCCTCGATCCGGACGCGGACCCGGGGATCGGCCGCGATGTTGCGCACGTACTGCGACCGCTCGCCGTGCTCCGACACGATCCAGAACACGTGCCCGACGCGTCGCCCGCCCACGGGCGTACGCCGCGGCTCCCCGGACACCCGGCCGGTGGTCTCCAGCAGCACCTGCGCGGGATTGCGGGAGTTGATCGGATTGACGACGCGCCGCTGCAGTGCGGTGACGGCGCGGTGCTTGAACCCGGTGAGAGGCGGCATACGCTCAATCCTCCCAGTCGAGCCGTCCCGTTGGCACCCCGACGCCCCGTCCGTACGCCATGACTTCGGCCTGCGGCGTCCGACGAGAGGCGGCCCAGCCGGCCCCCGGTCGCGGCTCGCCTGACAGGATCTTGGCCATGACAGGTGATGACGTCGTCCTCATGTCCGATCCCCGCGTCGCCGCCGTGCCGCCGGCCGAGTGCGGCGAGCCCCTCGTCGATGTGCGGGCCTACGCGGACGGCGCGCTGCGTGTCGACGGGCGTGAGGAGGCGCGGCAGGACTCGTACATGTACCTGCGCGAGGGCGTCGCCGCGCGGCTCGTTGCCGCGCAGCGGCAACTCCCGGCCGGGACACGGCTGCTGATTCTGGAGGGCTACCGCCCACCGGCCCTCCAGCGTCGCTACTTCACCGCGTACGCCGACGGCCTGCGCGCCGCGCACCCGGAGTGGCCCGCGGATCGCGTCCGCGCCGCCGCCAGCCGGTACGTCTCCCCTCCGGAGATCGCCCCGCACAGCGCGGGCGCGGCCGTCGACCTGACGCTGGCCACCGAGGACGGCGTCGAACTCGACATGGGTACCCGGGTCAACGCGGACCCGGAGGAGAGCGCGGGCGCCTGCTACACGCACGCCGCCGTCACGCCCGAGGCGCGTGCCCGCCGCGACCTGCTGTGCGCGGCGCTCGAAGCAGCGGGTCTCGTCAACTACCCGACGGAGTGGTGGCACTGGTCCTACGGCGACCGCTACTGGGCCCTGGCGACGGGGAAGGCCGAGGCCCTGTACGGCCCGTGCGAGCTGCCTGCCTTCGAGGCGGGCCGGACGCATCCCCGGTGACCGGCGGGCCACCCGGCCCGCACCAAATTGGCCGACGGAACAGTTGACCGTGTTGATCAGCGTCCGCCGGCGGCGATCACGCCGTATGGCGCAGAGCGTCGGCGTAGGTCTCGTCGGTGACCGGCTGGAGCCAGGTGGTGCCGTCGCCGTCCGCGTTGCCGACGACCATGGCGATGTGGGCCATGAGCGTGGTGTCCGTGGCGCCGTGCCAGTGCTCCTCGGCGGGCGGGCACTTCACCGTCTGGCCCGCGGCCACGCGTACGACGCTGCCGTCGCGGGTGCCGACGAGGCCGACGCCGTCGGTGACGTACAGGGTCTGGCCGTTGGCGTGTGCGTGCCAGTTGGTGCGCGCGCCCGGGGTGAAGCGGACCAGGGCGGAGGCGAGCCGGGCAGGTGGCGCGGGCGCCTCGATCGGGTTGAGGTAGACGTCGCCGGTGAAGCGCTCGGCGGGCGCCTTCGAGGTGGGGGTCGCCGTGATGTGTTCCATGGGGGATCTGATCCTTGTGCTGTGCGGGGACGGTCGAGGGTGTAGCGGGGGGCAGGCGCACCGGCTCAGGAGGCGCGTGCTTCGGCCGCCTTCTTGAGCTGGGTGATCGCGGTCATGGCATTGGGCCAGCCGGCGTAGAAGGCAAGGTGGGTGATGGCCTCGGACAGCTCGTCGACGCTGAGGCCGTTCTCCAGCGCGACGCCCAGGTGGTAGGGCAGCTGCTCGCCGCGGTAGAGGGCGGCGAGGACGCTGACGGTCACCAGGCTGCGGTCGCGCGGCGACAGGCCCGGGCGCTGCCAGACGTCGGCGAAGAGGACGTCGTTCGTGACGTCGACGAGCTTGGGCGCGATGGCCCGCAGCTCCTCTGGGGCGGACTGCTCGGGCATGGGCCTGGGCATGGGCATGGGGTCACTCCTTGGTCCCGGTCGGATGAGCGGGTCGGTGGTGCGGCGGGTCGACGGCGCGGGCGGTGCGCGCACCCGGCGGTGCCGCGACGGTCTGCCCACGTCGTCCAGGTAACCCGCTCCCCGCGCGCGGGGCGAGTCACCGTCGAGGGGTGTACCCGCGGTACACCCCACCCCCCGCGAAAGGGACGTACCGTCGAGGTGTGGACAACCGTGCGGAGGTCCGCGAGTTCCTGGCCTCGCGGCGAGCCAAGATCACCCCCGAGCGCGCCGGGCTTCCCCCGGGCAGCAGGCGGCGCGTGCCCGGCCTGCGCCGCAGCGAGGTCGCGGCGCTGGCCGACATGAGCGTCGAGTACTACGCCAAACTGGAGCGCGGCAACCTCGCCGGCGCCTCCCCCGCCGTGCTGGAGTCGCTCGCCCGCGCCCTGCGGCTCGACGAGGCCGAGCGCGCGCATCTCCTCAACCTCGCGCAGGCCGCCGACGGCTCCGACGCCCTCACGCGCCCCCGGCGCCGCTCGACGCGGCAGGGGACGCCGCGCCGCAGCCTGCAGTGGACGCTGGACGCCATCACCGCGGGCCCCGCCTTCGTCCGCAACGGCCGTCTGGACGTGCTCGCCGCGAACCGCCTCGCCCGCGCCGTCTACAGCGACGTGTACGCCTCACCGGCCACCAACCAGGCCAACCTCGCGCGGTTCAACTTCCTCGACCCCGCCTCCCGCCGCTTCTACCCCGACTGGGACCGGGCCGCCGACGTGTCCGTCGCCATCCTGCGCACCGAGGCGGGCCGCGACCCGCACGACAAGGACCTGCACGACCTCGTCGGCGAGTTGTCCACCCGCAGCGACGAGTTCCGCACCCGCTGGGGCGCCCACAACGTCCGCCACCACGGCACCGGCACCAAGCGCTTCCGCCACGAGGCCGTCGGTGAGCTGACCCTCGCCTACGAGGGCCTGGAGATGGCGGCGGAACCCGGCCTGACCCTCACCGTCTACACCGCGGAACCGGGTTCGCCCGACGAAGAGGGACTGCGGTCCCTCGCCACCTGGGCCGCCACCCGGGAGGCCGACGCTTCCGCCGCCGCGTCGCACGCCGGCTGACGCGGACCGCCGGCCGCGGTGCGGGGCGCGTCAGACGCGGTGGTCGGCGGCTCGCGCGTGGAGGAGTTCGAGGGCGTCGAGGAGGACCGTCCGCTGGTACCAGGAGTGCCACGCGGCGACGTCCGAGGCCAGCGAGCGCAGGGCGGCCTCCCCCTGAGGGGCGAGTTCCATGTCCGCGCGCGTGTGCTGGACGGACAGCGTGCCGGTGCAGCGGCCGCCCGGCAGGACGAGGGGCACGGCGTGGACGGCGTTGGGGACCGCCCCGAACCGGTCGTCCTCGGAGGGGCGGCCCGCGAAGGCCGGTACGGTCTCGGTGCCGGCGACGAGCAGCCCGGTGGCCTGCGCCCTGGCGACGGCGGGAGCGGTGACTTCCGTGCCGGCCGTGCCGGCCGTGCCGGTCGCGGTGCCGGCGGCCGCGATGTGCGCGTAGGCGTCGCGGTAGGCGGTGCCGAGCCCGCGATGGGCCTCCAGCACGAGGGCTCCCCCTTGCGCCGGGTCGGCCAGATGCAGCGCCGCGGCGTCGGAACGGGCATGCGCCACAGCCGCGTCGACGGCGGCCTGCAGGACGCGGGCGCGCCCGCCGGAAGCGGCGTCGTGAGCGCTGAGGAAGGCGGGTTCCGGGGGCGGCGTACGGCGCCGGCCGGGGAACCACGCACCGCTCGCGCGGGGCGGGGCAGGGGCCGCGACCACGGCGGAGGCCAGGACCCGCAGGGGCACGTTCCGCTCCTGCGAGACCTGCTTGAGCAGCACGAGCGCCGCGGTCGGCCGCGCGAGGCGGTAGCGGGCCAGGACGATGCCCTGCGCGAAGTCGATCAAGCCGTGCGAGCGGGCTTTCGCGCGCAGCCCGAAGACTTCCGCGCGCAACGCGCCGTCGGCGCCGCCCGCGCCGCCCGCGCCGCC
>NZ_JAGIQL010000007.1 GCF_017813245.1 Streptomyces montanisoli
CCCCCCCCCGCCCCCCCCCCCCCCCCTCCCCCCCCCCCCCCCCCCCCCCCCCCCCCCCCCCCCCCCCCCCCCCCCCCCCCCGCCCCCCCCCCCCCCCCCCGCCCCCCCCCCCCCCCCCCCCCCCCCCCCCCCCCCCCCCCCCCCCCCCCCCCTCCGCCCCCCTCTTCTCATGCGGAGGCGGGCGTACCCGCTCCATTGGTGACCGATGTCCAGACGCGTGCTCTTCCGACCCGGGGCGGCGTCGGAAGGCGCGGCCGCGGGCGGCCGGGGTCGCGGCGGTGCCGGCATGGGCGACGGTGGTGGCCGTGGGGGCATGGGCGGCCTCCTCCAGTCGCAGAAGGTCGGCTCCGCCGTGAAGGCGGCACTGGAGAAGAACGCGTCGCGCTACACGTGGGTGGCGGCCGCAGTGGGCTCGCAGAACGCGGCGGGCTACCAACTCGCCACCGAGCGGCCCGTGATGCCCATCGGGGGCTTCAACGGCAGCGACCCCTCCCCCACGCTCGCGCAGTTCAAGGCGTACGTGGCCCACGGCCGGATCCACTACCTGCTGGCGTCCGGTCAGGGCGGCGGTGGCGCCGGCCCGGGCGGCGGCACCAGCAGCGCCATCACCAGCTGGGTGGAGAAGAACTACACCGAGGTGACGGTGGGCGGCACGACGCTCTACGACCTCACGCAGCCGAAGAACGGCTGACGCGGCCGACGCCGAGGGGTGAAGGGCCGGAGAGGCACGGCGAGGCGCCTCTCCGGCTTTGCCTACATGATGTAGTAATTCGGTAGGCTGCCCCTCATGGCGAGGACCTACGCGGACGAGGCGGAGTCGGCGCCGGCCGGGAGGCGTGCCGCCACGCCGCGGGCCGGCGGCGGTGACCTGTGGCTGGTCGCCGTGGCGCTGGCCTTCACGGCGTGCGAGTTCCTGTTCGTACGCGTCCACCTGGGCCTGGGCTTCGACGAGTCGGTCTACGTCAGCCAGGTCAGCCCGCGGGCCCCCGCCGCGTTCTTCAGCGCTCCGCGCGCCCGCGGCGTCTCCTACCTGGTCGCCCCGGTCGTGGCGGTGACATCGTCCACCGCCGCCCTGCGCTGCTACCTCGCCCTGCTCGCGGGCGCCGGCCTGCTGGGGGCGCTGTGGGTGTGGCGGCGCTTCCTGCCCGCACGCAGGGTCGCGCTCGCGGGCCTGCTGTTCGCCGGTCTTTGGATCACTCAGTTCTACGGTCCGCAGGCGATGCCCAACCTGTGGGTCGCGCTCGCCGCGCTCGCCTGCGTGGGGTTCTTCCTGCGGTCGGCGAGCGTCCCGCATCCCGCGCGCACGGAGCGGGGCGCGCTGCTCGGCACCGCGCTGACCCTGGCGGCCGCGGTCCAGTTGCGCCCGCCCGACGGGTTCTGGCTCGTGCTGCCTCTCGCCGTGGCGGCACTCGCGGTGCGCGCCTGGCGCCGTGCGCCGGTGTTCGGCGCGCTGGCCGTGGGCGTGGTGGCGGGCGGGGCGCAGTGGGTCGTGGAGTCGTACACGCGGTACGGGGGCGTGCTGCAGCGGCTGCACACGTCGGGGAAGGTCGAGGGCGGCTTCAGCTGGAGCCCCGCGTTCGCCGACCAGCTGCGGTCGCTCGGCGGGCGCACCCTGTGCCGTCCGTGCGACATCCCGTGGCACCACAAGGGCGTCTCGCTGTGGTGGTTCGCGCTGCCGCTGCTCGTCGTGGGCGGGGTGCTCGTCGCGCGGCACGCCCGCCGCCTGCCGGCCATCCTGCTGCCCACGCTGTGCGGGGCGTCGATGGCCGTGCCGTACCTGCTGCTCATCGGGTACGCGGCACCGCGCTTCCTGCTGCCCAGCTACGCGCTGCTCGCGCTGCCCGCGGCCGAGTGCCTGGCGTGGCTCGCCGGGGGCGCGGGCAGGCCGCGGCTGCGTCCGGTGGCGACCGGCCTCGTGGTCCTCGTCGTCGTGGCCCATCTCGTCGTGCAGAACGTGGTGCTGACCCGTACCGCGACGCGCAACAGGGAGGCACACGCCGGCTTCGCGCGGATCGCCGCGGCCCTGCACGCCGCCGGCGTCACCCCGCCCTGCCTCGTCACGGGGACCAACGCGATCCCGATCGGCCTCGCGGCCCGCTGCGCGTCAGGAGCGACGTCGGGCCACAACGCGAACATCACCCCGCGGGACATCACGGCGACGGCACGCCACCGGCCCGTGGCCGTCCTCGTGCCGCGGGGCCACCCCCGTCCGGCCTACGCGAGAGGCTGGAGCGCCCACCCGATGCCCGTGTCGCGCCGGCTCACCCCGTACACGGCGTACGTGTCGCCGCCCTAGCCCGCGCCGCCGCCCTGGCCCGCGCCGCCGCCACCATCGCCGCCGCCCCGGGCGCGCTCCTTGGCGAGGGAGACGCACTCCCGCTCGCCCTCGCCGCGGCGCACGACGCCCGGCAGCGTCCTGAAGACCCAGGAGCGGTACGACCAGAAGCGGAAAAGGGTGGCCAGGCCGATTCCCAGGAACTTGAACACGTTGCTCTGAAGCGGTGAGTGCCATCCGAAGCCGTAGGTCGCCGTGTACAGCGTGCCGTTCTCGATCACCAGGCCCGCCGCACTGAACAGCAGGAACAGGGTCAGCTCGCGCGCGCCCTCGCTCTTGTCGCACTCCCGGTAGGCGAAGTAGCGGAAGCCCAGGTAGTTGAAGCCGATCGAGACGACCGTGGCCACGATGCTCGCCCGCACGACCGGCAGGTGGGTGGAGTGGCGCAGCAGGTTGAACACCAGCAGGTTCACCAGCACGCCGGCGCCGCCGACCAGGGCGAACCTGACCAGCTCCGACGCGAGTCCCGCGCGGGCCCGCGCCTGCGGCGGGGTCCTCACCGTACGGGTGTCCGTACGCACCAGGCCACCTCCTACAAGATGTAGTAGTACATGCAGGGTACCCCGGCGCGCCGCGCGGAGCGTGCGGGGCGTGCGGGGCGTGCGGGTCCGACGGAACAGATACCCCGCGACGGGGCACACTTCGCACCCCTGCCCTCGCACGGCGCAGCGGCGCGACGGCAGCCGCACGACGGGCGCGGCGCGACGACGCGGCGCCGGCCGCATGTTCGTCCCGCCCGAGTGCGGGCACACGGACTGCACCACACCTGTCCGGTGTGAAGGAGGAAGGGAGCGGACATGGCAGCGACGGCACGGTACGCGATCGGATCCGAGGTGCGCTGTTCGGACGGCGCGTGCGGAAGCCTGCGGCGGGTGGTGGTCGATCCGATCGCACAGTGCGTGACGCATCTGGTGGTCGGCCCGGGCAGCGACGGCGACAAGCTGGTGCCCGTGGAGCTCGTGGACGACCGTGCCGAGGCCACGGCGCTCACCTGTGACCGCGCGGCCTTCGACAAGCTGGAGCCCGCCGAGGAGCACCGGTTCCTCCAGGGCCGCGAGGGCGACCTCGGCTACAACCCCACGCAGGTCATGATGTGGCCGTACTTCGGCCCCGGCGTCGCCATGGCGGGGCAGCTCAGCGCGCCGGTGTTCGCCCCCTCGCCGTACGACCCGAAGCCGTCGGCCGAGGAGCGCGTGCCCGCGGGCGAGGTGCAGATCCACCGCGGTGACAAGGTGGAGGCCACCGACGGTGAGACCGGGCGGGTGCACGGACTCGTCGTCGACGAGGCGGACCACGCGGTGACGCACGTTCTGCTCGCCGAGGGCCACCTGTGGGGCAAGAAGACCGTCGCGGTGCCGATCTCCCAGGTCAGCCGTACCGAGGGGACGATCAGGGTCGCGCTCAGCAAGGAGCAGCTCAAGGAGCTGCCCGACGCGGAGGCCGGCTCCGACGGGTGATGCCGGGCGAACGGGCGCATGCTGGAGGTATGCCAGGTGCGCCGATAGTCGTGCTGCGGCCGTCCGGTACGGGCGGCCGTCGCGTCACGGCGCACGGGCAGGTGCTCGGCCTCGCACACGACGACTTCGACCTGGTCGAGTTCCTGCGCAGGGCCGGGCTCGACGACGCGTGGCCGCTGCTCGACAACCCGTCGTGGGTCGAATGGCGCGGCGGCCGGCCCCACCACTGGGACACGGCCTGACGCGGCCGGGGACCGGCCAGGGCGCGAGCCCAGGCCGGGGGCGCGGCTACTCGAAGCGCGACACGTCGCCGGCGCCGCGGCGCACGATCTCGGCCTCGTCACCGGAGAAGTCGACGACCGTGGTCGGTTCGGTGCCGCAGTCGCCCGAGTCGAGGACCGCGTCCACCACGTGGTCGAGCCGCTCCTTGATCTCCCAGCCCTGCGTCATCGGCTCGTCCTCGTCAGGCAGCAGGAGTGTGCTCGACAGCAGCGGCTCGCCGAGCTCGGCCAGCAGGGCCTGGGTGACGACATGGTCGGGGATGCGGACGCCGACGGTCTTCTTCCTGGGGTGCAGCAGCTGGCGCGGCACTTCCCTCGTGGCGGGCAGGATGAACGTATAACTGCCGGGTGTGGCCGCCTTGACGGCCCGGAAGACGTCCTTGTCGACGTGCACGAACTGCCCGAGCTGGGCGAAGTTCTGGCATACGAGGGTGAAGTGGTGCCGGTCGTCGAGGCGCCGGATCGACCGGATGCGGTCGAGGCCGTCGCGGTTGCCGAGCTGGCAGCCGAGCGCGTAGCAGGAGTCCGTGGGGTAGGCGACGAGCGCGCCGCCGCGGATGCTGGCGGCCACACCGCTGATGGTGCGCCGCTGCGGGTTGTCGGGGTGCACGTCGAAGTACTTCGCCATCCGCCGAGTGTAGGGCTTCTCCGCGGGCGTCAGGCCCCGACCGCGGCGGCGACGGCATCCGGCAGGGTGTGCGTGACACCGTCACCGAGCCGTTCGAACTCCCGTCGCAGAAAGGGGCCGGCGAGCTTCGCGAGGCCGTTGAACACGATGGTGGCCTCGTAGGTGATCCCGGTCCGCCCGCCGCGTTCCGTGAACGTCAGGTCGTCGGTGGACGTGGCGGTGTCGTTCGTCCCGACGAACGTCAGCCGGTCGCTCCCCATGCGGTCGAGCCGGTAGGTGAGTGTGGTCGAACGCCCCCTGAACTCCGAGACGTTGCGCCACAGAGCACCCTCGCGCACCGGCCCCTCGTCGAGGCGCAGGCACTCCCGGGTGCCGGGGTCCCACTCGACGGCGTGCGCGAAGTCCGCCAGGTAGGCGATCACCGCGGGCAGCGGCCTCGCGACGTCGATGTGCCGCACCACGTGCACCATGCTCCCGCTCCTCTCCGCGGTGGTAGGTCCTGCGGCCGGGCGGGGCGCGCACCGTCAGGTCCGACGCGCCCCGCCCGTGGCTGCCGCAGCAGACTCACATCTTCGGCATCAGCACGCTGTCGATGATGTAGACCGTGGCGTTGGCGGTCGGGACGTTGCCGCACACCACGTTGGCGGTGTCGTTGACCTTGAAGGACTCACCGGAACCCGAGGTCGTGACCTTGCCCTTCTCCAGGGTGGTGAAGGAGCCGTTGGACAGCTGCGACGGCGTCACCTTCTGGCCCACCACGTGGTACGTGAGGATCTTGGTCAGCGTGGCCTTGTCGGCGAGCACCTTGTCCAGCTTGGCCTTCGGGATCTTGGCGAACGCCTCGTTGGTCGGCGCGAAGACCGTGATGCCCTTGGCGTTGTTCAGCGTGTCGACCAGGCCGGCCTTCTTGACCGCCGTGACGAGCGTGGACAGGTCGGGGTTGTTCGACGCGGCGGTCGCGACCGGGTCCTTCGCCATGCCGTCGAAGCTGCCGGCGCCGGTCTTCGGCACCGAGGCGCACGCCGAGCCGAACGGCTGCGAGGCCATGTCCGAGGTGCCCGAGGAGGACATCGGGGCGGACGGCGTCGACGCGGCCGAAGAGCTGCTGCTGTCCTTGCTGTCGCTCTTGCTGTTGTCGCTGGAGCAGGCGCTCAGCGCGACCGGCAGGGCGAGAGCCGCGACGGCGAGGGCGGTGGTACGGCGGAAACGGTGGGCGAACATCTCAATCTCCTCATATCGACGTGTGGCGTGCGGGATGCGACCTCGCGCGGAATGTGACTCCCGTGCGTCCGGTGTGCCTCCCGGCGGCCTTCCACGCTGCGTGCACACCGGCTATTCGGCGGTGGGGCGGTTCCGGATTGGCCGTGTCACTCGATTAGTTGGGATTTTCCTGTGCGACGAAGAACACCGGACGCGCACCAATCCCGCGGCGCACCGGCTACGAAGGCAACGGGTCCGTCGGGCGGCGCGACCCGGGCTCACCTGCCGTCAGCCCCGTGTGACACGCCGGAACCTGCTCACCGCGAACACCATGAAGAACGCGGTGATCACCGCGGCGCAGACGAGCGCGTAGGGCAGGGCGTGCACCACGGGCCACGCGTGGCCGTAGGCGAGGCCGGCGGGCGGCTCGTTGCCGAACAGCCTGCGCACCGCCGTGGCGGTGGCGGACACCGGGTTCCACTCGGCGACGGCGCGCAGGGGCCCCGGCATGCTGCTGGTGGAGACGAACGCGGACGACACGAAGGTGACGGGGAAGAGCCAGATCAGCCCCGCGCTCTGCGCGACCTCGACGCTGCGCGCGACGAGCCCGATCGTCGCGCCGACCCACGACATGGCGAACGCGAAGAGCAGGATCAGGAGGTAGCCGAGGACCGCGGTGGGCACGGAGGCGCTGATGCGCCAGCCGACGAGCAGCCCGCACAGCGACGTGACGGTCAGGGTGACGACGCTCATCAGGAGGTCGGACAGCGTCCTGCCCAGGATCACCGCCATCCTGGGCATGGGCAGGCTGCGGAAGCGGTCCACGATCCCCTTGTCCATGTCGCTCGCGAGGCCGAGGGCGGTGAACGCCGCGTTGAACGTCACGGCCTGCGCGAAGATGCCGCCCATGAGGAAGGTCCGGTAACCGGCGCCGCCGAGGCTGCCGCCGAACACGTAGGCGAGCAGCAGCACGAACATGACGGGCTGGACGAGCGCGGCGATCACGGAGCCCGGGGTGCGCCGCAGGTTGAGCATGTTGCGCCACGCGAGGATGGCCGCGTCCCTGGCGACCCGGTTCACGATCCTCACCGGCCCTCCCCCCTGGCGTGGGAGCCGGTGCCGGCCGCGGCGGCGGCGGGTGCGTGTTCCGGCGTGCTGTCACCGCCGCCCTCCCCCGGTGGTTCGCCCCCGTCCGACTCCCCCGCCGGCCCGTCCCCTGTGAGGGCGAGAAACGCGTCGTCGAGGGTGGGCGGCGCCAGCGCCACGTCCTGGACGGGGATGTCCGCGAGGCGCAGGAGCCCCAGCGCGTACTCGAGCGTGCGGGCGCCGTGCTCCGTGGTGACGGTGAAGCGGCCGGTGCGCTGATCGAGGTCGGGGGTGTGCGGGCCGAGCGTGGAGAGGATGTTCTCGGTGAGCGTGCGCGCCCACGCGGCGGGGACGGTGAGGCTCAGCCGTTCGCCGCCGACCCTCGCCTTGAGGTCGGCCGCCGAACCGCGTGCGATGACGCGGCCGCGGTCGATGACCGTGATGGAGTCGGCGAGCTGGTCCGCCTCCTCCAGGTACTGCGTGGTGAGCAGCACGGTCGTGCCGCCTGCCACGAGCTCCCTGATGGACGCCCAGGTGTCGGTCCTGCCGCGCGGGTCGAGGCCGGTGGTCGGTTCGTCCAGGATCACGACCGGCGGGCTCGCCACGAGCGCCCCCGCCAGGTCGAGGCGTCGCCGCATGCCACCGGAGAAGGTGCCGCTGGGGCGGTCCGCGGCCTCTTCGAGGCGGAAGCGTGCCAGCAGTTCCGCGGCTCGGCGCCGCGCGGCACCGCGTCTCATCCCGTAGAGGCGTGCGACGAGGTAGAGGTTCTCCCGGGCCGTGAGCTTCTCGTCGACGGCGGCGTACTGGCCGGACAGCCCGAGGCGTTCCCTCACTGCGTGCGGGTCGCGCCGCACGTTGTGTCCCGCGACCCAGGCCCTGCCCCCGTCGGCGCGCAGCAGCGTGGACAGGATCCGCACGGTCGTCGTCTTGCCCGCCCCGTTGGGGCCGAGGACGCCGAGCACGGTGCCTTCGGCCGCTTCGAGGTCCACTCCCGCGAGTGCCTGCTTGCTCCCGAACCGCTTGGTGAGCCCGACTGCTCGTATCGCCGCTTCGTCCTGGTGCCGCGCCATGTGCCTCTTTTCGTCGGGTGGGGTGTGTCGCCTCGGGCCCGGGGGTCAGGCGACGCGGACGCGGGCGCTGCGGGGGGTTATGTCCGTCCAGTTGTGCTCCACGTACTGCAAACACTTGGCCTGTTCCGCCGGGCCGAAGACGACGGTCCAGCCGTCGGGTACCTCAGCGAAGGAGGGCCACAGGGCGTGCTGCTCCTCGTCGTTGACGACGACGTGGTGCTCGGTGCGGGGGTCGTCGAAGGGGTTGGTCATCTCGTTCTCCTCGTGCGTTCGGTGCTGTCGGGTGATGTGCGGGGTCAGGAGGGGTCCTGTTTCGCGGTGTGGTGGAGCGAGCGGAGCGCGGCGGCCACGGTGGGCCCGATCCGGTCCCTCGATTCCGGGCGCATCATGTGGGCGTGGGCGCAGGGCACGTCGTGGTTCTCGATGTGCCCCGTGATGTACGGGTCCCACAGGGCGAGCCGGAACATGTCGGCGGGACGCCCCTGGGTGGCGGTGAAGAACAGCACGGGACCGTGGAACGTGTGCGGTGCGAACTGCCTCATCAGGCGCCCCTGGTCGACGAAGCCGTCGACCATCGCGTCCAGGGTGGCCGGTTCGAGCGAGCCCATGGGGCTCCCGTTCCTGCGGAACTCGTCGCGCACCGCGGTCACGTCGAGCGGGCCCTCGCCCGCCATGGCCTCCGGATTCATGCCGAGGTTGGCGAGCAGCGCCCGGAACATGGTGTCGCGGTCGGCGCCGTCGAGGCCGTCGAGGGGGGCGACGGGGAACGCGTCGAGCAGCGCGAGCAGCGCCACCTGCTCGCCGGCGTCCTGGAGCTGTACGGCCACCTCGTGGACGATGTTGCCGCCGAAGGACCAGCCGAGCAGGTGGTAGGGGCCGTGCGGCTGGACGGCGCGCAGCTCGGCCACGTACCGCGCCGCCAGGTCCTCCATGGTGGCGGGGAAGGGTGTGGTGCCGTCGAGGTGCGGCACCTGGAGCCCGTACACGGGCTGGTCGTCGTCCAGGTAGGGCAGCAGTCCGCCGTAGGTCCAGGCGAGCCCGGTGGCGGGGTGGACGCAGAACAGCGGCGGCCGCCCGCCCCTGGCGCGCAGGGGCAGCAGGGTGGCCAGCGGGTCGTCGGCCGCGCCGTCGTCGAGCCGTGCGGCCAGCAGGGCGACGGTCGGCGCCTCGAACAGCGACCTGATGGAGAGTTCGACGCCGAGTACGGTGCGGATGCGGCCGATGAGCCGGGCGGCGAGCATCGAGTGGCCGCCCAGAGCGAAGAAGTCGTCGTCGATCGAGACCTTCTCCGTGCCGAGCGCCTCGGCGAACAGCGTGCACAGCACGTCCTCCCGCGGGTTGCGCGGGCTGAGCCTGCCCGTCCCGCCGTGGGCGGCGGTGGTGGCGGCGGGCAGTGCCCGGCGGTCGAGCTTGCCGCTCGGGGTGAGCGGGATGTGGTCGAGCAGCAGCCAGGCGGTGGGGACCATGTAGGCGGGCAGCAGCCGGCTCGCGTGCTCCCGCAGCCGCTCCACGGTGTCCTGCTGTTCGGCGTCCTGCTGTTCGGTGTTCTGCTTTTCGGCGTCCTGCTGTTCGGCGTTCGCCGGCACCACGTACGCGGCGAGCCGCGATGTCCCGTCCTCGTCGTCGCCGGCCACGACGACGGCCCGGGCCGCGTCGGGGTGGGACGCGAGGACGGCGGCGATCTCGTCGGGCTCGACCCGGAAGCCTCGTATCTTCACCTGACCGTCGGAGCGGCCGGCGAACACCAGCTCACCGTCGGCGGTGCGCCGCGCGCGGTCGCCGGTGCGGTACATGCGTCCGCCGCCGGGCCCGAACGGGTCGGGCAGGAAGGCCTGCGCCGTCTGGGCGGGCCTGTTCAGGTAGCCGAGTGCGAGGCTCTCGCCCGCGAGGTAGAGGTCGCCGGTCACGCCCACCGGCACGGGCCGCAGGGCGGCGTCGAGCAGGTGGACGCGGGTGCCGGTCACGGGCGTGCCGAGGACGGGCCGCTCGTGTGCGGCCAGGCGCGTTTCCAGCGTGTCGACGGTGGCCTCGGTGGGCCCGTACAGGTTCCAGCACGTCACGTCGTCGCCCGCCTCCTCGCGCAGCCGGGACCAGAGCGCGGCCGGGACGGCCTCGCCGCCGAGCGCCACCACCGCGGGCCGGTGCGCGTGCGGGGTGAGCAGTCCGGCGTCCAGGAGCTGCGCCACGTGGGTCGGGGTGGATTCGACGACGTCGTAGCCGTGCGTGCGCACGGCCTCGACCAGTGCCTCCGGGTCGCGGCGTGTGAGGTCGTCGACGATGTGCAGGGTGTGGCCGTCGATCATCCACAGCAGCGGGTCCCACGATGCGTCGAAGGACATCGCGGCGGTCAGGGCGACGTGGAGCCGCGGGCGGCCGCAGGCGCGTGCCGCGGGGGTGAAGACCTCGCGGTGGTGGTGTTCGAGCAGCCGGGCCAGTGAACGGTGGCCGACGAGCACGCCCTTGGGCCGGCCGGTCGATCCCGAGGTGTGGATGAGGTAGGCCGGGTCGTGCGGCGCGGGCGGCGTGAGCACCTTGCCCGGCGCGCCCGCGTCCGCGCCCGCTCCGGTCTCCGGCGGCGCGGCGCGGTCCAGTACGAGTACGGGGTGCGCACCGGAGACCCTGGCCACGGACTCCTCGGTGGCGAGGACGAGCCGTGGCGCCGCGTCGTCGAGTACGGCCTGGACGCGCCCGTCCGGCAGGTCGCGGTCGACCGGGGCGTACACCGCGCCCGCCTTGAGGACGCCGAGCAGGCAGGCGACGGACTCGGTCGACCTGGGCAGGAGGACGGCGACGACGTCACCGGGTCCGACCCCGGACGACACCAGCAGGCCGGCGACGCGGTCGGAGCGTTCGTCGAGCTCGGCGAAGGAGAGCCGGCCGTCGGGCGCGACGACGGCGGTGTCGTCGCCGCGCACCGCGTCCACGGTCCTGGCGAACCGGTCGAGGACGGTGGTGGCGGGGGTGCCGGCGTCCCCTCCGTCGCCGAGGGCCAGCAGCCTGGACTCCTCTTCCCCGTCGACCAGGCGCAGCGCCGAGAGTGGTGTGCCGGGCCGCGCCACGGCGTCGTCCAGGAGGGCCACCAGCAGCGAGCCGAGGCGCTCGGCCGTCTCGCGGTCGAACAGGTCCCCGCTGAACTCCAGTGTGCCGTCGAGCCCTTGGGGCGCTTCGGCGGTCCCGGTGTCTCCCGTGAAGCTGAACGACAGGTCGAACTTGGCGCCACCGGTGTCGACGGCGTCGAGCCGCGCACGGAGCCCGGGGAGTTCGAGGCGCGGGGAGCGGGTGTTGTTCAGTGTGAGCATCACCTGGAACAGGGGGTGGCGGCTGAGCGAGCGGACCGGTTTGACCTCCTCCACCAGCCGCTCGAAGGGCAGTTCCTGGTGGGCGTACGCGGCGAGGTCGCACTCGCGCACACGTCCGAGCAGTTCGCGGAAGGTGGGGTCGCCGGTGGCGTCCACGCGCAGGACCAGCGTGTTGACGAAGAACCCGACCAGTCCGTCGAGCGCCTCGTCGGTCCGTCCCGCCACGGGCGTGCCGAGGGCGATGTCGTCGTCGCCGCCGACGCGGTGCAGCAGCGCGGTCAGCGCCGCGTGCAGCACCATGAAGGTGCTGGACGAGGTCTCCCTGGCCAGCCGGGCGAGTCCGGCGGTGACGGCGGCCGGGAGGTGCAGCGGCACGGTGCCGCCGCCACCGCCGGAGACGGCGGGCCGCGCCCGGTCGGTGGGCAGGCTGGTCTCCTCGGGTGCGCCGGCCATCCGGTCGCTCCAATAGGCGAGTTGGCGCGCCGCCAGGGAGTCGGGGGTGTCCGGCGAACCCAGCAGCTCGCGCTGGAAGAGCGTGTAGTCCACGTACTGCACGGGAAGCTGGGCCCAGTTGGGCCCGCGGCCCGCGGTCCGCGCGGCGTAGGCGCCCGCGAGGTCCTCGGCGAGCGGGCCCATCGACCAGCCGTCGGCGGCTATGTGGTGCACGGTGACCGCGAGGACGTGCCGGTCGTCGGCGAGCCTGAACAGCTCGGCGCGCAGCGGTATCTGCCCGGCCAGGTCGAAGGGGCGGGCCGCCGCGGTGCGCAGCGCGGCGGCGAGTCCCTCCTCGCCGACGGGTGCCAGCGGCAGGTCGGGCCGTGCGTCGCCGGGGTCGAGCACCGCCTGGTACGGCTCGCCCCCGTGCTCCTTGATCAGGGTGCGCAGGCTCTCGTGGCGTGCGACGACGTCGGCCAGCGCGAGGTTCAGCGCGGTGCGGTCGAGACGCCCGTCGAGGGTCACCGCCACGGGTATGTGGTAGGCGGGGTCGCCGGGTGCCATGCCGTGCAGGAACCAGAGCCGGCGCTGGGCCGGGGACAGCGGCGGGTGTTGCGGCCTGACCGCCGCGCGCAGGGCGGGACGCGCCGCGCCGCCCTCGTCGAGCCGGAGCGCGAGCGCGGCCGGGGTGCTCGACTCGAAGAGGGTGCGCACGGGCAGTTCGACGCCGAACGCCGCGCGTACGCGGCCGACGAGCCTGGTGGCCATGAGCGAGTGGCCGCCCAGGTCGAAGAAGTCGTCCTCGCGGCCGACGCCGTGCCGGCCGAGGCTCTCCGCGAACAGGGCGCAGAGGATCTCCTCGCGCGCGGACCTCGGCGGCGCGCCTTCGTGGCCGGCGTCGCCTTCGGCGCCGGGCAGTACGGGCATGGCGTCGAAGTCGACCTTGCCGTGCACGGTCAGCGCGAGCGCGGTGACGGGTACGACCGCGGAGGGCACCATGTAGCGCGGCAGGCGGTCGGCGGCATAGGCACGCACCGCGGTGCCGGAGAGCTCCTGGCCGTCGCAGGGCACGACCCAGGCGACCAGCCGCCCGTCGCCGTCCGCGCCGGGCCGTACGGCGACCGCGGCCTGGGCGACGCCCGGGTGGCCGGTGATCGCGGCCTCGACCTCCGCGGTCTCCACGCGGAAGCCCCTGATCTTGATCTGCCCGTCGGCCCTGCCCACGTACTCGAGGCGGCCCTCCCTGCGCCGCACCAGGTCGCCGGTGCGGTACATGCGCGAGCCCGGTGCGCCGTAGGGGTCGGGCAGGAAGCGTTCCGCGGTGGCGGGGGCGCGTCCCTCGTAACCGCGGGCCAGGCCCGGTCCCGTGAGGTAGAGCTCGCCGGTGGTGCCGGGCGCCGCGGGCCCGAGCCTGGCGTCGAGCACCCGCGCCCCGGCGCCCGCCACGGCGCGGCCCAGATGCGGGCGGGCGCCGGGGGTGACGCGTCCCATGACGCTGTCGACGGTGGCCTCCGTGGGGCCGTAGAGGTTCCACACCGCGACGTCGGGCAGGTCGGCCAGCTCGCCCCAGAGGGTCCCGCCCAGGGCCTCACCGCCGAGCGCGAGCAGCCGGGGCCTGGGGCGCCCAGGGGCGAACAGGCCGCAGGCCCTGAGCTGTTCGACGAACGACGGGGTCGTCTCGACCACGTCGACGACCTGGTCGCGCAGGTAGGCGGTGAGCGCCTCCGGGTCCCTGCGGGTCGCGTCGTCCACCACATGCAGTTCGTGGCCGCGCACCATCCACAGCAGCGGGTCGAAGGAAGCGTCGAAGGTCATGGCGGCGGTCAGCGCGACCCGCAGAGGCGCGTCACCGGCGGCCTCGGTGGGCGCGAAGAGCCGTTCGCTGTGGCTCGCGAAGAGGTTCGCGAGGGCGCGGTGCTCGACCACGACGCCCTTGGGCCGGCCGGTGGACCCCGAGGTGTAGAGCACGTAGGCGGCGTCCTCGGGACGCGGGGGCTCGGGCAGGGGCCCGTCGGCGGCGCCGGGCAGCGCGGGGCCGTCCAGCAGGAGGAGGCGGCCCGTCTCCGGCAGCACGCCGTGCAGGGCCGGGGTGGTGACGACGAGCCGGGGGGACGCCGTCGAGAGGATGACCCGGTTCCTCGACGCCGGATGGGTGGGGTCGAGGGGTACGTAGACGGCGCCTGCCCGCAGCACGCCGAGCACGGCGACGATGTTCGACGTGCTCCTCGGGAGGGCGACGGCGACGCGGTCGCCCCGGCCGACGCCTTCGGCGGCGAGCAGGCGTGCGAGGCGGCCGCTGCGTTCGAGGAGGTCCGCGAAGGACAGCCGGCCGTCGGCGGCGACCACCGCGGTGCGGCCCGGTGTGGTGGCGGCACGCACGGCGAGGGCGTCGAGGACGGTCCCTCCGGGCGGGGCCGCGGGGCTTTCCTCCGTCCCGGCACGCCCGCGGCCGTCGCCGGCCGGCGCGCCGGGTCCCGGCACGCCCTCGTCGAGCGCGGCCGCACGCTGCTCAGGCGTGAGGAAGCCGACGTCGGTGAACGGGGTGCGGGGGGCTTCGAGGAGCGCGCCGAGGAGCCGTGAGAAGTGCTCGGCGAAGCGTTCCGCCGTGTCGCGGTCGAAGAGGTCGCGGCTGAACTCGAGCTCGCCGGTGATCCCGGCCGGCCCGCCGTCGTCGTCGCGCTCTTCCGTGAAGTCCCACGTGAGGTCGAACTTGGCGCCGGTACGGCCGATCGAGGGGTCGTGGCGAGCGTCGAGTCCGCCCAGCGCGGGGCGCGGCGCGGGCACGTTGTTCAGGGCCAGCATCACCTGGAACAGCGGGTGCCGCGCCAGGGAGCGCGAGGGGGCGAGCTCCTCCACCAGCCGTTCGAAGGGCAGGTCCTGGTGGGCGTAGGCGGCGAGGTCCACCTGGCGCAGCCGGCGCACGAGCTCCGGGAACGTGGGGGCGCCCGAGGTGTCGGCGCGCAGGACGAGCGTGTTGACGAAGAATCCGACCAGCCCGGTCAGGCTCGCGTCGCCGCGCCCGGCGACCGGGGTGCCGACGGGGAGGTCGTCGCCCGCACCGAGCCGCGTCATCAGTGCGGCGAGTGCGGCGTGCAGCACCATGAAGGTGCTGGCCTCGCAGGAGGCGGCGAGCTCCGTCAGCGCGCGGTGCGCGGCGGCGTCGACACGTACCGGCACCACGCCGCCCCGGCCCGAGGGCCGGGTGGGGCGCGGCCGGTCGGTGGGGAAGGACGCCTCGGCGGGCAGGCCGTCGAGGACGGCTGCCCAGTGTGCGAGCTGCCGCCCCGCGACGCTTTCCGGGTCCTGCGCGTCGCCCAGCAGCTCGCGCTGCCACAGTGCGTAGTCCGCGTACTGGACGGGCAGGCCGTGCCATGCCGGGTCCGTGCCGTCGCACCGTGCGGCGTAGGCGGTGGACAGATCGCGCAGCAGCGGCCCCATCGACCAGCCGTCGGCGGCTATGTGATGGAGCGTCAGCACGAGGGTGTGCTCGTCCTCGCCGGCCGGGAACAGCTCGGCCCGCACGGGGAGTTCACGCTCCAGGACGAAGGGCGCCCCGTCGGGCCGCACCCCGGCGCGGCCGGTGTCCGTGCCGGTGCCGGTGCCGGTACCCATGCCCGTGCCGGTGTCCGTGTCCGTGTCCGTGTCCGTGTCCGTGTGCACCGTCAGCGGGACGCGTACGGTGGCGGCGTCCAGCACGCGCTGGTACGGCCCGTCACCGTCCTCGGCGATCAGCGTGCGCAGGCTCTCGTGGCGCCGGACGACGTCGGTCAGCGCGTCTCCGAGGGCCGCGCGGTCCAGCGCTCCGGTCAGCCGCAACGCGACCGGCAGGTGGTAGGCGGCGCCGCCCTCCCCCATGCGCTCGAGCAGCCACAGCCGCTGCTGCGCGTGGGACAGCGGGACGCGCGAGGGCCGGGGCGAGACCGCCACGACGGGCGCGCGGGCGGGGCGCGCGGTCCCGAGGGCGCCGACGAGGCCCGCGGGCGTGGGGGCCTCGAAGAGGGCGCGTATCGGCAGTTCGACGCCGAAGGCCGCCCTGATCCGCCCGACCGTCTCGGTCGCGAGCAGCGAATGACCGCCGAGGGTGAAGAAGTTGTCGTCGCGGCCCACCCGCGCGGCCCCCAGCACGTCCGCGAACAGGGCGCACATCCGCTCCTCCGCGGGGGTGCGCGGCTCGCCGCCACCTGCCGCGACGGGCTGGGCGGCGGGCAGGCGCGCCGTGTCGAGCTTGCCGTTGGGTGTGAGCGGGAGTCGGTCCACGGTGGCGTACGCCGTCGGCACCATGTGCTCGGGCAGGACCTGGTGCAGCGCCTCGCGTACGTCGGCCGGTTCGGGTGACGCCCCGTCGGGGCCCGGCACCAGGTAGGCGCTGAGCCGCTGGGGCCCGTCGCCCGGCGCCACCAGGGCGACGGCCGCCTCACCGACGCCCGGCAGGCGGCGCAGGGCCGCCTCGATCTCGCCGGTCTCGACGCGGTGGCCGCGTATCTTCACCTGGCTGTCGCTGCGGCCGAGGAACTCCAGACTGCCGCCGGAGCTCCATCGCGCCAGGTCGCCCGTCCGGTACATGCGCGAGCCGGGCGGCCCGAACGGGTCGGGAAGGAACCGCTCCGCCGTCAGGTCGGGGCGGCCGGCGTACCCGCGAGCGACGCCCTCGCCCGACAGGTACAGCTCGCCCGTGCCGCCCTGGGGCAGCGGGTGCAGCGCGGAGTCCAGCACGTAGGCGCGCGCCCCGTCGACGGGCCGTCCGATCACCGGGGAGGTGGTGTCCGTGACCCGGGCCGTCACCGCGTCCACGGTGGTCTCGGTCGGCCCGTAGAAGTTGAAGACGAGCAGGTCACGCCGGGCCGCCAGGTCCTGCCACAGCTGCTCGTCCACGGGCTCGCCGCCGAGGGCGACCACCCGCGGCCTGTGGTGCGGGGAGGTCAGCAGTCCGGCGAGCAGCATCTGGCGCAGGTAGGTGGGCGTGGTCTCGATGGCGTCGATGCGTTCGGCGATCAGGAACGCGACGAGCGCCTCGGGGTCGCGGCGCACCGTGTCGTCGACGATGTGCAGTTCGTGTCCCGCGACCATCCACAGCACCGGGTCCCACGACGCGTCGAACGACGTGGCGGCCGTCAGCGCCACGCGCAGTCCGCGCTCCAGCGTGTCCCGCGCCAGCGCGTGGGCCTCGCTCCTGTGGTGTGCCAGCAGGTTGGCCAGGGACCTGTGCTCGACGACCACTCCCTTGGGCCGGCCCGTGGACCCCGAGGTGTAGATGACGTACGCGGCGTCGTGGCTGCCCGCGGCGACGGGGGCGTGAGGCGTGCCGCCGGTCCCGTCGGCGTGGTCGCCTTCGCCGGATCCGGCGTGTCCCGGCCGCGGGTCGATCAACGGCAGCGCGCCGGAGGGGTCCATGCGTGCGGCGGTCCCCGCCGAGGCGATCAGGGCGACCGGTTCCGCGTCGCGGACCATGTGGGTGAGGCGGTCCGCCGGGTAGGACGGGTCGAGCGGGAGGTACGCGGCGCCCGACCGCATCACGGCGAGCATGGCCACGACGAGGCCGGTGCAGCGGTGCAGGCCGACACCGACGCGCGTGCCGGGGCGTGCTCCGCCGCGTACGAGTGCGGACGTCAGCTCGGCCACGCGCGCGTCGAGTTCGGCGAAGGTGAGCCGCTCGTCGCCCGACACGACGGCCGTGGCGTCCGGGGTGGCCCTGACCTGCCGGGCGAACTGCTCGGGCAGCGTGGCGGCGTCCTCCGTCGCGCCGGCGCGACCGGGCGTGCCCGAACCGAGACCGATGATGCGGCGGTGCTCGTCGTCGCCCAGGAACTTCAGCGACCCGACGCTGCGGTGCGGGTCGTCGGCGAGCGCCGCGGCGAGGCGGCCGAAGCGCTCGCGCTGGGCTTCGAGTTCCGCGCTGTCGTGCAGGTCCGGGTTGCCCAGCAGTTCGATCCGCAGCCCGCCGTCGCCGTAGGAGGCGTGCACGGCGAGGGCGAGGTCCTCGACGGGGCCGATGGACAGGTTGTGCAGGGTCGCGGTCGCCGCGCCGAACCGCAGCGCGTCGTCGAACGCGAGCACGTTCACGGACGGGCCCGCGAGGCGCCGCGTCGTGCCGCTCATGCCGAGGTCGCGCCGCAGCTGCTCCGAGGGGTAGCGCTGGTGCCTGAGCACCTGTCTGGCCTCCGCCGAGGCCCGGCGCGCCACATCCGACACCAGGTCGGACGGCGAGACGCGCAGCCGCATCGGCAGGATGTTCGAGACCATCGTCGGCGTCGTGCGTGCCCTCTTGGTGCGGCGCCCGGTCACCGGGAGCCCGAGCACGACCTCCCCGAGGCCGCGGCCACGGTGCAGGTAGATGCCCATGGCGGCCATGAAGAGGGTCGGCCAGGCGACGCGTGCCTCCTTCGCCGCGGCCTTCAGCCGGGCGGCGTCTACGGGCGGCGCGTCCCTGCCCGCGACGACGAAGCCGTGGCCGAGCGGCGCGGAGGAGTCGAAGAGGCCGGTCGCCGCCGGCGCGTCCTCGAGGTACTCGGCCCAGAAGCGTGCGTCCTCGGCGCGGTCCTGGGACTCCCGGTAGGCGCGCTCCTCCTCCCCGAGCGGTGCCAGCGGCGCGGGCACGAGGGGCACCGGGGTGCCGGGCGAGGCGACGAGGGCGCTGTAGACCTCCGCGATGCGGGAGAGCGCGAGTACGGCGCCGTAGCCGTCGAGCGCCAGGTGGTGGACCTGCTGGTGGAACAGGTGCCTGTGCGGCGCGAGCCGGTACAGCGTCAGCCGGATGAGGGGTCCTTCGGCGACGTCCGACGGGCGTGCGAGGTCGCGCTCCATGCGGCGCAGCGCCTCGTCGCAGGGCCTCTCGCAGTGGCTCAGGTCCACGAAGTCGTACGCCAGGACGCCCCCGGAGTGGACGCGCTGGAAGGGGACGCCGTCGCGTTCGCCGAAGGTCACGCGCAGGGCTTCCATCTCACGTTCCGCGTGGCGCACCGCGCGCAGCAGCACGGCTTCGTCGAACTCGCCGTGAATGTCCGCGTATTCGGCGATGTTGAACGAAGGGTTGTCGGGATCCAGTTTCCGCGCGAACCAGAGCCCGTCCTGGGACGAGGTCAGCGGAAGATCTTGCGGCGAACTCTGCTCGAATTTCGCGTCGGACACGCGGCATTCACCTTTACGTCACCGTGCGGCAGGGCCCCGGGAAATGACAGGGCATCCGGCCTGAGGAACTGTGCGAAGAAAGAAGTCGGGGGCCGAAGTCAGGTGGCTCCGTGCCGTCGAACGGGGCCGTGCGCGCCTCCCGGTACGCCATCCGGCACACGACGCACACGCAAACTCCACGTCGTTCGGCAGAACACCGACACCGCCTCCTCAAGGTCGACCTTCTGTAACTCCCCTTGCGAGAGGCCATTCGGAGTCACGGCGGCCCCGGATTGCTCCTGTGTCGCAGACCACTGCGGCGCCATCAGGGATTCACATACGCACAACATGAGACCTGCGTCACAGTCGTCCGGCCGCGCCAATCCTTTGGGCCGTCAGCACCGAAGGCGGGCCAGTGAATCGGCCCGAAACAGAGCAACCGGAGGACTTTTGAGCATCTCCCGAACTGTCACGCGCTGGAGCGCCGCAACCGCCGCCGCCGGAGCCCTGCTGATAGCCGGCACGAGTGCCGCGAGCGCGGCCACCGTCACTCCAGCCGCACATCAGGCGACGGCGACAAGGGCGGCCGGCGCGAGTCCGCAGCGCATTTCCATGCCGTCCTGGGCGGCGTCCTACCAGGGAATTCAGGGATTCAACCTGTGCCTGCTCGCCCGCTGCTCCGTGGGAGGCGGCGGGCAGGGCACGGGTCCGAGCAACACGCAGGGAGGCAGCCTTTGCCTGCTCGCCGTGTGCTCCGTGGGCCCCGGGCGGGCGTAGGCGCCCCGCCGGGCGCGCCCACCGGCTCGGACGCCGCCGGCCTCGTGCCATGACGGACGACACACGCTCGCGGCCGTAAGAGCGGCGCGGGAACGCACGCGTACGCGTGGAGAGGAGCCGCGGACCGACCGCGCGGCCCCTCTCCACCGACCGTCACCCGCAGGGACGCGCCACGAGGAGATGCCCATGCACCAGGAACCGCCGCGATCGACGAGCCCGCTGGTCCTCGACCCCACCGCCAGGCGGCGCGCGGAGGAGGAGCGGGTGCTGCGCAGCAGCCAAGCGCCGGTACTCGTCGACATACTCGGCGAACTCGCCTGGGCCGTGGGCGATCCCGACCTGCTCGCGAGGCTGCTGACGGACCCGCGGGTCTCCAAGGACCCGCGTCAGCACTGGCCCCGCTTCATCGCCGGGGAGATCGTCGGCAAGTGGCCCCTCTACCTGCAGGTCTCGGTGGACAACATGTTCACCGCCTACGGGCGGGCGCACCGCAGGCTGCGGCGCCTGGTCTCGCCCGCCTTCGCGGCGCGGCGCCTCGACGCGCTGGTGCCGTCGGTCGAGGCGAACACGGCGGAACTGCTGGACGCGCTGGAGGAGCACCGCGGCGAGGTGGTCGACCTGCGGGCGGCCTACGCGGTGCAGCTGCCCGTCCGGGTCATCAGCGACCTGCTGGGCGTCCAGGAGCGGATGCGGGGCCGGTTCAAGGCCACGATCGACGCCATCTGGAACACGACCGCGACGCCGCAGGAGGCGGTCGCCGCCGCCGAGGCCGTCTACGAGATGCTCGGCGAGCACGTCAGGGCCAAGCGCGCGCGGCCCGCGGACGACCTCACGAGCACCTTGATCGCCACGCGCGACGACGAGGCGGACGGCACGGCCCTCACGGAGCGGGAGCTCGTCGACACCCTGCTGCTCGTCGTGGCCGCGGGCTACGAGACGACGGTGAACCTCATCGACTCCGCGGTCACCGCGCTGCTGGCCGACCCCGCGCAGCTCGCCCATGTGCGTGAGGGGCGGGCGGCCTGGAGCGACGTCGTCGAGGAGACGCTCAGGTTCGCCGCGCCCGTCAGCCACATGCCCATGCGCTACGCCGTGGAGGACATCGAGATCCCCGGCGGGCCGACGATCCGGCAGGGCGAGGCCATCCTGCCCTCGTTCGGCGCCGCCAGCGGCCACCCGAAGCGGCAGGGCGTCTCCGCCGGCCGGTTCGACGCCACGCGCCCCGACAGGTCGCACATCTCGTTCGGGCACGGCGTCCACTTCTGCCTCGGTGCGCCGCTGGCCAGGGCGGAGGGCGCGACGGCGCTCGCCGGACTCTTCGGCCGCTTCCCCGAGGTACGGCTCGCGGTGCCGGCCGCGGAGCTCGAACCGCTCCCCAGCATCCTCGGCAACGGCCACCAGGAGCTTCCCGTGCGCCTCGGGTGACGGGGCGCGTCCGGGCGCCCCGGGCGACGGCGCGTCCGGGCGGCTAGCTGACGTCGATCCACACGGCGTGCGACGGCGTGCCGTGCCGGTCGGTGACGAAGATCATGTGCCAGCCGGCCGGGACGAGTGAGGGGTCGCCCGGGATGGTGAGGGTCACCGCGTCGCCCTTGCGCTTGATGCCGAGGGCCACGGAGCGCTGGTCGAAGTTGGTGACGTGGGTGGCGGAGCCCGGGTGCATCAGGCGGGCCGTGGCGATGCGGCCCGCGTCCGGTGTGTGGAAGGTGACGCTCTGGCCGCGCTTCACCGCCGTGGGCCCGGTGCCGAGACTGGGGCGGTCCGTGCGGTAGAGGTAGGGCGGCCGGTAGACCTCGACGCGCTGCTCGAACGTGCCGGGCCTGGTGTTGTCCTTGTCCCCGAACAGCGGGTCGGAGCCGAACACGGCGACGCGGCCGTCCGGCAGCAGCAGGGCCTCGCTGTGGTAGTTGCGGCCGAGCGTGGGTGCGGCGGCCGCGCGGAACGTGCCGGTCCTGGGGTCGTAGAACTGGGCGGTGAGGATGTCGCTCTCGCTGCGTCCCCGGTAGTCGCCGGAACCGCCGGTCGTGAACACGGTGTCGTCCGGCATCAGCACGGCGTTCAGGTAGCGCGTGCTGTGCGGCAGGTCGGGGCCCGAGGTGAACGAGGGGTGCGCGGCCTTGAGATCGACGACGGCCGTGCGCGCGGTGGCCTTCTTCGACTCGCCGATCCCTCCCCCGCCGAAGACCATCACCTTCTGGTCCTGGGCGGGCGGCAGCAGCACCGAGGCCGAGGTCTCCAGCACGTCGGGGTCCTCGAGACCCGGGACGGCGCGGAAGGTGTTGTCGTCCAGGTTCCAGATGCCGGGCTCGCGGCCCTTGTCGGCCGGGCCGTACCCCGCGTTCGAGCCGGAGTAGAAGACCTTCCCGCCGTTCATCAGGAACAGCGAGGGATAGGTGGGGAAGTAGTGCGAGGGCGCCTTGGACCAGTGCCGGGTCGCCGGGTCGTAGATCTCGTTCTTGCCGGGGACGACCTGGCCGATGTCGTCGAGGCCCGAGGTGGCGAGTACCTTGCCGTTGTCGAGTGTGAGCAGCGTCGGGTACCAGCGGGCCTCGCTCATCGAGTCGACCTGGGTGTACTTCTCGGTCTCCGGGTCGAACACGTAGGCCTGCCTGATGCCCTGGAAGTCCTTCTTGTCCAGGCCGAGTTTGTTGGCGATGCCGTAGAAGTTGTCGTCGTCCTTGCCGTGCAGCCCCTCGATCTCGTACTGCTGCGTGGAGTTGGTGACCCCGGCTGGGCCCTTCTTCGTCGCCTCGACGAACACGCGCGCCTCGCTCGCGGTCACCGTCACCTTGCCCGTGGCCGGGTCCGTGCGCTTCCTGGCCGCCGGCACGTGGACGGGGAACTGCGAGCGGTAGGTGAGTCCGGAGGCGGAGAGGAAGACGGTCCCCTTGGGGAAGGTGCGGCTCTTGGTGGGGTCCTCGTTCTTGACGAGCATGGCCCCGCCCGCCCGTTTCACGTCGCCGCCGAGCACCTCGTAGCGGCCCGTCCCGCCGGCGATCAGCACCTTGCCGTCGGGGAGCTGGGTGTGCCCGGCACAGAACATGTCGCGGGGCGTGTCGATCTTCTTGAAGGTGTTCTTGACCGGGTCCCACAGCGTGCTCTTGAAGGTGCCGCCCTCGAACAGCTTGATGTTGTTGCCCGATCCGGCGATCAGGAGCACCTTGCCGGTGTGGAGCAGGATGGCGTGGATCGCGTTGAGCTGGTAGCGCTTCGGCATGTCCACCACGTTCCAGTGGCCGCGCGCCTCCTTGTAGCTGTCCTTGTTGACCTCGTAGGTGTGGTAGCGGTCATTGGCGAACCCGAGCACGGCGGGCGCGTTGAGCCCTGCGAGTACGAGCACGGCCGCGGCGCCGATCCATGTCTTGCGTGACGTCAGACGGGATGGGCGAGCGCGCATGCGAACCTCCGGGAGCGGTCGGCCTGAACATGGTCCAAGGCTTCGACAGCTACCGCAGCCCGGCGAGCGGCCCGGGCCGACACTCTGCTCCGCGCCACGCCAACAACCCGAAGAGGGGATCGGCCCGCCGGCGGGCGCGGAGCACCGGGTTCAGCGCAGGGTGCCGCAGAGAGCCGGGTCGGTGGCTTCGGCGGGCAGGCTCGCGTCGAGCTCACTGGCGCCCAGGACGTTGTCGTACGTCCCGTTGTGGTTGTAGTCGATGCCGTGCACCACGACGACCGCCTTGCCGTCCTTGACGTTCTTCACGGCGTCATCGGACAGCTTGATGGTGCGGCTGTAGTGGAACGTCCCCTTGTTCGGGAAGCGGTCCACGGCCAGGGCGCTGGCGGGGCTGGTGTCGCCGCTCGTGGTGAGCGAGGTGCCGATCATGCCGTAGTTCTTCATCGCGTCGGCGACGTTGATGCTGCGGTGGCCGTTGTGCAACACGGAGGCCTTCGCGGTGGGGCAGGTGCCGTGGCCGTCGACGTGGATGTGCATGGCGTGCGGCACGCCGTTCAGCAGGCCGGCGGCGGTGACGTCCACGCGGGCGGTGGAGCCCTTCAGCGTGACGGACGCGAAACCGATGCCGTAGACGTGGTTGGTCGGCACCGGGAGCAGCAGGCCCGAGCTGAACGTGGTGCGCTGGTGGCCCCAGTGGTGGTGCCCGGTGCTGGCCGAAGCCGTGGTGGTGGTCAGCACCAGCGGAAGCACGGCGGCGGCCGCGACTGCCGCGTACTTGGCGGGGGTTTTCATGAGACGGCGTTCCCTTTCCTGGTGTGCCGGCCGCGGCGCTCTCCCCGGGTGGGGCGGCGTCGGCGGTCGGCACGGTTCGGAGATCCGCATGACGGCTGTATTCGGAACCGCGCGGTGTGCGGATTGCCGGGGGCGCGCCGTTTTTTCGGTGGGTTCCCTTGGCGTCCCGTCACGCTCTCGTGGCGGGACGGCGTTTGGCGCCCACGCGATCAGCGCGGGGAGCGGTCGATGCCGTGGCCTCGCGTGCCGCGTACGACGGCCACCTTTCCGAACCTGCTCCACAGCGTCCGCTGGGCCAGCAGGGTGAGCGTGCCGGAGATCAGCATCCCGGCCAGGTTCACCCCGAGTTGCACGAACGACACGGCGACCTCCCCGCCGTGCCCGAGCGCGATCGCGATCGCCGCGTTCCCCGCGGCCGGCACCGTGGTGACGGAGATGAAGACGCCGACCAGCACGGACGACTTGCCGGCCGTCAGCGAGAGGATGCCCGCGACGCCCGCGAGCAGCGCCACGATGAACGACCACTTGTCGGGATGGATGATGAAGTCGGTCAGCGGGCGTGAGGCCAGCATCCCCGGCTCCACCCAGCCGAGTCCCCGGCCCACGAGGGCGCACAGCAGCGTGGTGGCGATCGCGACGGCGAAGCCGATCAGCAGGGACCTCGCCGCCGGGAGGACGACACGTCCCTCCCGGCGCAGCAGGCCGAGGCACATGGCCGCGACGGGCCCGAACTCGGGCCCGAGCACCATCGCCCCCACGATCAGCACGGGCTGGTCGAGCAGGGCCCCGATCGCCGCGATCTGGGTCGCCAGGGTGAGAAAGGCGAGGAACGCCCAGGTGAGGCGGGCGTCGGCGGAGGTGCGCGCGGACAGCTCCGCCCAGACGACTGCGTCGTCCCCCTCGCCGGGCGCCCTGGTCTCGGCCGCGTCGGCCGCGGCCGACAGCGAGACGTCGAGCTGCTCGACGGTGATGCCGCCGACGTCCCGCAGGCCGAGCGCGCTCAGCTCGTCCAGCACGTCGTTGGCGGCCTCACGCGCGACGTCGAACTCGACGAGGTCGCCACGCGGCGAGAGGGCGGCGCCCGGCACGCGCAGGACGTTGACGACGGCGGGCGACGCGTCGGCGATCCGCAGGACGTCGTCGGTGTGAGCGGCGGGGCTGATCACTCGGACATGCAGCACGCACGCAGTATGCCGCCCTCGCGCCGCACGCCGGAACTCCGTACGCCCGCCGGTGCGGGGCCGGCCCCGGCGACCGGTGTGTCACTCGCGGCCGAGTGCTCGCAGGAGCCCGGCGATCTGGTGGGGTGCGACCTCGCGCACTTCCTGGGACTCGTGGACGCCTACCGAGGCGATCAGCTCGTGCACGGTGACCGCTCCCATCCCGGGCACGGCTCTGAGCAGCGCCGACATGCTGATGTGACCGGCCGCTGCGTCGCGGCCCTCGTGGGCGCGCCGGATGACGCACAGCAGGGCGGACGTGCCACCGTGTGCCACCTCGCTCAGCAGTCGCGTCCGGTCGTGGTGGTCGAGCCGGCGTGTGGTGGTGTCCGTCACGTCCTGGCTGATACGGCTCATGGAGCCCTCCTCGCCTGCGAGTTCCCGGCCGGGAACCCCCGGCCCGCGGCCTCTGCCGCTCGTCTCGGCGCCTACCCACCGTTGCACAGGGCAAAAGTCCACACTCGGGTCATCCGTGTCACTCGCCCACGCGACCCGCCTGCGCCGGCGCGTTCGGCGCCTCGCTCCCGCTGCCGCCCGCCGTGTCCCGGTGGAGGGCGTGCAGGACCGACTGGTGGGTGATCCAGCCGACGAGACGGGTACGGGACGCGTCGAAGACGGGCAGGCCCGCGCCCTCCGCCGAGACGAGCGCGTCGAGCGCGTCGGGCAGGGCGGTCTCCTCGGTGACGGGCCTGGGCAGATGCACGACGGAGCCGACGCTCGGAGCGGAGTCCGCCGCGGCCGCCAGGCCCTCCGCCGCGGAGCGCGCGGTGACGGTGCCCAGGTACGTGGCGTCCTCCGCGAGCACCGGCAGCACACCGTGGCGGGAGCGGGCCAGCGCCTCGGCCGCGTCCGCCAGCGGCGTCGAGGCGCGCAGCGGGTCGGGAAGCGCCTCCATGACGGAGGCGACGAGCCAGCCCGCGAGCGGCGCATCGCGCGGCGTCTCGCCGATGTCCACACCGCGGCGGCGCAGTTTGAGCGTGTAGACGGTGTCGGTGGACAGGGCGCGGCTGACACCGGTGGCGACGACGATGGCGGCCATCAGCGGGAGGATGATGGAGTACTCGCCGGTCAGCTCGAACATGATGATGACGGCCGTGATGGGCGCTCGCGCGGCCCCGGCGAACACGGCTCCCATGCCGATCAGGCCGTACGCGCCGACGGGCCCCGCGCTCCCCGGCAGGAGGTGGTGGGCGACCGCGCCGTAGCCGGCGCCGAGCATCGCCCCCATGAACAGCGAGGGCGCGAACACGCCTCCGGAGCCGCCGATGCCGATCGTCAGGCTGGTCGCGGCGATCTTCCCCACGAGCAGTACGAGCAGGAACACGACGGTGTACTTGCCGGCCACCGCGTTCTCCAGGACCGGGTAGCCGACGCCGTACATCTGCGGCAGCACCAGCAGGAGCAGCCCGAGCAGCGCGCCACCCGCCGCGGGGCGCGCCCATTCGGGTCCGCGCCAGACGAAGTCGCAGGCGTCCTCGATCCAGTAGAGGACCCTGGTGAAGCCGACGCCCACGGCGCCTGCCAGCAGTCCGAGCACGATGAACAGCGCGTACTCCGACAGGTGGTGCACCGCGAAGGGCGGCAGATGCAGGAACGGTCCGCTGCCCAGGGCCGCCCTGCCGATGACGGAGGCGACGACCGATGCGAGCACCACCATGCCGAACGACTCGGCGGTGAAGTCGCGCAGGATCAGCTCCATCGCGAAGAACACCCCGGCCAAAGGCGCGTTGAAGGTCGCGGCGATGCCGCCGGCCGCGCCGCAGGCGACGAGCACGCGCATGCGGTCCTCGGCGACCCGCACCAGGCGGCCGAGCGTGGAGCCGAGGGCGGAGCCGATCTGGACGATGGGCCCCTCGCGCCCCACCGAGCCCCCGCCGCCGATGCACAGCGCGGAGGCGAGGGACTTCACCAGGGCCACCTGCGAGCCGATCTTCCCGCCGCGCCTCGCCACCGCGAACATCACCTCGGGCACGCCGTGGCCGCGCGCCTCCTTGGCGAAGCGCTGCACGAGCGGCCCGTACAGCAGCCCGGCCACCACGGGTGCCAGCACGACGAACCACTTGCCCAGCCAGGGCACATGGGGGTTGCCCGTGTGCGCCGCGGCGGAGTAGTCGGCGTGGCCGGAGAGCAGCAGCGTGAAGGTCTTGATCAGCCAGCGGAACGCGACCGCGCCGAGTCCGGCGCCCGCCCCGACCACGAGGGCGAGCAGCAGCAGACCACCCTTGGCCTCTCTCAGGAGCGCGAGCAGGCGCGGCACGCCCGTGGGGACGGGAAGGGACTCTTCGGCGGCGAGCGCGGGGCGCGGCACTCGGCGGGCTCTGATCGGCATGTTTGCATTATGCAATACAAATCATTGCCCTATGCAATGCTCCGCATGGTGAGACGTATCCCTTCCCCGCCCCGCCGCCCGACGCGGTAGAAAGGGAGGATGCCTGAGCGAGCGCCCGCCCCACGCCCCGACGCCCCTCACGACGGGGAGGCCGACGAGGTCGTCACCGCCGTACTCACCGCGTCGCGCCTGCTCGTGGCCGTGTCCGCGCGTTCGCTCGCGTCCGTCGAGGAGACCCTGACGCTCCCCCAGTTCCGGATGCTGGTGGTGCTCTCGACGCGAGGGCCGATGAACATCTCCCGGCTGGGGACGCATCTGGACGTCATCCCGTCCACGGCCATGCGGATGGTCGAGCGGCTGACGGGCGCGGGCATGCTGGAGCGCGAGCTCAACCCCGGGAACCGGCGCGAGATCCTCATCCGGCTCACCGCCGAGGGCCGCCGGGTGGTCGACGCGGCGACGGACCGCAGGCGGGCGGAGATCGCCCGCATCGTGGGCGCCATGCCGCCGGCGCATCGCACGGCGCTCGTCGAGGCGCTGCGCGCCTTCAGCGAGGCGGGCGACGAGCCTCCCGTCGCCGAGCAGGCGGCCCCGGCGCGGACGGGCACCGACATGCGCTGGTGAACCCGGCTGTGGACGGCCCGGAGGCCGGCCGTCACATGGCCTCCTTGACGCCCCTGCGGATCAGCCAGGTGTTGACGGGCCACGCGGTGAAGAACCCCGCGACCATGCCGATCTGCATCAGGAACCAGTACACGGGGCTGTCGGGACGCAGGTGGTGCGGTGCCGGGAAGAAGACGAACGCCATGAGCGCCATCCAGCCGAAGAGGCCGATCTCAAAGGCGGCCAGCGACAGCACGTCGGCCTTCGCCGCCTCGGTCAGGCCCTTGCGCACGCCGAGGCCGCGCATGGGCGCGATGGCGAAGTACTGGAACGCCACGCCGAGCACCAGGGCCAGCACGAAGTCGCCGACGTACTCGGCGAACAGCGCCCGGCCCGCGATCGTGGCCCCGAGGGCGAACACCGCGAACTCGGCGATGACGTCGCCGAGCGTGCAGCCGGCGCCGCAGTGCGACACGCCGACGGCCGTGGCCGCCCACGCCGGCTTCGGCGGCGGGTCGCCGTGGCGCTGCTGCCACCGGCCGCTCGCCGGGCGGCCGAGAGCGCGGTAGCCGGCGACGGCGGCCGGGCCGAAGTACAGGGCGGTCACCGGCCAGACGGCCTCCATCACCCCCATCGGCTGGCGGTGGCCGCGGCCGTAGATGTCGAAGAGGATCCATGCCGCGCTCAGGAAGGCCGCCCCGAGGGACACCCAGGACAGCACGGTCAGCCACGCCGCGGGCACCGGCGGCCTCCTCACGTCGACGGCAACTTGGATACCCCTCCCCGGTAACCCGTAGCGGTGGATCCGAAACCCGGGGCGCCCGCACGCGACCGCGCACACGGCCGGGCGGGCCGACACGGGGACCGGCCGGGGCGGCCGGCCAGACGTCGATTGAGTAACTTCTGAGTGGGTGGGACACCACGGGGCAGGCCTGTTCTTGTCCTCATGACGCAGAAGCGGAGGGGAGGCCAGGTGACGCCTCGGACCGGACGGCCCTCGCCGCGCATTGCCTCGCGCGCTCACCCCGCGCCCGCGGACCAGGCGACCGCCGCGGGCCGTTCGCCGGAGATGGCGCGCAGGATCCTGAGCGTCCTCCCGTTCGGCGTGATGGCCCTCGTCGTGGTCGTCGACGTCACGGCGGGTTCGGGGGTCGGCCTCCTGCCGCTGATCTCCCTGGGCCCCGCCTTCTCCGGCCTCGTGGGCGGGTGGCGGCGCACCCTGGCGGTGGGGCTGCTCTCCCTGCTGCTGTGCACCGCCCTGGGCTGGTACGACGGGCTTCTGGACAGCCGTCGCGAGTACACCGCGCTGGCCTCCGTGGCCGGGGTGACGGCCGCGGGGTTGCTGGCGTCGGTCAACAGGCTGCGGCGCGAGCGTGAACTGGCCAGCGTGCGCTCCATCGCGGAGGTCGCGCAGCGTGTGCTGCTGCGGCCCGTCCCGCGCCACGCAGGCCACCTGACGACCGCGGTCGCCTACACGTCGGCGGTGGCCGAGGCCAGGATCGGCGGTGACCTGTACGAGGTCACGCCCGTGCCCGACGGGGTGCGCGTCATCATCGGCGACGTCCAGGGCAAGGGCCTCGAAGCGGTGGAGACCGCGGCCGTCGTGCTCGGCGCGTTCCGTGAGGCCGCCCCGGAGGAGGCCCTGCTGACCGAGGTCGGCGCACGGGTCGAGCGCGCCATGGAACGCGAGCTGAACGGCGAGAAGTTCGTCACGGCGCTCCTCGTCGACATCAGCCCGGAGTACGGCGCCACGTTCCTGAACTACGGGCATCCGCCGCCCATGTGGGTGCCGTCGCACGGCGAGCCCGTCTTCCCCGAACCCGAGGAGTACGCGCTGCCGCTCGGTCTCACGGCACACGGCGCGGAGGGCCCGAAACCCTTCCACGTCGACTTCGGGCCCGGCGATCAGATCCTGCTCTACACGGACGGCGTCACCGAGGCGCGCGACGCGGACGGCACCTTCTACCCGCTGGGCGAGCGCGCCGGCCTGCTGGCGGACGCGGACCCCGAGCGGGCGCTCGCCGCGCTCCGCGCCGACCTGGAGCGCCACGTCGACGGGCCGCTGCACGACGACGCGGCGACGCTGCTGCTGCGCCACCGCAGCTGAGCGGGCATGCCGGCAGCGGGCGCGGCCGGGAGCAGACATGCGGGAGCGGGCGGAGGCCGCGGTGGGTCTCCGCCCGCTCCCGGGCGCGGGGGCGCCGCGCTACTTCGTGAGGTGCCCGTAGACGACGGTGTTCCCGTCGTACTCGTGCTTCGCGGCGTTCCAGTCGCTGCACGTGATCAGCCGGATCTCCGGGTCAGGTGTGTTGCCGTAGACCTCGAGCGTGGGGAAGTCCTTCTTCTCGTACTTCCGCACGGCGTCCACCGTGAAGTGGACGGTGCTGTGATCGGCCCGCGTGACACTGATCTTGTCGTGCGGACGCACCGAGCCGAGGCGGTAGAACACCGCGGGGCCCGTCTGGTACGAGTCGACGTGGCCGAGTATGACGGCGGGGCCGTCCTGCCCCGGCCGCGGCGAGTCGTGGAACCAGCCGGCCTGGAGCGGCTTCTTCGGCACCTCGACGGTGCCGTCGCCGTTGAGGCCGAGATCGAGCAGCTTGCTGTGGACGCCGATCGCCGGGATGTCGATGGCGGTGGGACGTGCGGCGGGCGCCTGCGACGTGGGGCTCGGCGAGGGGGCCGCCTTCGTCGTACCGTCACCCGCCGGCGAGGACGAGGACGGCGCGGGGACCGCGGCCCCGGCCGTGTGGCCGGGCAGCTGCCCGGCCGCCGCGGGGCGGGGCTGCGGCGGGGGTGACCCGCCGCCGCCCCAGCCCGCGGCGACAGCCGCCAGGCCGCCCGCCACGCAGACCACGACGAGCGCGATGACCAGGATCATGCGCCGCGTGCGGCTGGTGGTGTTCGGCTCGGACGGTGTCATCGTGCGCCGGCGCTCCTGCGACGCAGGGCGTAGCCGCCGGCCGCCGCACCGAGCAGCGCCAGGGCGCCGCCTCCGGCGACCAGGCCCGTGTCAGGGCCCTGGGCCTGCGTGGCGCCGTCACCCGTGGCGGCGCCACCATTGGGCATGGACGACATCTGCGACGCGGCCAGCGCGCCGCACAGCGCCGGGTCGGTGGCCTCGGCCGGCAGGGACTTGTCGAGCTCGCTGGCGCCGAGGACGTTGTCGTACTTGCCGTTGCCGTTGTAGTCGACACCGTGCACGACGATGACGGCCTTGCCCGACTTGATGTTGTCGGCGACCTTCGACGACACGGTCATCGTGCGGCTGTAGTCGACGCTGGAGCCGGACGGGAAGCGCTTCACCGCGAGGGCGCTCTTGGCGCTGTTGTCACCGCTCGTGGTGAGCGAGGTGCCGATCATGCCGTAGTCCTTCATGGCGTCGGCGACGTTGGTGGAGCTGTGCCCGTTGTGGTCCTTCGCCTCGGACGGCTTGGGGCACGTGCCGTTGCCGTCGATGTGGATGTGCATGGCGTGCGGCGAGGCCCCGCCGGCCAGACCGCTGGCCTTGACGGTGACCTTGGCCTGGTCGCCGGAGAGCTGGATCATCGCGTGGCCGCTGCCGGTCACCTTGTTGGCGGTGACGGGGTCCAGGGAGCCCTGGTAGGTCGTCCAGCCCGAGGAGGAGGACGTGGACGACGCCCACGCCGTCGCCGGAAGCGCCAGCGGCAGGGCCACCACCGCGGCTGCTGTCAGAACACGTGCCTGTATCGAATGCATGATGGTGCCCTTCACTCGCCGGTACCACGGGCCGAGCGGCTCGCGGCCCCGAGGGACGTTCCTTCCACCGCCTATTCGGAACGGAGCGGCCCGTGGATTGGAGGCGATTCGCGAGAGCCCGGCACGGGCACAGGCGACGAGTGTGCGCCTTCACTTCTGAAGGTGCGTCAGGAAAGACCGCAGGGCGGCCGCGACGTCGGCAGGTGCCTCCAGGGGCAGCAGGTGACCTGCGGCGGGGACGGTGGTCAGAACGGCGTGCGGGATGTGCGGCAGGAGGCACTCGCGCAGCACGGACGGCGGTTCCACCCTGTCGTTCTCCGCGGCCAGCACGGCCACCGGGACCTCGATGCCGCCCACCGCGCCCGTGATGTCCCGCGCGATCCCGTGCAGCGGCCACTCGCGCCCGGCACCGGCGGCCGAGGCGAGGCTGTCGCGCACAGCAGAGGCCCGCGCGTCAGCGGGCAGTGGTGTGGCGGTCAGGACGTGGTCGAGGGCGTGCGCGACCGTCGCGGGCGAGTCGTACGCGTGGGAGAGGCCCTGCCGGTACTCCTCCGTCACGGTGGCCGGCGGCCGCGGCGGCGCGGGCGCGACGAGCACCAGGCCGGCGAGCCCGGCCGGCCTGCGTGCCGCGACGAGCTGCGCCGCCTTGCCGCCCATCGAGTGGCCGACGAGGACGTAGGGACCGGGCGCGCAGGCGCCGGCCACGCGGGCGAGATCGTCGGCGAGCCGGTCGAGACCGTAGGGGCCCGGCAGCGCCCGGGAGCGGCCCCAGCCGCGCTGGTCGAAGCGGACCGTCGCCTGCTCGGGCGGCAGGTGGCCGAGCACGCCGCTCCAGGTGTCCGCGGAGCCGCCCCAGTAGTGGGCGAACACCAGCGCGGGGCCTTTTCGGCCGCCGGCTCGCGCGTGCAGTACGCCGTCCGCCACGGGGACCGGGATTGTTGTTTCCTTCATCGTCACACCTCTCGCATCGGCCGCGGAGCGACCGTCGTCGTGCTGCCACGGCTTCGAACAGGTGGCCTGGCGTGCCTGTCAGGCCCGGTTTCGACCGTACGGGCGGCATCGCGCGCTCCCCGGTGAAAAGAGACGCGATGGTTGTGAAAAGCGGACACACCGCGGTACGGCAGCTGCGCTACCTGCCCGCCGCGGGATCGCCGTACGGCGTGGAGGTCGTCGACTTCGCCGCGCTGCGTGCCATGGACCCCCAGCGCCGCCGTGTGCTCCCGCAGCGCCCCGACTTCCACGTCTTCGCCCTGGTCGCCTCCGGCACGGGCCGCCATGAAGCCGACTTCCGCGAGTACCGGCTGACGGAGGGAAGCGCCGTGTGGATCAGGCCCGGCACGGTGCACCGGTGGAGCGACGTCGACGCCTGCGACGGCCCGCTCGTGCTGTTCAGGCCGGGCTTCCTGCCCGCCTCCACGGGGGCGGATGCCACCGGGCCCGTCTGCCGGCACCTGGACAGGCAGCCGCTCGACCTCGCGCTGCTCGCGGCCGGGCACCTGGGCCGCGAACACGACGCGGCGGCGCGCACGCCGCGCCTCACCTCGCCCGCGCTCCTTTCCCACCTGCTGGCGGCGCTGGTCCTGCGCGCCCTGCCGGACGCACCCGCCCCGGCGGACGCGCCGCGGGACGGCAGCCGGTACGGCGAGGTGTTCCACGCCTACCGGGCCGCCGTCGAGGAGCACTTCACCGACTGGCACCATGTGGCCGACTACGCGCGTGCGCTCGGCTACGACGTGCGCACGCTCACCCGGGCGACGCGCACCGCGGCGGGCACCGGTGCCAAGACCTACCTCGACCAGCGCGTCCTGCTGGAGGCCAAGAGGCTGCTCGCCCACACCGACCTGCCGGTCACCGCCTGCGCCCGGCGCCTCGGCTTCCGGGCCCTCGCCCCTCAGGGATGAGAGGCGCACGCACTCCAACTGCGACGCCTCGTCATACGGCCCACAGACACACCGATATGACAAGCCTTAAAAAGGGATAAAGCGCCTCATTCGTTCTAGTGTGTGCCGCGTTCCACTCTTCACACACGAAAAGGACCAATGATGCGCAAGCTCACCCGCGCCGCCGTCGCCGGCGCCCTGGCCGCTCCTCTCCTCATGGCCGCCGCAGGCGTGGCGTCCGCCGACGAGTCGTCCTACTGCCACCAGAAGACCTCGGCCAACGAGCACGGGGCCTGGTCCGACTCGACCTGCAACAGCGCCCGCACGAACGACCGCAACGACTACGGGCGCGGCGGGTACGACCGCTACCGCGGCGGGCTGCTCGGCGGGCTGGTCGACGTCCTCATCTGAGGCTGACGCCCTTCGGTGGGTCCGCCGGCGTCGGTCGCCGGTGGACGAGGAGGCGCGGGGCCGCCCGGTTGCCGGGTGGCCCCGCGCCTCCACGACTTCGATCAGCTCTTCGACGTGGCGGTGGCGTACACGACGACGTTGTCGCGGTAGGCGTGGCTCGCCTCGTCCCAGCCCGTGCACGTGATCAACCGGAGGCTCGGCCCCGCGGTGGGGGCGTACACGGAGTCGGGGAAGTCGTCCTGCGGGTACACCGCGACGGCGGTGACGGTGAAGTCGGCGGTCGACTTGTCCTCGCGCTCGACCGCCACGCGCATGCCGGGCTTCACCGAGCTGAGGGGGTAGAAGGCCGCGGGCCCCTTGGTGGAGTCGACGTGCCCCGCGAGGACGGACGTCCCCCGCTGCCCCGGCGAGGCGGACGAGCGCAGCCAGCCCGCCTTCTCCGGGTCGTCGGGCGGCGTTATCCGCCCGCTGTCCGTGGTGTGGATCGGCTCAAGGAGCGCGTGGAGCCCCACCGCGGATATCGCGACCGAGGTGGGCACGGAGTAGGGCATGGCACGCGTCGGCGGGGTGCCGGCCTGGTGGGCCGGGGCCCTGCTCGGCACGGTGCCCGCACTGATCGCGTGGGGCGGCGGGGGTGTCTGGCCGCCGAGCGCGAGCGCGACGGCCAGTGTGCCCGCGAGGGCGCCCGACACGGTCACCGCCGTCCATGCGCGGCGGTGACCTTTCCCGCGACCCCTACCGGGGCCCGTGCTCACAACGGGCTCCTGCTGGCCGTCAGGCACCCGGAAGCGTGCTCTTGCGGCGGCGCAGGGCGAACGCCCCTGCCGTGCCGACGAGCAGTGCGGCGCCGGTCCCGAGCAGGGCCGGGTGCTGCAGGCCCTGTGTGCCGCCCTCACCGGCCGCCACGCCGCCGTGGGCGCCGTCGGTGGTTCCGGGGAGGGTCTGGAACCACAGGAAGGTGTTGGTCGGGATGGGCTTGGTGACACCGGAGTTCGGGTCGGCCGCCAGCTTGTTCACGGTGGCGAGGTCCTTGCCCTGCTGGATCTTGGCGAAGGATGCGGGATTCGTGACGCCGACGACGTAGACGGGCCACCACTCGGGCCGGTTGTCGTTGCGGTCGGTGATGATGTGGTCGTGACCCGGCAGCGGGACGTTCTTCAGGGCGGAGGCCGGCATCTTGAGGGCCGGGGCCAGCCTGGAGAGGTCGATGTTGGTCGGGTGGTCGACGCAGGGCTTGCCCGCGGGGCACTGGAGCTTCGCCGGTCCGGGCTTGAACAGCGGTACCGGGATGTAGAGCGGGTCGGTCGACTTGATCGAGTCGGTCCCGGGCGGCACGTGGTTGAACTTGGCGCCGGTCTCGCACTTGCTGGGGGCCGCGGAGGGGACACTGGTGTCGCACCAGAAGTTCTGCGTGTACAGGAACTGGGTGGTTTCGCCGTTGAACCAGCCGTCCGTCACACCGATGTTGCGGCACACGTCCTGGGGCTGACCCGTGGTGCACTTGTCCTTCAGCGGCTGGCGGACGTGGTCGGCCGTGGGGGCGGGACCGAAGCCCGAGTCCGAACCGCCGCCCGTGCCGGGCATCCCGTCGGCCACGGCCGACCCGACGCTGCCACCGAACGCGAAGGCCATCGTGGCGACACCCGCTGCCGTACGGACCAGTGCGCGCCGGCCTATCTGCTTGCTCATCGAGGTGAGTCCTTTCGCGGCCCGGGCCGCGGCGGCAACGAGGAGGTGCCGGGGCCATCGGGCGGAGGGGCCGGCATCACGGACGCGATGCGGCTTCACGACCAGGATCACGTGGTGTGATCGGCATGTCGCGCTGTGATGGCCGACCGGGTGAGCACGCCCCCGGCGCCGGGGCGCACCGTCAGGCGAGCGGCGCAGGCGCCGACGGGTGCCGCGCCCGGAACCCGCCGGGCGGTGTGCCGCCGCGCCACTCCGCGAACACGACCGTGGCGTCGTCGTTCAGCATGCCCTCGTGGTGTGCCATGAGGGCGCGGATCAGCCGCCGCAGCGTCTCGGCAACCGGCAGCCCCTCGGCCTGCTCCCTGAGGACGAATTCGACGAACCGGGCGAGACCGAATTCGCCGCCGGCCCTGTCCCGGGCCTCGATCACACCGTCGGTGTACATCAGGATCCGGTCCTCGGGCTGGAGTTGCTCGTGGCACAGCTTCGTGGTGAGGCCGAGGTCGGTGCCCATCGGGTGGCCGGGTTCGCACCGCAGCGTCCGCGCCGAGCAGCCGCGGATCAGGACCGGCTCGTGATGGCCCCGGTTGACCCAGGTCAACTCGCCTGAAGCGGTGTCGAGTTCGGCGAACAGGCCGGTGGCGTAGCGGCCCGTGCCGAACTGGTCGAGCAGTGTGCGCTCGATGACGTTCGTCGTGCCGATCAGCCCGATGCCCTTGCGCCTGCTGGCCCGGCAGGCGGCCATCGCCAGGTTCGCCGTGAGCCCGGCGGCGCTGTCGTGGCCCATCGCGTCGACAATGGCGAGGTGCAGGCTCTGCCCGGCGACGGCGTAGTCGAAGGCGTCGCCCGCGATCTCGTAGGCGGGCTCCATGGTGGCGGCGAGCACGACCTGGTCGTCGGCGAAGGACATGGGCGGCATCAGGGACCACTGCATCTCCGCGCTGACGCCCATGGGCCTGGTGCGTACGAGCCGGGCGTACGAGTCGCTTGCCGCACGCTTGGCGACCAGCAGCATCGAGGTCAGCGACGCCAGGTCGCGCAGCGCCTCCTCCACGGCGCCGCGGTCGGCCGACGCGCCGATGTCCGCTCGCAGCACACCGATGCGCTCCGTCCCGCCCAGCAGCGGCAGCCACAATCGGCCGGGTACGTCGCGCGCTGCGGACCCGCCGGTGACGCGTGTGTGCCGGTACACGAGCCCGGCCAGGGTCCCGTCGACCGGGAGTGACTCGCCGTCCGCCCCCGCGTTCGCCCCGCGCCCCGTGAGCTCACGCAGCACCTCTTCGCGCAGGTCGACGACGTAGATGTGGACGTTCTCGATCCCTATGGCCGCCGCGTGCCGTCTCAGGAGCCCGGGCAGCTGCTCCACCCCGACCAGCTGCCCGGCCCGCAGCAGGCTCCGCAGTGTCGACCCGATCGGCGATGGCTCGGGCATGTCAGCACCACCAAGGGCCCAGGCCGGCGCGAACCCGGAGAGCGAGTAGGCCATGGCCCCCGAGAGCCACCCCGGCAGCCGCATCCGGCCACCGGCACGCGGCGCCCCTCCGGCCGGGAGCGCACGCGGACACCACCACACCAGCCTATCCGCCGCGGCGCGCCGACGGGGCCCGCAGGCTGCGGGGCCCCGCCCGGCCGCACCCGTCAGACGCGGATCTCGGGGCGGTACGTCTCGAACCACGTCCCGAGGTCGAGTGCCCGTTCCAGCAGCATGCGCTGTCCCTGCGTGACGGCGTCGGCCGCCACGGTCGTGGCCGCCGAAAGGGCCCGCTCGTCGATCAGCCCGACGGCCGGGTGCCCGGCGGTCAGCAGGTCGGCGGCCTGGTCCTGGATGGCGGTGACGTAGCTCGGGTCGAACGTCCCCGGGTAGCCGCTCTTCTTGCGGTCGGCCACCGACGCGGGCAGCAGCTCCCTGGTCGCCGCCCGCAGCAGGCTCTTCTCCCGGCCGTCAAAGGTCTTGAGCGACCACGGCGCGTTGAAGACGTACTGCACGAGGCGGTGGTCGCAGAAGGGCACGCGTACCTCGAGGCCGACCGCCATGCTCATCCGGTCCTTGCGGTCGAGCAGGATCTGCACCATGCGCGTGAGGTGAAGGTGGCTGACCACCCTCATCCGCGCGTCCAGGCCGCTCTCGCCGGGCAGCGGCGGGGTCTCGGCGACGGCCGTGCGGTAGCTGTCCGCGACGTAGGCCTCCAGGTCGAGCACGGCGGCGAGGTCGTCGCTCACCTGGCGTCCCCCCTGCAGCGACTGGGCGCCGGAGTGCTGCCGGGCCATCCAGGGGAAGGTCTCGGCATGCCGGCGGTCGTCGTGGAACCACGGGTAGCCGCCGAAGACCTCGTCCGCCGACTCGCCCGACAGCGCGACCGTCGAGTGCTTGCGGACGGCGGCGAAGAGGAGGTACAGCGAGTTGTCGCGGTCGCCGATGCCCGCCGGTATGTCCCGCGCGCCCACCGCGGCGCGGCGGACGGCGGGGGCCGACAGTGCGGCGCCGTCGAGGACGATGTCCTCGTGCCGGTTGCCCAGGTGCTCGGCGACGGCGTGCACGTACGGGGTGTCCTGCGTCGGCGCGACGTCGATCGCCTGGAAGTGCTTGTCCTGGTCGGGGAAGTCGACGGCGAAGCTGCGTACCGTCTCGCCCTGCGGCGCGAGGTGCAGCGCGGACAGCGCGGTGAGCGCCGACGAGTCGAGGCCGCCCGACAGCAGCGTGCAGCGCGGCACGTCGGCCACGAGCTGCCGTTTGACGATGTCGTCGAGCAGCTCCCTGACGTGCGCCACGGTCTCCTCGCGGCTGTCGGTGTGCGGCTCCGAGCGCAGCCGCCAGTACGTTCGCCGGCGCAGGCCGGCCCTGTCGAGCACGATGATCTCGCCGGGCCTGACCTCGCGCATGCCCTCCCAGATCGCCATGCCCGGCGTCTTGACGAAGGAGAACAGTTCGCGCAGGCCGTCCCGTCCGACGACGGGCGACACGAGCGGGTTGGCGAGGATGGCCTTGGGCTCGGAGCCGAAGACGACGCCGTCGTCCGTCTCGTAGTAGTAGAAGGGCTTGATGCCCATGCGGTCCCTGACCATCACGAGCCGCTCGCTGCGCGCGTCCCAGATTGCGAACGCATACATTCCGTTCAGGTGCTCGACCAGTTCCTCGCCCCATTGCACGTAACCGCGCAACACGACCTCCGTGTCCGAGTCGGTGTCGAACCTGTGGCCCTGGCGGCGCAGCTCGTCACGCAGCTCCGTGAAGTTGTAGGCCTCCCCGGAGTAGACCATCGACACGTCGCCCTCCGGCGTCCCGACCGTCATCGGCTGGGCGCCGCCCGGCAGATCGATGACGGCGAGGCGGCGGTGGCCGAGTGCGGCGTGGCGCGCGTACCAGGTGCCTGCCGCGTCGGGGCCGCGGCACGACATCGTCCGCGTCATCGCTTCGAGGTCGTCCCGGTGGCTGCTCAGGTCGCGCTGGTAGGCGACCCAGCCGGTGATACCGCACATGGTGATCCTCATTCCTTCCGCAAAGGTTGCCTAAGCGAACTGCCCAGCGGGCCCGCCCGGGCACACCTCCGCGCGCCGCCGGCTCGCGTGGTGTTTCTCACGGCAAAGGAATGGTCACGTAACGTTACGCGTGGCGGTGAGCCGGGCAGGGCCGGCTACTCCAGCGCCGGGATGATCGACTCCCCGTAGGCGTCGATCGTCGCCTCCTTGGCGTCGTGCATGTCGTACAGCGCGAACTGGTCCACGCCCAAGTCCCGCAGGGCCCGCAGCTTCGCGATGTGGTCCGCCACGCCGCCGAGGACGCAGAAGCGGTCCACGACGGCGTCGGGCACGAAGTCCGCCGACGGGTTGCCCGCCCTGCCGTGGTGCGCGTAGTCGTAGCCGCGGCGCCGCTCGACGTAGTCCGTCAGCGCCTCGGGTACGGCGCCGGAGTGCGCGCCGTACCTGGCCACCAGGTCGGCGACGTGGTTGCCCACCATCCCGCCGAACCAGCGGCACTGCTCCCTGGCGTGCGCCAGGTCGTCGCTGACGTAGGCGGGGGCCGCCACGCACACCGTGAGCGCGGCCGGGTCGCGGCCGGCCTCTGCGGCCGCCGTGCGCGCCGAGGCGATCATCCACGCGGTCAGGTCGGGGTCGGCGAGCTGGAGGATCAGCCCGTCGGCCACCCGCCCGGCGAGCGCCAGCGCCTTCGGCCCGTACGCGGCCATCCACACCGGCAGCCGCCCGTCCCGTACCCAGGGCAGGCGCAGCGGACGCCCGTCCACCAGCGCCTCGCGCCCCTCGGCCAGGTCGCGGATCACGCCGATCGCCTCGCCGAGGCGGGCCAGTGTGTTGGGGGCGCGCCCGGCGACGCGCATCGCGGAGTCGCCGCGCCCGATGCCGCACACCGTCCTGTTGCCGTACATCTCGTTGAGCGTGGCGAAGGTGGAGGCCGTCACCTCCCAGGCGCGCGTGCCCGGGTTGGTCACCATCGGGCCGACCACCAGGCGCTCGGTCTCCGCGAGTACACGGCTGTGGATGACGAACGGCTCCTGCCACAACACCGCGGAGTCGAACGTCCAGCCGTAGCGGAAACCCGCCGCCTCGGCGCGGCGCATCAGGTCCACGACCCCCTTGGCAGGGGGGTCGGTCTGCAGGACGAGGCCGAAGTCCATCGGGCGGTACCTCCTGGAGGTGCTGGACGTACTGGACGTGCTGGGCGTTCGTCGGTGCCCGGGGCCGACGGCCCCGCCCGCGTCAGTTCGCGTACTGGGGGACCCCGCGCGGCAGGTACGTGCCCTGCCCCGGGTGCCCCACGTACACCCGGTCCTCGATCACGGGGACCCCGCGGGAGAGCACCGTCCTCACGCGCCCGGTGACCCGCCGGCCCTCGTACGCCGAGTAGTCGACGTTCATGTGGTGCGTCCGCGCGGACATGGTCTGCTCCGCATGCGGGTCGTACAGGACGATGTCGGCGTCGGAGCCGGGCGCGATCGTGCCCTTCCTCGGGTAGAGGCCGAACATCCTGGCCGGTGCGGCGCAGGCGATCTCGATCCACCGGCGCAGGCCGATGTGGCCGTCGACGACGGCCTGGTGGAGCAGGTCCATGCGGTTCTCGACCCCGGGCAGGCCGTTGGGGATCTTGGTGAAGTCGCCCCGGCCCAGCTCCTTCTGCCCCTTGAAGCAGAAGGGGCAGTGGTCCGTGGAGACCACCTGCAGGTCGTTGGTGCGCAGGCCCTGCCACAGCGCCGCCTGGTGCTCCGCCGGGCGCAGCGGGGTGGAGCACACGTACTTCGCCCCTTCGAAGTCCGGCTCGGCCAGGTTGTCCGTCGACAGGAAGAGGTACTGCGGGCACGTCTCGCCGAAGACGGGGAGGCCGTCGTCGCGGGCGCGCGCCAGCTCGGCGAGGGCCTCGCGCGCCGACACGTGCACCACGTACAGCGGGGCGCCTGCCACCTGGCTGAGCCTGATCACCCGGTGGGTGGCCTCCGCCTCAAGGAGCGCCCTGCGCACCTCCCCGTGGTACCGCGGGTCCCGCTCGCCGCGTGCCAGCGCCTGCTCGGCCAGCACGTCGATCGCGAGGCCGTTCTCCGCATGGGTCATCACCAGGCCGCCGTTGGCCGCCGCGCGCTGCATGGCCCTGAGGATCTGCCCGTCGTCGGAGAGGAAGACCCCCGGGTAGGCGGTGAACAGCTTGAACGAGCTGACGCCGAGCGAGACGAGCCGGTCCATCTCCTTGAGGGACGACTCGTTCACGTCGGACATGATCATGTGGAAGCCGTAGTCGATCGCGCACTTCCCCTCCGCCTTGGCGTGCCAGGCGTCGAGCCCCTCCTGGAGGGAGCCGCCCCTGGGCTGGATGGCGAAGTCGACGATGGTCGTCGTGCCGCCCCAGGCCGCGGCCCTCGTCCCGGTCTCGAAGGTGTCGGACGCGAGGGTGCCGCCGAAGGGCATCTCCATGTGGGTGTGGGCGTCCACCCCGCCCGGGATCACGTAGGTGCCCGTCGCGTCGATGACGCGGTCGGCGCTCCACCCGTGGCTGCCGTGGGCGGCGATACCGGCCACGTGCGCGCCGTCGACCAGCACGTCGGCGTGGAGCTCGTCGGCGGCGGTGAGGACAAGGCCGCCGGTGATCAGGGTGCGTGTCACGACTCGTCTCCGTTCGCGATCGGCTTGCACGGCTTGCGGGGGCCCTCCAGCCCGCGGCCCGGCGCCTCGCGGCCCGGCGCCCCGAGGGCTCTAGAGCGCACGCAGCGCCCGGTCCATGATCTCCGCGCCTTCCTCCGCCTCGGCCACGGTGAGGGTGAGCGGCGGCGCGATGCGCAGCACGCTCGTGTCGTGGCCGCCGCCCTTGCCGATCAGCAGGCCCCTCTCGCGCGCGGCCTCGATCACCGCGGCGGCCCGCTCCGGTGACGCCTCGCCCGTGCCGGGCCTGACCAGCTCGACGCCCGCCATCAGCCCGCGGCCGCGCACGGCGCGTACGGCGTCGACCCTCGCGGCCGTCGCGCGCAGCCGTTCGAGCAGCAGCCCGCCGACGCGGCGCGCGTTGCCCTGCAGGTCGTGCTCCAGCACGTACGACAGGTTGGCTAGGCCGGCGGCCATGGTGACGGGGCTGCCGCCGAAGGTCGAGATGGAGTTGGTGTCGATGCAGTTCATGATCTCGGCGCGCGCGATGACACCGCCGACGGACATGCCGTTGCCGATGCCCTTGGCGAACGTGACGATGTCGGGCGGCCCGTTGTCCGCGTGTGCCTGCCAGCCCCAGAAGTGGTCGCCGGTGCGGCCCCAGCCGGTCTGCACCTCGTCGCTGATCCACAGCACGCCGCGCTCGGCCAGCACCTCGCGGAAGGCCGCGTACAGCCCGTCGGGCGGCATCGTGAACCCGCCGACTCCCTGGACGGGCTCCGCGATCAGCGCGGCGGGCGTCCTGGTGTGCCCGAGCAGGTCCTTGAGGTCGGCGACGCAGGCGGCGGTGAACGCCGCGTCGTCCAGGGCGGCGAACGGGCCGCGGTCGCGCACCGCGCCGTGCACGTACGTCGTCTGCAGCGGCGAGTAACCGGTGGGCGACCAGCCGCGGTTGCCCGTGACGGAGACAGTGGAGAACGACCTGCCGTGGTAGCTGTTGCGCATCGCGAGCACCTGGTTCGACGACCGGTACGCGGTGGCGAGCAGTAGCGCGGTGTCGTTGGCCTCGGTGCCCGACGTGGTGAAGAAGACCCGGGCGTCCGGGATGCCGGACAGTGCGGCGATCCGTTCCGCGAGCTCGACCATGGGGCGGTTGAGGTAGAGCGTGGAGGAGTGGATGATCCGCCCGGCCTGCTCGCTGACTGCCTTGGTGACCTCCGGCAGGGCGTGCGCGGTCATGGTGGTGAGGATGCCGCCGAAGAAGTCGAGGTAGCGGTTGCCGTCCGCGTCCCACACATGGCGGCCCTCGCCGTGCGTGATCTCCAGGGGCCGCTCGTAGTAGAGGCTGAGCCAGTCGGGCAGGACGGCGCTGTGGCGCTCGTGCAGCGGCGAGCGGGGACGCGGGGAGGTCACGGGCGCACCAGCCCCTCGTACGCGTCGGGCCTGCGGTCGCGGTAGAACGCCCACTGCCGGCGCACCTCGTCGATCAGGCCGAGGTCCAGGTCGCGCACGACGAGTTCCTCCTCCTTGTCGCTCGCGGTGTCCCCGACGAACCGGCCGCGCGGGTCGACGAAGTAGCTCGTGCCGTAGAAGTCGTTGTCGCCGTACTCCTCGCGGCCCACGCGGTTGATCGCGGCGACGAAGTACTCGTTGGCGACGGCTGCCGCGGGCTGTTCGAGCTGCCACAGGTGCGCGGACAGGCCGCGCGAGGTCGCCGACGGGTTGTAGACGATCTCCGCGCCGCCGAGGCCGAGTTGGCGCCACCCCTCGGGGAAGTGCCGGTCGTAGCAGATGTACACGCCGACCTTGCCCACGGACGTGTCGAAGACCGGCCAGCCCGCGTTCCCCGGCTTGAAGTAGTACTTCTCCCAGAATCCCTTGAGCTGCGGGATGTGGTGCTTGCGGTACTTGCCGAGGTACGAGCCGTCGGCGTCGATCACGGCGGCGGTGTTGTAGTAGAACCCGGCACCCTCCACCTCGAAGACCGGCACGACCAGCACCATGCCGGTCTCCCTGGCCAGTTCGCGCATCCTCGTGACGGTGGGCCCGTCGGGCACCGGCTCGGCCCACCGGTAGTGCTCGGGCTCCTGCACCTGGCAGAAGTAGGGGGCGTTGAACACCTCCTGGAAGCCCATCACGCGCGCGCCTCGGCGGGCAGCCTCGCGCGCGTGCTCCTCGTGCTTGGCGATCATGGACTCGGTGTCGCCGGTCCAGGTCGTCTGGACGAGCGCCGCCCGGACGACCCGCTGCGGGGCTCCTGCGGTCTCGGAAGGCTCGGTCACGGGCTGCTCCTCCTCCGGATCAGCGGACCCGTCGAAAGTATGCCCCGGTACGAACCGGGGCAAGACCACCTTCGCCCGAAAGGGTGCGCGCGCACCCCGGGCCACCGGGCTGTGCCCGGCACATGGCCCGGCTCGCGCCTACGTCTCCAGCAGTTCGACCGCGATGCCGATCATCGGGTGGCGCCGCCTGCGCCCCGAGAGCCGCGCCGACGCCTCGGTGATCCGGTACTGCCACCCGTACTTCCCGGCCAGCAGGCCGCGTACGTGGGCCATGCCGTCCGCCTCTTCGAGCAGCCGTGCCGTGCCCTCGGCGCGGACGGCGCCCTCCTTGATGCGGCCACGCACCGTGCACACCGTGACGACGGCGCGCGGGTCGTTGCGTACGCGTTTTACCTTCCACGAGCCGGCGTCGGTCCACACGTACAGGGTGCGGTCGTCCAGCGCGTGCCACACCGGCGTGTCGATGCCCACCCCGTCCCTGCGGTACGTGGTGAGGCTGACGTAGCGGCTGCGCGCGAGCGAGTCGAGGGTGCTTCGGTCGAGGGTGGCCACGAGCCGAAGGCTACGCCTTGCCCGAGCCGGGGTTGTCGGCGTTGGTGAGGGTCTCCCAGGCGACGAACAGGCCGTCGGTACCGCCCGGACGCTGCTTCTTGATCAGGCGTTCGGTCTCTGGCAGCGCCATGTGCAGCCGGTTGTGCAGGTGGTTGTAGGCGACTTCGAGGTCGGGGCCCATCGTGCGGGTGATCTTGCCGCCGCACAGCCACTTGGGCGCGGGCGCGCCGAGCTGGTAGCGGGCGTGGAACTCCATGGCGGCGCCCAGCCGTTTCGCCTCCTGCGCGTACAGGTCGACGCCCTGGTGCCATGCGGTCTCCGCGATGTGCGCGGTGGCGGCGAGCGAGTAGCCGATGTGCATGAAGTTGCGGCAGGTCTCCTGGCCGAGCCCGTCGACGTAGGTGTGCTGGCCGAACCAGTACGTGGCGAGCTGGTCCGGGCTCTTGATGGTGCCGCCGGGCGGCGGCTTGGGCAGCTTGCCGTCGGAGGAGAGGTAGAAGTACGCGGGGACGCGCGCGCGGAAGCGGGAGACGGCGTGGTCGAACATGGTGTGGTCCTCGAGGAAGACCGACATGCTCATCTCCGCGTCGGTCATGGCGAGTTCCCAGTTGCCGTTGTAGTCGGGCACCTTGGCGGCGACGTCCGGCAGGTACGCCTTGCGCAGCATCCACTTGAACCGCATCACGGCGGGTTCGCGCCACCGCGGGTAGGTGGCGTGCACGAGTTCGGCGGCCCGCGCCCAGGTTGAGCCGGTCCACGCCGCCTGGAGGTCGGAGTCGTTCAGCGTGTGCCGCTTCATGACGGCGGACCAGGCGTCCATGATGCGCACGGCCTCGCGGGCGTACGCCTGCTTCCCGGTCATCGACCACATCAGCGCCTGGGTGTACGCGGCGATGGCGTCGTCGCGCTCGAAGACGCAGGCGGGCGTGCCGTGATTGGACCGGCAGGCGACGGTGGCCGACGGGTGCGGCGTGTAGCCGGCGGCCGCGTACTTGCTCGTGCTCATCCGCCGGAACGCGGACGCCCAGGGCTCGCGTCCCGCGGCGACCATCTTCCGCGCGGTCCTGAGCTGCCCGGCCCCGACGACGACGCCCGGGTGCTGGAAGGCGGCGGGGCGGCCGTCGGCCGCGGGGCCCGCGTGCGGCGACGAGGGCGCGCAGGCGGGCACCAGGGCGAGGCAGCACAGCGCGGCGGCAGTGGCGATCATTCTGCGTAGAGGCACGGGGACACCGTGTCCCGGCCGGGCAGGGGCCGCAATCGGGGTGCCACCCAGGGGTGACGGCCGTGGCCGAGTGGCCGAGGACCAGGAAGACGCGTGGGCATGAGAAGAGAGCGGCGCCCCCGCCGCGCACACGCGCGGCGGGGGCCCGCTCCACGTCGAGCACAACCCGGCCGGCCCGCAGCTGACCTTCTCCCCTGAACAGAGAAGTGATCTCCGGCTGCTGCCCGAACCGGGCCATTGCCCCTGAGCTACTGCCCGCCCGGCAGCAGCGTCCCTGGTACGACCGGGGTGCCGTCCCCGGCCGCCGATCCCGGCAGGGATGAACCACCCATCGTAGTCCAGGTTCGGCCCGGAGGTCCTTCTCCGGGGGGATGTGGCTCGATCAACGGTTCGACGGCCATACGCTGCCCTACCCCATTCTCGGCTCTGTCGAGGTCAGCGCAAACTATCCACGCGTTTAAGGGACTTCACGGACGACACGCATAAAACCGGCATAAGCCATATTTGCTTTCAGTTACCAGCTACTGCGCCATTCGGGACGTCAGGCCTCGGCGGCCTCCGCGTACACCTGGGCCAGCTCGGGCACTCCGCTCGCCGCCCAGTCGAGGCCTGCCTGCACGACCTGGATCTCGCGGCCCGACACGAGCCGCACCACGGGGTGCCCCGTGGGCCAGACGTGCCAGACCGCGCCGGGGACCGCGCGGACGATCACCGACCCCAGGTAGAGGCCCGCGTCGTTGCCGAACCAGGGAAGCTCCTCCGCGTCCTGGCGCCACACCGGCGTCAGCTGGTCGAGCGCGGACAGCGATCCCGGCGAGTCGTCCAGCCTGAGGCCGAGCCGCATGGCGCGGACCCGCAGCAGCTCGCACTCGGACAGCAGCTCGGTGATCCCCTCCTGTTCACGGGCGGCAGCGCCCGGTGACGACCCCTCGTCGCCCCCGTGCCGTCTGCCGCGCCACGTGTCCAGAAAGCGAATATTCATACCGCTCAGCGTGCCACCCGCGCCTGGGCGGGGCCACAGGGCGCGCTGACGTCGTCCGGGACTGTGCGCCGGCTGTGCGGCCCGGGGCGCGCGGTGCCTGCCGTGCGGCCCCGCTGCCGGTCAGGCGGGTGCGGTGCCCGCCGCGGCCTCCAGCGCGAGCACGGCGAAGGTGGCCAGCCAGTGGTCCGTCGTGAAGTCGCCGGAGCCCAGCGCGGACATGCCGGCGTCGAGATGGGCCGACGCCGTGTCGCGCAGGATCCGGCAGCGGGAGTCGCCGAGCGCGTCCGCCAGCGCGTGGAGGGCGGCCGCCCGGCTGAAGCACAGGCCGTGCAGGTGGCCGATCTGGCCGTCCGATGCGTCCGTCACCTCCGGCGGATCCAGCAGCAGCGCCCGGCCCTCGCGGGCGGCCTCGGTGAGCTCGGGCAGGAAGGACGACGTCCAGCCGGTGAACTCGCCGGGCGCGGCGACCCGGCGGAAGGCGTCCGCCTCGGTCAGCAGCGGGGAGAGGAAGTCCTGCCCCGACGGCTCCCAGCGCAGCGCGCCGCCCTCGTCGCCCTGGAACCATGCGCGCAGCTTCGCGCGTACGGGCTCCATCACGTCGGGCACGCCGGCGCGCTCGGCGCTGTCGAGCACGAGGCCGAGCGCGAAGGCGCTGTTGGCGTGGGTGCCGTGTCGCACGGGGTAGCGGGCCTTCGGCAGCCAGGCGAGTATCAGGTCGGCGGCGGTCCTGGCGGCGGGCGCGAGCACCGAGAACCACCGGCCGTCGTCGTGCGCGGCGCTCTCGGCGGTGAGCATCAGCAGCCATGCCCAGCCGTAGGGGCGCTCGAAGGAGGGGTGGTCGCGGAGGTACCCGGCCTCGGCGGCCAGCGCGCCGGCGGTGAGGTGCGCGTCCAGGGCCTCGGTGACCGCGCCTGCCGCCGCGGCGGGCAGGCCGTGGCGCAGCAGCCGCATCGCCAGCCAGTGCATGTGGACCGAGGAGTGCCAGTCGTAGGCGCCGTAGAACGCCGGGTGCTGGATGCGGGGAGCGACCAGTTCCTCGGGGCCCGCCAGCAGGTGCGCGGGGAAGTTGGGGTACTCGCGGGTGATGTTGGCGACGGCGAGCCGCGCGAACGTCTCCGCGTGCGGGGCGAGAGCGGCGGACGGCAGGCCGCCTGTCGCGTTGGGGGTGCCGGGTGCGGGTGCGGCGTTCAATGCGTCGCTCCTTCCGGGACGCGCAGGTCGTCCGTGGTCGAGGCCGCCGTCGCGACGATCGCGCCGATGCCGCGTGCGATGTCCGCCACGGACATGGACGGCTCGAAGCGGTCGGTGACCTGCTCGGGCGCGTACGGCACGTGCACGAAGCCGCCGCGCAGGGACGGGCGTTCGGTGGCGATGAGGTGGGCCAGGCCGTAGAAGACGTGGTTGCACAGGAAGTTGCCGGCGGTGCCCGAGACATGGGCGGGCACCCCCGCCTCGCGCGCGGCGGCGACGCACGCCTTCACGGGCAGGCGCGAGAGGTAGGCGACGGGCCCGTCCGGCACGATCGGCTCGTCCACGGGTTGGTTGCCCGCGTTGTCGGGGAGGCGCGCGTCGTCGACGTTCACGGCGACGCGCTCGACGCTGAGGCCGCTTCTGCCGCCCGCCTGCCCCGTGCAGACCACGAGCGCGGGGTCCGTGGCGGACACGGCGGCCCGCAGCTCCTCGATCGCACGGCCGTAGACGCAGCTCAGCCTCACGGCGGTGACGTCGAGGCCCGCGGGCGGCGCCGCGGCGACGAGCCGGGCCGCGGCCCACGAGGGGTTCACGTCCTCGCCGCCGAACGGCTCGAAGCCGGTGATCAGGACTTTCATGGTGCGCTCCGTCCGGCCGTCAGAAGGCGAAGAAGTAGATGATGAGGATGTTGCACGCCAGGAGGATGAACCCGGTCGGCGCCTGCACCTTGATCGGGCCGTACTGGTCCTTCAGTTCGAGCAGGGCGGCGGGCACGAGGTTGAAGTTGGCGGCCATCGGCGTGCAGAGCGTGCCGCAGAACCCGGCGAGCATGCCCACGGCCATCACGGCCGGGGCGTTGCCGTGCAGGTGCTGGACGAGGACGGGCCAGCCGACGGCCGCCGTCATGACGGGGAACGCGGCGAACGCGTTGCCCATGATCACCGTGAAGACGAACATGCCGACGCAGTAGAGCGCCACCGCGGCGAGCAGCTGGCCGTTCGGCAGGATCTTCTCGGTCACCTTGCCGACCTGCGTGCCCACGCCGGCCGCCTGGAAGATGGCGCCCAGCACGGCGAGCAGCTGCGGCAGCAGCAGCGCCCAGCCCATGGATTCCAGCAGGCCGCGGCCCGCGTGGATCGGCACGGACACCCGCGGCTCGCGCAGCACCCACATGCCGACGCCGAGGGCGACGATCGCGCCGACGCCCAGGCCGAGGATCGTCTCGTTGCCCTTCTCGAAGATCACGTGGCCGCCGAAGTGGAACTTCGGGACCACGACGGCGCACAGCACGGCGACGACCGGGATGGTCAGGGCGGGGATGAACAGCTTGTTGCCGAATCGCTTGGCGAGTTCGGTGCGCTGCTTCTCGCCGGTCGTGCGCGGGGTGCCCTTGCCGACGAGGTTGAACCCGCCGAGGCAGATGAGGATGAGGACGGCGATGCCGAGCGGCTCGGCAGGCGCCGACTTGTCGACGACCCAGGAGCTGTAGAAGAACGTGGCGCCGAGGAGCGTCCAGAAGGTGCCCGAGGTGTAGCGCTTGGCGTTGCTCCGGTCGAGCAGGGTCTGCAGGCCCATGACGATGAAGACGGCCCCGACCAGCCAGTAGAACCATTCGGCCTTGATCACTTCGCCGACTCCTCGACGTCGGACTCGGCGTTGGCGACGACGAGTTCACGTTCCAGTGCGCGGTCGAAGCGCAGCAGCCTGGCGCCGTGCACGAGGAAGGCGCAGGCCGCGGTGGGTATCGCCCACAGCGCGAGGTCCAGCGGCTCCAGGTGCGTGTGGTAGGTGGCGTTGACGAGTCCCGTGATCAGCAGGATGGAGCCGATCGCCAGGAAGATGTCCTCGCCGAAGAACACGCCGACGGTGTCGGCGCCCGCCGCGTGCGAGCGGACCTTCTCGCGGATCGCCTCCGGCAGCGGGCGCCCGCCGTTCCTGCGCTCGGCGGCCGCCTCGGCCATGGGCGCGATCATCGGGCGGACGCTCTGCGCGGGGCCGCCGATGGTCTGGAGGCCGACGGCAGCGGTGAGCTGCCGCAGCAGCAGGTAGAGCGTGAGGAATCGTCCCGTGGTGAGGTTGCCCAGCTTGCCGATCAGGATGCGGGCCTGCTGCTGGAGGCCGTTGCGCTCCAGCAGGCCGATGACGGGCAGCGTGATGGCGAAAATCGTCACGGAGCGGCTCGACGCGAAGCTCTCGCCGAACGTCTTGAGGATCTCGTCGGGCGACAGCTTGCCGAGCGCTCCGGTGACGATCCCGGCTACACCGACGACCAGCAGAGGGTTGCGCCTCGTGGCGAATCCGAGGATCACCACGAGGACGCCGAGTAGAACGATCATGTGCTCTCGGCCTTCCGTACAGGGCTCCGCGACGGCGGCGGACCGGGGGGGGTGCCCACGGAGGCTAGATGATTGTTGAACGATCCGACAAGGGTGTGGCCGTCACGGGTTTTCCCGGGGTGGGCAGCCGGTCAGCCGGGCAGGCCCGCGCCGTCGGGGTAGGCCTCGGCCAACTGCCTTCTGGAGTCCTCCAGATAGAAGCCCAGCATCTGCTCGGCCCCCGCCGTGTCGCCCGACGCGAGCGCCGTGACGAGTTCGCGGTTGCGGGTGAGGTAGGGCTCGTGGAAACGGCGCGGGTCGTCCATGACGTGGAAAGCGAGGCGAAGTTCCGCGAGGACGCCGCGCATCATGTCGTCGAGGCGCTCGCTGCCCGCGAGGCCGGCGATCGCCTGGTGGAAGTGGATGTTCGCGGTGCCGCAGTCCGCCCAGGCGCCCGCCTCGGCCGCCCGCCGCCCCTCGTCCACCGCCGCCTCGACCTGGTCGAGAGGGCGGGGCGTCATGCCGTGCGACCTGACGGCCGCGCACTCGACCACCTGCCTGACCCGGTAGATGTCGGCGATGTCGGCGGCCGTCAGCACCCGCACGAAGGTGCCGCGGTTGAGCCGGTGCACCAGCAGCCGCTCGTGGGTGAGCAGCCGGAAGGCCTCGCGCAGCGTGTTGCGTGAGATGCCGAGCGCCTGGCCGATGCGCTCCTCGGACAGGCGGCTGCCCGGCGGGAACGACCCCTGCGCGATGCGCTCACGCAGTATCGCCGCGACCCGTTCCGCGGTGCTCGTCCGGGTCAGCAGGCCCCGGTCGGCGATCAGCTGGGTCACGGCAGGACCGAGGTCTGCGCTCATGCGGTCTTCCCCCCTGGGCGGACTGGTCGGCCCGTTGCAGCCGGGTTGGCGAAAGGAAACCCTAACGGCAGAGAGGATCGTTGAACAATTGTTTCGGTCGGATAACGAGCCGTGCGGGCGATCGCCGGGGCCGGCTCGTGCCGGCCGCTCAGACGTCGAGGTCGACCACGACAGGGGCGTGGTCCGACGCGCCCTTGCCCTTGCGCTCCTCGCGGTCGACGTAGCTGTCCTTGACCGCCGCCCCGAACGGGCCGTTGCCGTACACGAGGTCGATGCGCATGCCGCGGTTCTTCGGGAAGCCGAGCTGGCGGTAGTCCCAGTACGTGAAGGGGTGGTCGTACTTGAGCGGCCTCGGCACCACGTCCTGGAGGCCTTCCTCCCGCAGCGCCGCCAGCGCGTCCCGCTCGTCCGCGGTGACGTGCGTGGCACCCTCGAACGCCGAGCGGTCCCACACGTCCTCGTCGGCGGGCGCGATGTTGAAGTCGCCGAGGACGGCGAACGGCCGCTCCCCCACCGCGTCCCGCGCGACCGCGCCCCTCAGCGCGTCGAGCCAGCGCAGCTTGTAGGCGTAGTGGGCGTGGCCGACCTCCCGGCCGTTGGGCACGTACACCGACCAGACGCGCACGGGGCCGCACGTCGCCGCGACGGCCCGCGGCTCCGCGACGCCCTCGTACTCCGGGCCGCCGGGAAGCCCGCGCACCACGTCGGCGAGGCCGATGCGGGAGAGCACCGCCACGCCGTTCCACCGCCCGGTCGCGTGGACCGCGGACTCGTAGCCGATCTCGCTCAGCGCCTGCGCGGGGAACTGCTCCTGGGTGGTCTTGGCCTCCTGGAGGCACAGCACGTCCGTGCCACTGCTCTCCAGCCAGGCGAGCAGCCGGGGCAGGCGGGCCGTGATCGAGTTGACGTTCCACGTGGCGATGCGCATGCGGACCAGCCTATAGGCGGGGTACGACAGCCGGGGCCGAGCCGGTCACAGCTCCACACTGGCACCGGGTGCGAGCCTGCCGTGCTCGGCGCCCGAGAGCCCGCCGAGCATGTGGTCGTACATGGGCCTGGCGACCTCGGACAGCAGCGCGTCGTGCACGTCGTAGGCGCGGCGCGGCTTCACCTCGCGCAGGTAGTCGACGATCTCGGCGATCTTGTTCCAGGGCGCCATCACGGGCAGCATCAGCGTGTCGACGGGGCGCTCTGGCACGGTCAGGGCGTCGCCCGGGTGGAAGACCGACCCGTCGACGAGGTAGCCGGAGTTGGCGATCCGCGGGATGTCGGGGTGGATCACCGCGTGCAGCTCGCCGTGCACCTCGACGTCGAACCCGGCCGCGGTGAAGGTGTCGCCGTGGCCCACCGTGTGGACGCGGCCGGGAAAGGCGGCCGCGATCTCGTCCGTGACGCTGCGGGGCGCCCAGAGCTCGGCCGCCGGGTTGGCGCCGAGCCCGGCGCGCAGCCGCTCCTCGTCGAAGTGGTCAGGGTGCTCGTGGGTGACGAGGACGGCGTCGGCGCCCACCGCCGCGTCCTGCTCGCTGAAGCCGCCCGGGTCGATGACGAGCGTGCGCCCGTCCTTCTCCAGCCGTACGCACGCGTGTCCGCGCTTGGTGAACCTCACCGTCGACCGCCTTCGCTCGGGGATGCGGGTGCGGGGTGGCCCGCACCTCCATCCTGCTACTCCTGCGGCCGGGTCTCCTCCCGGATCACTTCGGCGGCGACCTTGAACGCCGCGTTCGCCGCCGGCACACCGCAGTAGATCGCGGTCTGCAACAGAACCTCCTTGATCTCGGCCGGGCTGAGGCCGTTGCGCAGGGCGGCCGTGGTGTGGAACCTCAGCTCGTCCAGGTGGCCGCCCGCGACCAGGGCGGTGAGCGTGATCACGCTGCGCGTGCGCCGGTCGAGGCCGTCGCGGGTCCAGATCTCGCCCCACGCGTAGCGGGTGATCAGCTGCTGGAAGTCCTCCGTGAAGGCGTCGGCGGACGCGGTCGCGCGGTCCACGTGCTCGTCGCCGAGCACCTCGCGGCGTACCCTCATCCCGGCGTCGTGGAGGTCGGGGCGGCCCTGCGGCCCGGCCGGCTCCGGCTGCGCCTCCTGCTCGTCCGGCACCTGCGCCTGCGCCTTCGCGGGCTCCTCACGCTCGGCGGGTGCCTCGGCCTCGGGCACGGGCGCCGGGGGCGCGGGCCTGCGGTCGGGCGGGAGCGTGATGCCCGTGGTCGTCTCGGACGGGTTGTACCAGCCCGTCGAGAAGTGGTCGGTCAGCAGGTCGGTGACGGCCGCCGGCTGCTCGACGGGCGCGAGGTGGGAGGCGCCGGGCACCAACGCGAGGCGGGCGTCCGGTATGCCCGCGACCAGCGTGCGGGCCTCGGCGGGCCCTGTGACCTGGTCCTCGGCGCCGACGAGGACGAGCGTAGGCACGGCGATGCTGCCGAGCTCGGCGCGTATGTCGAAGGCGGCGAGCGCCTCGCAGGCCGCGATGTAGCAGCCGGGTTCCGTGGTGCGGACCATCTGCACGGCCCACTCGACGATCGCGGGCTGCGCCGCGGCGAACCCGGGCGTGAACCAGCGCTCGGGCGCGCTGCGCGCCATCGGTTCCAGCCCGTTGGCGCGGACGATGACGCCACGCTGGCGGAACTCGTCGGCGGTGCCGAACCGGGGCGAGGCCGCGATCAGGGCGAGCGAGGCGACCCGCTCGCCGTGGCGCAGCGCCAGCTCGGCGCCGACGGCCGCGCCGAGCGAGCAGCCCGCGTAGCCGAAGCGCTGGACGCCGAGGCTGTCGAGCGTGTCGAGCAGGCGCTGCGCCAGCTCGGGCACCGCGGCGGTGGCCTCGGCGGGGGCGCCGCCGTGACCCGGCAGGTCGAAGCGCACCACGCACCACTGCTTGGCCAGCTCGGGGACCTGGCGGTCCCACATGTGCCAGGTCGTGCCGAGGGAGGGGCCGAGGATCAGGGCAGGGGCGTCCTCCGGCCCGTCAACGCGGTACTGCAGAGGCTGAGTCGATGTCTCACTCACGGGGACCACACCTTCTTCGTCACGATCTGTCACACTCCCCCCTCGCGAGACCGCCGCACGTGCCCGCAACCGGAAGCAGGTCCGCCACGTCCGGTTTCGGTACCACTTCTCGGCCGACTCCACGATCGCGTGCGCGGCCCACACGGCGAGCGGGCGATCCGGGACACCGTTGTCGGCCAGGTACGTCGCGCACGACGCCCGAGCATCGTACAGAGGAACCGGCGAAGGCCGTTCCCGTCCCTGACCTTGTACGCGGACCGCCCAAGCCGCCGGACGCCGGCACGCACGCCGCGGAGGTGCGTGCACCGTGCGTCAGGCGAGTTCCGCCTCGATGATGCTCTGGGGCGGCGTGGTGGGGGTGATGGAGACGACGTCGTAGCCGGCGGCGCCGAGGAGGGCCACCCATTCCGCCTCCGTGCGCTCCCTGCCGCCGTTGTCGGCCATGACCTCGATGTCGATGAACTTGGCCCAGTCGAACCGGTCGTCGTCGGCCACGATCGCCTCGACGAGGACGAGCCGGGTGTGCGGACGGCCCTTCATGGCGGCGGCGACGTCGGCGAGCAGCTCGGCACAGGTCTCGTCGGGGAAGCAGTGCAGGACGTTCTTGAACAGGTAGGCGTCCGCCTCGGCGGGGACCGAGCCGAGGGGGGCGAAATCGACGCGGCCCGCGAGCGGGCCGTCGGCGAACCGCCGCGCGGCGCTCTCCAGCACGTCGGGCCGGTCGACCAGGATGCCGCGCGAGTGGGGCAGCGTGGGCAGCAGCCCGGCGAGCAGCTCCCCGCGACCGCCGCCGATGTCCGCCAGCACCCCGAAACGCCCGAAGTCGAAGTCGCTCGCGGCCTCCTCGGCGAGCTCCTCGGTGAGCGGACCCCAGGCTCCCTGGTAGCGCCGCGCCAACTCAGGGGCGTGCGCGAGGTGTTCGAAGAGCGGCCTGCCGTGGGCTCGGTCGAATCCGGGGGCTCCGCCGCGTACGGTGCCGGTCAGCTCGGCGAACGAGGCCATGGTGGCCGGATCTCCGAGGAACAGCGTGAAGTCGCGCAGGCTGTGAGCGACATCCGCCCGCAGCACCGCGCCCATCTCTGTCATGCGCCAGCCGCCGGCGCCCGGTTCGCGGGCGACGACGCCCAGGCACTCCGCCGCCCGCAGTACCCGCCCGAGCCGATCGGCGTCGGCGTCGACCCTGGCGGCGAGTTCCCCGGTGTCCAGCGGCCCGTCGGCGAGCGCTCCCGCGACGTCGAGCTCGGCGAGCACGACGATCGGCTGTGCCATCCACTTGGCGGCCACGATCGTCATGAGGCGTACGTGGGGCGGAAGTTGCTCTACTCCGTACGGAAAAGGGCCGGTCATGGCGACCTCCTGGCGGGATCGGCTCGGGCGGTGCATCATGCTGCTAACACCGTTAGCAGCCAATGCTAGCCTCGGGCACCGGGGTACGACAGTCCCTCGGGCCGGGAACGGAGGGAATGCCGTGAGATGGCCGTGGCGTGGCGATCCGGAGGAGCGGGCACGGCGGGAGGTGGAGCAGCGCGAACGCGACGAGCGGCGCCGCCGGGCCGAGGAGGAGCGCCGCCGGGAGCAGCACTCGCGCGAGGACGCCCAACGGGAACGCGACCGTGCACAGCGTGAGCGGCAGGGCGACCGTGAGGAGGCGCGGCGCATGAGACAGCACCGGGGCCGCCGGTCCTGAGCGGCCCCCGAGGAGGGGGATCAGTCCGCGCCGCGAACGCCGATCCGCAGCGCGAGGCCGTCGAGGAGCACGTCGAGACCGTAGTGGAAGCGGCCGTCGAGACCGGGCTCGGCGAGGTAGGGCGCCGACTCGTGCACCCTGGGGAAGTCCTCCTCGGGGAACTCCTCGAGGAACGCCCGGATCGACGTAAGGGCCGACAGCCGGCCCTCGCCGACGGCGTGGGAGGCCGACAGGGGCGCCTTCTCGTGCAGCACGAAACCCTGGACGTGGACGATCACCAGGTACAGGGAGTACGCCGCGTCCCTTGGACCGAGTCCTGCCGCCCGCAGTGCCTCAAGCACCGGCTCGATCAGCCGGACAAGGTTCTGGCCGACCACGAAGCGCCCGGCGAGTACGCGTTCGGCGTCGCGGCGGGCCAGGAGGAAAGAGCGGTAGGAGGTGGCCACCCGCACCAGAGTGGCCCGCCAGTCCTCGTCGGCTGAGTACTCCAGGGCGGACTCGAAGTCGCCGAAGAGCGAGTCGGCGACCAGATCGACCAGTTCCTCCTTGTTCTGCACGTGGCGGTAGAGGGAGGCCGCCTGCGTGTCGAGGCGGTCCGCGAGGCGGCGCATCGACAGGGCCTCCAGACCGTCGCGTTCCACGAGTTCCCGGGCACAGCGGATGATCCCGGTCGCCGAAAGCGGCTCCGCGCGGCGTGCGGTGCCGCGCGCGGGGCGACCGGTCATCGCGACGCCCCCTGCGTTCCGGCCTGCCGCCGGACGCGTCCGCCTTCCAGAGACATTGGAGTGACCATGCCCATCGCTGATCCCGATCCCCGCGAAGTGCGCCCCGCGGCGCCCGCGGTGGACAACCCCAGGGGGCTGCCGCTGAGCCGAGGACGGCGTGCCGCGGTGCTGCTCGTGCTGTGCGTGTCCCTGTTCATGGCGATGCTCGACAATACCGTGGTGAACGTGGCGCTGCCCAGCGTGCAGAACCATCTCGACGCGGGGATCAGCGACCTCCAGTGGATCGTCGACGGCTACAGCCTGAGCCTCGCGGCGCTCATGCTGACCGCCGGCACCGTCGGCGACCTCTACGGCCGCCGACGGGTCTTCCTCCTCGGACTTCTGCTGTTCGGGGCGGGCTCGGCCGTCTCGGCGCTCGCCGGGCACGTCGCCCTCCTGATCGCGGGCCGCGTGCTCCAGGGCGCCGGCGCCGCCGCGTTCATGCCGGGGACCCTCTCCATCATCCGGCAGGTGTACACCGACGAGCGGGAACGGGCGACGGCCATCGGGGTGTGGGCCGGCGTCTCCGGACTCGGGCTGGGCCTCGGGCCGATCGTCGGCGGCCCCATCGTGGACCACTTCGGCTGGCGTTGGGTGTTCTGGCTGAACGTGCCGATCGCGCTCTTCGGCATCGTCGCGGGACGGCTCCTGGTGCCGGAGTCGTCGGACCGCGCCGGACGGACGCTCGACCCTGGGGGCCAGCTGCTGGCCGTGGTGGGTGTCGGCGCCGCGGTCTACGCCACGATCGAGGGGCCCGCGCGGGGTTGGGGTGACGCCTGGGTGGTGGGCGGCTACGCGGTGGCGGCGGTGGCGCTGCCCCTGTTCGTGCTCGTCGAGCACCGCGTACGCAGTCCCCTGCTCGATCTGCGGCTCTTCCGTGACCGGCTGTTCAGCGGCGCCCTGCTCAACGGCCTCCTCCTGTACCTGGGGATGTTCTCGGTGCTGTACTTCCTCAGCCTGTGGCTGCAGGAGGTGCTCGGCTGGTCCGCGACGGGCGCGGGTCTCGTGGTCATGCCGGCCATGGTGGTGGTGGCCGCGGTGACCCCGCTCGCCGGCTGGATCGCCGGCCGGTTCGGCGCCGGCTACCCCATGACCGCGGGCCTGCTGGTGTCGGCGTTCGCGATGGCGGGCATGGCGCAGTACGGGGTGGGGGCGTCGCTCCGCTCCTACTGGTGGCTGCTGCCGGTGATCGGCCTCGGCATGGGACTGGTGCTCACCCCCATCACGGCGACGGCGCTCGCCAGGGTTCCGGCGCGGCGGGCCGGCATGGCCTCGGCGGCCGCCAACACACTGCGGGAGCTGGGCGGTGTCGTGGGGGTCGCGGCACTCGGCTCCACGCTCACCGCCGCGATGCACCACGACCTCTCCGCGCGTCTGACGGCGCTGGGGCTCGGCACCGGCGAGCGCGCCCACTTCCTGGCGCAACTGCACGGCGGCACGCGGCTGAGCGATGCCGGCCTGCCGGCCGCGGTGGCGAAGGCGGCGAACGCCTCGTACGTCCGGGGGCTGCACGTGGCCGAGTACAGCGGGGCCGCCGTGCTGCTGGTCGGCTGCCTGGTCTCGCTGGTCCTGGTCGGACGGGGCCGGCTCGACTCCGGCGGCAAGGCGGCCGACGACGGGTGAGCGGGTGGGACGAAGCCGCGGCCCGGTGCCTCAGGCAGAGGCCCCGGGCCGCGGAGCGCGTACGGCGGTGCGGGTCAGGCGCGGGAGCCCACGGGCATCAGCAGCAGCGGGATGTCCTGCTTGCCGTCGAGGCCGAGCACGCCGGCGAGGCGGTCGGCGTCGAAGCCCGCGACCGCGCAGATCCGCAACCCCAGCGAGGTGGCGCACAGGCAGAGGTTCTCGCCCACGAAGCCGGCGTCGAAGTGGGCGAAGCAGTAGGCGCGGTCTCCGTACTTCCACCGTCCGCGTTCCAGGGCACCGGCCAGCACCAGGACGGCGCCCGCGCTGTACATCCACTCGGTGCCCGGGCAGGCGTCGACCAGCAGGCGGCGCATGTCTCCACGGTTGACCAGGCGGAGGCCGTCGTCCTGCGGCGCGTAGAGGTAGGCGCCGGGTGCGACGCCGTCCACGTCGTTGACCACGACGTACACGTCGGTGGATTGCACCCCACCGGCGCTCGGCGCGTAACGGGCGGGGAAGTCGGGGCTGTTGTAAGCGGCCATCGTTCCCCGGATCCCGTAGGCGCGCGTCAGGAGCCCGGCGATCTCGTCGAGCCCGAGTCCGCGGCCGGCGAAGTCGCGGCGCGAGGCGCGGGCCGCGAGCACGTCCTGCAGCGGATGGGTGAGCTTGGGCAACTCACCGGGAAAGGGGACCGCGGCCCGGCCGGCCCGCTCGGGCAGGACCCGCGGGGTCTGCGCCCCCTGGACCTCCGCCTTGGCCGCCATGGTCTCCGGGTTGTTCAGTGCCCGGTGCGCCAGGCCCACGACGTCGAGTGCGGCCCTGTCCCCGTCGCGCTCGCGGGCTCTCAGAGCCGGCCGGAGCATCGCCGCGACCGCCTCACGGTCCCGGGCCGACAACCCGTCGAGCATGCTTTCCAGTTCGTCGGGTCGGCTCACTGTCCTCCTCCCTCCTCGTGCTCGTCCTCGGACGCGGCCGCAGGCCACGGGAGCGGCAGCACGGCCAGCACGGCGCGTTCGACACCGTCGAGACCGAGCAGCCGGTGCAGCCGGTCGTCGTGGAAGTCGAGTACCACCGGCGGCCGGACGCCGCCGGCATCGGCAACGGCCCGCACCAGCCGGTCCACCAGGCGTCCGGTGGTCAGCAGCAGACGCCGGTAGCCGCGCGGGCCCTGCAGAGCGGTGTAGCGGGGGGCGACGCCGACGACGAAGAGCAGCGCGCCGCCGCGGGGCACGGCTGACAGCAGACAGCCGCGGACCTCCTCCTCGGTGGAGGGGGCCACGCGGGAGTCGGCGAACAGCCATTCGCGGTCGGGGAACCAGCGGTAGAGCCTGCCGTCGACCAGCAGCATCAGGTCGCTGCCGTACAGCAGGTCAAGGCCGTCCGCACCGAGCGAACCGGGCAGTTCCACGCCCCACGCCCGGCGCACCGCGGCGGCGGGCAGCACCGTGCGGTCCGCCGCCGCCTCCGCCGGGTCCCACTCGTCAGGATCCGGGGCGAAGGCACTGCTGTGGAACCACGTGGCGATCTCGCGGTAGCGGTCCGCGTCGAGGGGTCTGTTGTGCGCACTCGACGGGCTGAGGCCGGAGTTGACGTGGAAGAGTTCCGCCGGGCTCGGTGCGCGAGCGGTGAGGCGGGACTGGTGGACGGCGGACGGCGAGGGCCGCAGGACCAGGTTCTTCGCCGGATTCGTCACCGGCGTCTCGTCCAACGGCACCCCGCCCCGGCCGATCGGGGGGAAGGCGGTCTCCATGGTCGCTCCTGTCGTGGTGGGCCGCGGGTCGGGCGCCGTCACAGGAAGGGGTTCCGGTACGGAGCCCGCTGCGGTCCGCAGGCCGGGCACCGGGGCAGCCGCAGCACGTCCTGGTAGTCGATCTCCATGCGCTCGAAGTCGAAGCGCACGGCCCGGTCCGAGGTGAGGTGCCCGGTGCCCGCCAGGTGGGCGATGACGGCCTCGACGGCCAGGCCCGAGACCATCTCGACCTGGTGCGGCGGCGGTACGGCGGCCGGACCGTGCGCGTCCTTCGCGTGCCGCAGTTCGAGCACGTGGCCGGTGAAGCCGACGGAGGCGTCCGTCTGCAGCTCGAACTCGAGGTGGCAGGCGCTCTCGCCCGGCACGTGGGTGGGCCCGACCACCCCCTCGCCGCCGTCGAGGCAGACCGGCAGCCACGGTGTCTTGCCGCGCAGCGCCGTGTCGTTCAGCGCGTGCAGCAGGGTGGACTCCGGCCGGTCGAGGGCGACGACGACGAGAGCGGCGTCGGCGAACAGTTCGTCCGCCACGTCGTCCGGAGAGGGCTGGGCCACCCTGCGGGGCACGGCGCCTGCGGTGACGATCCCCGACGCGGCCAACTGCCGTTCGAGGGTGGTGGCGAGGACGCCGTCGCCGACGATGCTGATGACGGCTCCGCGCAGTGCGTCGCCGCCGCCGGCGAGGGAGGTGCGCAAGTGGCTGTGGGCGGGGTCGTCCCCCGCGGGGACGAGGACGCCGCGCCCGAGGAGGTGGGCGAGCAGCGCCGGGACGTCCAAGGGCACGCCGGTCCTCCGCTCCCGGGCCCAGGCCGTCAGCTGTTCCTCGTCGGCCGGATCGCGCAGCCGTTCCAGCAGGTCGGCGAGGGCACCGCTGCCGGCGTCGTCGCGCAGCAGCTCCGCGTGGATCGAGCGGCTACCGCGGCTGATCAGCACCTCGTCGTCGGTGCGGCGGACGAAACGCAGGTGGGGGTTGAGTCTGTAGGAGGTCATCTGTGCCTTCCGCGGTGCGGCCGGTGCGGCCGGGCTGCCGGTCGGGTCGGGTCCTGGCACGGTCGCACGGGCGCCGGGCCGGAGCCGTGCGGGCCCGGGAAGGGCCCGCACGGGTGGTTCACCGGGCGGCCGGAACGAGCTCCGCCTGATCGGTCTGCACTGCGCTCATGCCGGTGGCGACGCCACAGCAGCAGCAGCACAGGATCGAGGAACAGCAGCAGGACGCTGCCAGCATCGCCTGGCTCTCGGGATTGGTCGCCCACTTCTCCGTGGGGACCTGCTCAGTGGTCAGGTCCATGAAAACCATCGCTCCCATCTCGTGTCGGTCGAGCTCTGTGAGTCAGCGCGCGGACGCGCTCCCGGTCGGTCCTGCCGACCGGAGTCCGTGCGGCGGCCCGCGACGGCGTGCGGCGGGCCGTCATGGATAGGGCAGCGGCGGCGCCGCCTGGGGGTCGCCGGTCAGTGGCGTCCGCTCCCCCAGCCAGTCGCGCACGCGGGCGAACCGCGGGTGGCCGAGCATCGGGCGGGACTGCAGGAACGGCTGGGTCAGGTCGGGGACGAAGACCCGCACCAGCTTCAGGTGGTCCAGACCCTGCGGGGTGCGGTCGATGACGACCGGGTCGATCCGGTGGCGGTCCAGCACGGTGCGCAGCGCGTCCAGCCGCGCGGCGTCGGCGGGCCCGCCCTCGCGGGGCGGCGGGGCGGAGCCGATGGCTTCGAGCGCGACCTCGTCGCCGGCCCGCCGGTGCGCCGTCAGGAGCCCCCGCAGCTCCCGGTTCCCGTAGTACCCCATGGCCTGCACATAGGTGAGCATCTCGGCCAGTGGGGCGTCGGGCGACATGCCGAACTGCCGGGCGAACAGCTTCGAGACGGGGCGGCCCGGCGCGAGGAAGGAGGAGCGCAGGATGCGTTCGCTCTGCCCGAACTCGCTGATCGCCTCTGTCAGCGCCGTCTCGGCGTCGAGGTCCGCGCCGGCTCCCGCGCAGAACGAGAACCGGTTGCGCCACGGTTCGACGCGCACCGCCGTGAAGACCGGTATCTCCGGGATGTCGAGGGAGTGGTGGAGAAGGTCCACCGGTTCGTTCTGCGCGGCCAGTTCGTCCAGCAGCACCCGCAGCCGGCGGCTGCGCGGCGGTGAGGCGACGGTCACCCGCTCGGGGGGCACACGCAGGTACCAGCGGAGGTTGAGCGCGTCCCGCTCGACTATCTCCCGCACGCCGTGGTAGATCGCGGCCTCCCGGGTGACGTGGCTGCTCAGGCCGCCGGAGGAGCCGTAGCCGACGGAGGCCTCGCCGGGTTCGGCGAGGTGCACGAGCTGTACGAGCTGGCTGGGGACCCACACCTCGTCACCGGAGACCAGATGCGTGCCACGGGTCCATCCGACGGGCGTGGAGGTGGTGAGCGGGGCGTAGACGAAGTCGGGCCGGGCGTACTGGGCCGCGGAGAAGAGCGGTATGCGGTCCGGATGCAGGCACGGCACTCCGGACCGCCGCAGAGCGTCGTAGGTGCCGAAGCGCTGCTCGGCGCCGCCCGTGCCGCGCAGCGAGCCGATGACGCGTTCGACCGTCTCGCCGGCGCTGGAGGCGAACATGTCGAAGAGGGTGAAGCCCTTGCCGCCCGCACTGATGCTGTTCTCGGTACCGGGGTCGAGCGAGGGCACCCCGGTCAGCCGGCGCAGCAGCCGGTCGATGCTGCTGAAGGACGCGGTGGCCACGTTGCTGTGCAGGGGGCCCGGGCCGGCCAGTTCGGTGAACACGCGCGTGATCGGGCCGCCGACGGGGTTGTACAGCGCGAGGAGTTCGCTGAGCGCGGCGTGCTCCTCGTCGGCCATGGTGGCGGGGAACGCCTCGCTGCCCCGGTTGACCCAGGTCGACCGGAGCGTCGGCGCGCTCATCGGCGCTCCGCCGCGTCCGGGCCCGGCACGACGGGGAGTTCGACGACGCCCCGCATCATCAGGTTGTCGCGCCAGCGCAACTCGTCCGCGGGCACCGTCAGCCGCATGTCGGGGAGCCGGCCGAACAGGGTGGACAGCGCCACTCGGCTCTCGAGGCGGCCGACGGCCGCTCCCAGGCAGTGGTGGATGCCGTGGCTGAAGGCCAGATGGGGACAGGCGCCGCGGTCCAGGCGGAAGCTGTCGGGGTCGTCGACCACCGCGGGATCGCGGCCGGCCGAGTTCAGCAGCGCCAGCACCGGATCGCCCCGCCTGACCTCCGCTCCGGCCAGTTCGAAGTCCTGGTTGGCGAATCTCCATGTGGGGACCTTGACGGAGCCCTCGAGCCGGAGTCCCTCCTCGACGACGGCCTCCATCAGCCGGGGGTCCGCGCGGACCGCGGCCCGCTGCTCGGGGTGGGTGAGCAGCAGCAGGGCGGTGTTGCACACGAAGTAGGCGCTGGACTCGAACCCGGAGAAGAACAGGTGGTAGACGACATCGATGAGCTGCCCGGGCGTCAGCGCCTCCTCGCCCCCGGCCGCGGCGAGCAGACCGACCAGGCTGTCCTCGTCGCCGCCGCGGGCGTGGACGCCGACCACCCAGGGCGCCAGGTGGGCGCCCAACTCGTCGGCGGCGTCGGCGAAGTCGTCGCCCTCGTCGAGTTCGGCGCGGCAGAAGCGCCGCGCGCAGGCGTGGAAGGGCTCGCCCAGTTCCTCCGGCACGCCGAGCAGGCGGCACACCACGTCGACGGCCAGGGGCACCGCGTAGTCGGACAGCAGGTCGAGGCGTTGCCTGCCGCGAGCCCGGTCGAGCAATGCCGTCGCCCACTCGCCCACCGGCCGCTCCAGGGAGGCGGTGCGGCGCGGTGTCAGCGCCCGGGACATCAGGCGGCGCAGCGCGGTGTGCTCGGGCGGGTCGATGCTGAGCAGGTGCCGGCCGAGCAGAGCAACCTTCTCCTCGGCGCGTCCGCGTCCCACTGCCTCTCGCACCTCGTCGGCCGCGGCGGCCGGGTCCGTGCTGAGCCGGGGATCGCCGAGTACCGCTTTGACCTCCGCGTGCCGGCTGACCACCCAGGGCTCCAGATCCTCGCGGATGTGGACGCGCCGGACCGGTCCCCCGGCGCGCAGCTCGGCGTAGGCCGGGTAGGGGTCCGCCGCCCACTCCGGGCCGAAGGGGGCCTCGGGAGGCGCGGCGGGCGGTCTGTTCGCGCTGGTCGTCATGTCTCTCCTTCCGGACAGCTGCTGCGGCAGCGGTCCGCGACGGGCACCGCACGGCGCGGCGGCGCGCGGAATCCAGGGGGACCACGATGGCTTTTACTTCCCGGGGCCCCGCAGCTAACACCGTTCATCGGGGCAACGTTCAATGCACCAACGGCCGTTGATGGGCGCGCCGCCGGTGTGATTGCCTGCATCCGGCCGGGGGCGCCTCCGGGTCGTCGCCCGGTCGCTCATCCTGGGAACGGCCGATGTCCAGCAGCCGGCTCCAGCGGCAGGTGACGCGCCGTTTCCAGTTCTTCCCGTGCGGTACCGCACCAGCGGTACTCATCACTCAGGAGGTACGCATGAAGCTCACCACCAAGACCACCGCGGAGAAGAGCGACGAGCGCGAGGTCGTCGTGCCGGGTGCCTCGTGCTGCTGCTGCGGTGCCGTCGTGCGCCGTCGCGGCTGACGCCTGGCGCAATGATCGCCGGGGGCGGGCCGGCGCCATCGCCGGCCCGCCCCCGGCTCCCGCCCCCTTAAGGAAGGTGTGCCACCGTGACCGACCCGGTCTCCGCCTCCCCCGACCTGTCACGCGCCGCCGTGCTCGCCACGGTGCGCCGCTCCCGTTCGCCCGAGGCCGGCGGCGTCGGCCTGCGTACGCACCCGTTCTGCTCCGACAACGTCGGCGACCCCCGACTGCCCCGGGTGGCCGAGGAGTTCCTGGTGGCCTCGCGGCTGAAACGGTGGGACCTCCAGACGCAGTCGTCGATCTCCACCTACTCCTCGGACCCGCTGGCGGCATGCTGGGCGTACAACGGCGCCGAACAGGTGCCGGCCGACCGGCTGACACCGCTTCCCCCCTCCCCCGACATCGCCGAGCCGCTCACCTCGGTGGTGCGCAGGCGACGCAGCGAACGAGCCTTCTCCGATGCCCCGCTGGCCGCGGCGGCGCTGGCCGGGCTGCTGCGGCACGGTGCGGGCCCCACCGCGGACGGTGAGGTGGTGACGGAGGACGGAGTGACGCTGGAGGGCGCCTTCCACGCCGTGCCGAGCGCCGGCGGACTGCGGCCCGTCCAGGTGTGGGTGGCCGCCTCGCGGGTGACGGGGGTGCCCGAGGGCATCCACCGGTACCTGCCCGAGCGCGACGCGCTCGCCGCGCACGCCGGCCCCGAGGGCCTCGCGGCGCTCCTGGACGCGCTGCAGGACGCGCCGACGGGCCCGCACCCGCGACAGGCCGCGGCGATGGTCCTCCTGGTGGCGCGGCCGTGGCGGGCGATGCGCAAGTACGGGCCACGCGGAATGCGTTTCGTCCTCCACGAGTGCGGCGGGCTGGCCCAGAACGTCCATCTCGCGGCCACCGGAGCCGGGTTGGCCACCACGGACTTCTCCGGCTTCTACGACGACGAGGCGAATGCCGCGCTGGGAGTCGACGGTGTGCTCGAGGCGCTGCTGCACACCGTCCTCGTCGGCATCGCCGAGTGACGACACGACGGGTCACGAGGAAAGCAGCACCCCCATTCACGCTCTTCTGGCTGGAGGTTGTCGGTGACGAACGGGAATCCCCGGGTGCGGAAGTCGGTCACGGTGATCGGGCACAGCCCTGACGTCGTCGAGTTCCGGACGGGCATCTGGAACATGCGGTCCTACACGGTCACCGACGACAGCGGCAGCGGCAAGATGTTCGCTCTGGTATCGGCGCTCGACGGCACCGCGAGTCTCCAGGAGGTGGCCGAGCGGCACGAGGTCGATGTGACGGACGTCGAGGCGGTGACCGGGCATCTCGCCGAGCTTGGGGTGCTCGGGGACGGCCCGGTGAGTGCCCTGGACGCGTACCTCGACGACATGCCGGCACTCGGCCGGACCGAGCCGTCCCGGCAGGCGTCCAAGGTGCTGCTGCTCGGCGACCCGGTGCTGACCGGCTCCGTGCGCGACGCACTGGGCGACGGACACGACCTGCCGGTGCTTCGGCCCGGAGAGGACGACCCGCTGGTGCGGCGGCTGCGCACGGTGGACCCGGCGGTCCTGCACGACGGGCTCCGGCTGCGGATGCTCGCCGAGGAGTTCGAACAGTGGCGTGGCGCGTTCGCGGTCGTGACCGCCTCCGTGATCGACCCTCAGCGCCTCCAGGTCTTCAACCGCCTCGCCGCCCGCCTCGGCATCGCCTTCATCCACGGCGCGCTCGACGGCCCCTACCTCTTCGCCGGCCCCACCGTCCTGCCGGGGCGGTCCGCCTGCTACGAGTGCTTCGAGTCCCGCGTCGCGATGAACCTGCGGGAGAAGTCCTCCTACGTCGCCTACAAGGCGGCTCTCGCCCGCGGCGCGGTGCGGCACGGCAATCCGCCGGCGGCCACCCCCGTCGCAGCACTGCTCGCGTCGCACCTGGCGCTGGAGACCGTCAACTACCTGCACACCGGGACGGCCTTCACCCTCGACAAGGTGCTGGGGGTGCACGTGCCGACGATGGAGATCGCCTACCACGAGGTGCTGCGGCTGCCCGGCTGCGCCGGCTGCGGCACCGTGGCCGAGCGCGACGACTCGCCGCTCTACTTCGACCCGAGGACGTGGCTGGATGTCTGAGCGGCTGAGGTGCTCGGTCCGCCAGGACGAGTTGCAGCGTGCGGAGGCGCTGCGGCGCCGTATGCACGGCAGGCTGTGCGGGGTGGTACCGCTCCTCGACCACCTCACCCGCAGCCGCAGCGACCCCCGCATGCTGATCCTGAGCGCCGACCTGACGGGCGTGCACCACCTGCACGGCCTGCCGGCGCCCGAGGCGGGCAGCTTCCACCTGGGCGGCTTCGGCACCCAGCCGTTCGAGGCCCGGATCAGGGTGCTCGCCGAGTCCCTCGAACGCTACGCCTGCCACATGGCGTCGCGGGAGGGGCGGTTCCCTGTCCGCGTCGCGTCCCACCGGGAACTGGCGGCGGCCGGGGAGCGTGTGCCGAACGCGGCGGCGATGACGCTCTTCGGCGAGGACCAGCACGCCGGCGGGGACTTCTGGTTCGACCGCTTCGACCCGGACGCTCCACTGGGATGGATCGAGCTTCCCTCTCTGCTGGACAGGGGCTCCGGCTGGGTCCCGGCGCAGTGGTACTTCCTGGACTACGTGCCGCGCGACGACGAGCCCTGGCTGGCTCCCGCGGTCACCACGGGGGCCGCCGCCCACACGGACCCGGAGGCGGCGCTGGCGGCCGCCCTGTCGGAGGCGGTGCAGATCGACTCGGCCATCGGTCACTGGCACGGCACCCGCCGCAGCGTGCGGATCGTTCCCGACCGCCGTACCGCCGTCGTCGCCGCCCTGGTGAGCGAGATCTTCCCCCGCGACGAGCTGGCACCCGAGTTCCACCTGCTCACCAACCCGGACCTGCCCGGCTTCACGGTGGCCTGCCTGCTGCGGCGGCCACCGGGACTGGTGCCGCAGATAGCGGTGGGCCTGGGCAGCGGCACCGCGCTCGTCCCGACCATGTACCGGGCGCTGCTCGAGGCCGCGGGTGTGCGGTGGCTCGCCGGCTGGCTCGCCGTCGAGAACCGCATCGACCACGGGCCCGGCGGGCGCAGGCCCACCGCGGAGGACCTCTACGGCCTGGAGGCCAACGTCGGCGCCTACGCGGCGGCGGAGGGGGCGAAGGTGGTCGAGGACCGCTTCGCGCAGTGCGACGAGGCCTTCGCCGGCGACCTGCCACCCGACGACGAGCGGCCACGGCGCGAGCAGATCGCCTCACTGGCCGCGGCGTACCGCGAAAGCGGCAAGGACCTCTTCTTCGCCGACCTGACCACTACGGACGTGCGGGCGCTGGGCTTCACGGCGGTGCGTGTCTTCTCGCCCGACACGCTGGTGCTGCCGCTGCCGGCCGCGCCCCAGGCCGCCCACCCCCGGTTCCACGCGTTCGGAGGGTTCAGCCACGATGCCCCCCACCCCTACCCCTGACATGAGGCTCTACCTGCTCACCGGGCTCGGCATGTGCTCCCTGGCGGCGCTCCACCTGACGGGGGCGCTGCACAGCCGCTACCTGGACCGCCGCGGCACGCCGATGCTGCCCGTGTACGTGGGCGTCTCGGCCGCCGTCACCGTGGCCGGCCTGCTCCTGCTGGGGCCCGGCGTCCTGTGGGGCTCGGCCCCCACGCCGCCCGCGCTCTGGCGGCTCGCATCATCCGTACCGGTCGGCGCGGGGGTCGCGCTGGTCGGCGCGGCGGGTGACGCGCTCGTGCTGCGGCTGGTGCACGGCGGCCGTGCCGGGGTGCGCCGGCGGCCTGCCTGCGCGGCCACGGCCCGCCCTCGTGAGGCCGACGGCACCTGGCGCCCGAGCGTGCGGGACCGGCGGTTGCCGACCGGCCCGACCTGGACGCTGGCGGCGGCGGTGGTGGAGGAGACCGTCTTCCGCGGGGTCTGGTACGACGTCGCGACGCGGGCCGACGCGCTGCCGCTGAGGCTCGCGGCCCTCGCGCTCGGCGTGGTGGCCTTCGCGCTGGCGCACCTGTTCTTCGGCTGGGGCCAGGTGCTCGCCAAGCTTCCGCTCTCGGTCGCGGCGACCGCCGCGGTCGCGCTCACCGGCACGGTGCTCGCACCGGTGGTGGGACACCTGCTGTTCAACCTCCGCGCATGGCACCGCAATCGCCCGGCGCCCGGTACGCGGGGGGTGGCTGCTTCGTGACCGCTGCCTGGGTGCCGCCGCTCGCGGTGCTGGTCTGCTGGGCGGTGCCGGCCGTCGTGCCGTGGCGTCCGGCAGGTGGCATCGCGTCGGTCCCGGTGCGCTGGGCCCGCCGGTTCGCGGCGCCGGCGGCGGCGCTGGTGATCGCCGGTGTGTGGTGGGCGGCGGTGCCCGGCACCCGGCCGGACGGCGCGTTCAGTGTGTTCGTGACCGGCTGGGCGCTGCTGCCCGCCGGGGCGGTGGTGGGCGCCGGGGAGCTCGCGTGCGGGGCGCTGGCGTGCGGGGCGCTGGGCGAACTCGGCGTACGGATGCGCCGCAGGGCACCCGGTGCCGCGGGGCACGGCTCCCAGTGGGCGGCCCTGCAGCGCGGTTCGTGGCTGCGCGCGGCCTCCTCGCTGCCCGGCGCCGGAGTGTGGCCTCCAGGGGTCCCGCTGGTGCTGTGCCTGCTCGCGGCCTGGGCCGAGCAGGGCGCGGTGTTCGGCGTCGGCGTCGCGTGCGCGGTGCACTGGTCGGGCCCGGCGGCCGGCTGGTGCGTCGCTCCGGCGTGTGCGGTGCTGCGCTGCGGCTGGCCGGACGCCCGCCGCTCCCGGTTGTCGGCCCCGGTCTCACTGCTCCTCAACGCGACCGTCGAGACCGCGCTGTTCCGGTCCGTCCCGCTCGTGCTGCCGCTGGCCGGCGCACGGTGCGCGTTCCTGCTCCTCGCCAGGTCCCGCGAGGAGCCCTCGTCCACTGGCCGCCCGGCCAGCCAGTCCATCGGAGGTTGACAATGAGGCACGGCATCTCCCTGCTGCCCGACTGCCGTCCCGCGGCCCGCTCGGCACGCGAGTACTACCGCGACGCCCTGACCCTGTCCCGCACCGCCGAGGAACTGGGCCTGGACTACGTCAAGATGACCGAGCACTACCTTCGGGACTACGGCGGATACTGCCCCGACCCGCTGGGCTTCCTGTCCGCGGTCGCCGGGTGCACCAGCTCGATCCGGCTGATGACGGGCGCGATCCAGGCGTCCTTCCACCACCCGTTGCAGATCGCCGCGCAGGCCGCGATGGTCGACGCGATCAGCGGCGGCCGCCTGGACGTGGGATTCGCCCGGGCCTGGCTGCCGTACGAGTTCGAGGCGTTCGGCGTGCCGATGGACGAGTCGCGGGCACGGTTCCAGGCGACGGTGAACGCCGTGCGCAGGCTGTGGACCGAGGAGTCCGTCGACGAGGAGACCCCGTTCTTCCGGTTCCGCAGGGCCACCAGCCTGCCCCGCCCCGAGCAGCGCCCGCACCCCCCTGTGTGGGTGGCCGCCGTGCGCAGCCGGCAGAGCTTCACCTGGATCGCGGAGCAGGGCTTCGGGCTGCTGGTGACTCCTCCGCCGCACCAGGACGCGCTGCCGGGCACCCGGGAGATGGTGGAGGTGTACCTGGAGACCTTCCGGGCCGTGCACGGGCCCGGCGCCTCGCCCCGGGTGGCGGTCAGCGTCCCGCTCTTCGTGGCGGAGACCGATGAGGAGGCCTACCGGGTCGCCGATCCGCTGCTGCGCGAGTACCTGACGGTGTGGGCGGAGTCGGCCGAGGACTGGAGCGGTACCACCTCCAAGGACTACCCGACGTACGAGGCGATGGGCCGGATCCTGCGCACCATGCGCATCGACGACTTCCGCAGCGTCGGAACCGCCGTGGTCGGCTCGCCCGAGCAGGCCGTGGAGCGTGCACGGCAGCTCACCACGCAGCTCCACGCGGACACGATGCTGTGGCAGGTCGACTTCGGCGGCCAGACGATGGCGACGATGGAGCCGAACCTGCGGCTGTTCGCCTCACAGGTCATGCCGAAGCTGGGCTGAGCGGCACGGCGGAGGACCGCGGTGCGGAAAGGAGCCGACCGGTGGACGGTGCGGTGATCGAGTGCACGGGGCTGCGGAAGGCCTACCGCGGCAGTCCCGCGCTGCGGGGACTCGACCTGCGGGTCGCCCACGGCGAGGTGTTCGCTCTGCTGGGGCCCAACGGCGCGGGCAAGACGACCGCGGTGGAGATCATGGGCGGCTTCCTCGCCCGGGACGGCGGTGAGCTGAGCGTGCTGGGACGGGACCCGGAGCGCCCGGGTCCGCACTGGCGCCGGCGCGTGGGCGTTGTGCCGCAACAGGCGGGTGCCTTCGCGGAACTGACGGTGCGGGAGGCAGTCGCGCACGTCGCCGGACTCTACCCGCGGCCGGCTCCTGTCGACGGGCTGCTGGCGACCGTCGGGCTCGCCGAGGTCGCGGGCCGGCGCATCGGCCGGCTGTCCGGCGGGCAGCGCCGCCGGGTCGACATCGCCCTCGGTGTGGTGGGCCGGCCCGAACTGCTCTTCCTCGACGAGCCCACCACCGGCCTCGACGTCGTGGCACGGCGGGAGGTGTGGGCCACGGTGCGCACGCTCACCCGCGAGAGCGGCACCACCGTCGTGCTGACCAGCCATTCGATGGCGGAGGTCGAGGAGCTGGCCGACCGCGGTGCGGTCATCGCCGAGGGGCGTGCCATCGCACTGGGCTCGATAGCCGAACTGGCGGCGGGCCGCTCGTCCCGGTGCGAGATCCGCTTCACCGGCCACCGTCTGCTGCCTCCTTCGGGCCTCCCCGGCGACACGGAGGCGGAGTTGCTGGCCGATGACCGGGTGCGCGTCAGGACCACCGAGCCCTCCGGCGCACTGCGTGCCGTACTGGACAGGGCCGGCGAACTGGGGATCGCGGAGGTGCCGGAACTGCGGGTGTCCCGGCCCACGCTGGAGTCCGGGTACCTGTCGCTGCTGGCGGCCCCGGCACGTACCGAAGAGGAGGCACGCTCATGACGTCCACCTCGGCACCGGCGCGCGGCCCGGTGGCCGCGCTCCGCCCGGTGCTGCGCGCCGGACGCTCGCGCACCGGTGTCGAGCTCAAGGGCTATGTGCGCAACCGGCAGGCGCTCCTGTTCACTTCGGCGCTGCCGCTGCTTCTCCTGGTGGTGTTCGCGACCCTGTTCACCGGCGACGCGGCGGGCACCGGTGTACCGCTGCGGCACGTCCTGGTGTGCGGGATCATCGCCTCCGGGATGATGGCGACCACGTTCCTGAGCCTCGTCGTGGGGATCGCCTCCGATCGGGAGGACGGCACACTCAAGCGGCTGGCGGCCACGCCGCTGACGCCTGCCGGGTACGTGCTGGGCAAGGCCGGGCAGGCCGTGGTGGTGGGTCTGGCGGAGACCGTGCTGCTGCTCGCCGTCGGCCGGTTCGGCTACGGGGTCGCACTGCCGGACACCGCGTACCGGTGGTGGACGCTGGCCTGGGTGACGGCCCTGGGGCTGGTCTCCTGCGCGCTGGCCGGCATCGCCTTCAGCCGCCTGACGTCCACGGTGAAGGCGGCGCTGCCCGCCACTCAGATCCCCTACCTGGTGCTGCAGCTGATCTCGGGCGTGTTCTTCGTGTTCACGTCGCTGCCCGGCTCGCTGCGGCTGGCCGCCTCCTGTTTTCCGCTCAAGTGGATTGCGCAGGGCCTGCGTTCGGCGCTGCTTCCGGGGTCCTTCCGTGCTGCGGAGGCCGCGGGCGGCTGGGAGCACGGGCGCACCGCGCTCGTGCTCGGGGCGTGGTGCGTGGGCGGTTTCCTGCTGTGCCTGCTCGCGTTCCGCCGTCGGCCACCGGGGCTGCGCTGACCCCGTCGGCCCCGCGCCACCGCCCATCCCGTCCGAACGCCGACCGTCCGCCGAGGAGGCGCCGTGAGCGTGACCGTCCGACACCTGTCCGATCCGTGGGAGGGCGTCCTCGCCGAGCCCGAGGAAGGCGCCGACCGTGCGGTCCTGGTGCTGGGCGGCTCGGGCGGCGAGATCGCTGGGGAACGCTGCTCGCTGCTGGCTGCCGCCGGCCTGACGGCCCTCTCCGTCCGCTGGTTCGGCGGGCCCGGCCAGCCCCCGGGCATCTGCGAGGTCGCCCTCGAAACGTTCTCGGCCGCCGTGGACCTGCTGCTGCGGCGCGGTGCCCGGCAGGTGGGGGTGCTGGGCGAGTCCAAGGGCGCCGAGGCCGCGCTGCTGCTCGCGGTGCACGACGCACGGGTCGCCGCGGTGGTGGCGATCTCGCCGACGTCGCTGGTGTGGGCGAACCTGGGCCCGGGAGCGGACGGCCGCAGCCACCCGCCGCGCTCCTCCTGGCTGCACCGCGGTGCCGCGCTGCCCTTCACGCCGTACGACGCCGCGTACCTGCCGCAGCCGCCGGGGACCGGGCCGGCGCGGCTTCGCGAACTGTACGAGCACAGCGCGCGGACGTATCCGGGCCGGGCGGCCGAAGCCGCCATCGCGGTGGAACGCACGACGGCGCGTTTGGTGCTGGTGGCGGGCGGGGCCGACGCGATGTGGCCGTCCCTGCCCTACGCACGGGAACTCGAAGAGCGGGTGCGCCGGGGCGGGGGCACCGCGGTGGTGGTGACCGATCCGGGCGCCGGCCACCACCCGCTGCTGCCCGGGGAGGCACCGCTCGGCGCCGCACCGCTGTACGCCCTGGGCGGCGACCCGCGGTCGGACGCCGCGCTCGGCGCCGCCGCCTGGCCGCACATCCTCTCGGCTCTGGGCGTGATACCGGAAACCGCCTGACTGGCCTACGATGCTCATCGTTGCGAACACCGATCGCAGCGAGACCGTCAAGGGGCTTACCGCAGCCCCCTGTTCGCCACGAGTTGCTCGGATTCCGGACTATTGCCCAGAAGACAACGAGGCCCGGCTTTCCCCCGCTTGTTCCCGCGCACCCCCGAGGGAGGACGGCGGTGAGCCGGCAGCAGATCGGCCCGGACCGGGCCGCGGACAGTGTGCCGACCGTCCGCATCAGCGTGCTCGGCCCCCTGGCGATCCAGGTGGACGGGGTGCCGGAGAGCGTCGGCCCGCCCCTGCGCCAGGCGGTACTCGCCTGCCTCTCGGCCCAGGCCGGCACGGTGGTTTCCAAGGAACAGCTGATGGACGCGGTCTGGGGCGAGCGCCTGCCGGGAAACGCCAGCGGCAACATCCACACCTACATCGCCCGGCTGCGCAAGCAACTGGAGCCCGGGCACAGGCAGCGCGCCGTCGACGGGGTCCTCGCCACCGTCCACGGGGGGTACTGCCTGCGGCTGCCCCCGGCCCACCTCGACAGCACCCGGTTCCTCACGCTGCGCGCCCGGGCCCGCGCCGAACGCGCCCCGGCCCCCGAGGCCGCCGCCGGCATGCTGCGCGAGGCCCTGGCGATGTGGCGTGGCACGCCCCTGCACGGGGTGCCCGGCCCGTTCGCCGCCGCCGAGCGGCAGCGGCTGCAGGGGCTCAGGCTCGCCACCCTCGAGGAGTACGGCGAACTCCTGCTCGACCTCGACCGCCCGGACATCGTTGTCCAGGAGCTGTCGCCCGTGACGCGTGACCATCCGCTGCGGGAGTCCGCGCACCTGCTGCTGATGCGGGCGCTGGAGCGCGGCGGTCACCGCGACGAGGCGCTTGAGGTGTACGAGCGGGTGCGTGAGGGGCTCGACGAAGAGCTCGGGGTGCGGCCCGGGGCCGCGCTGATCGAAGCACGCGACCGGCTGCGCGGCGGCACAGTTCGTCCGGACGGCAACGGCCCGCCCGACGGGCGGCGCGCCATCGGGCGGGCGGCCGGTCCTGCGGCGCCGGCCGTTCAGCCACGGCGGTACCCTCCGCCCCGGCCCGGCCGGTTCGTGGGCCGGCAGCGTGCCCTCGACGAACTGGCGAGCGCGCTGGGACCCGGCGACAGACCGCGGGTGTGCGTGGTGACGGGCGGCGCAGGAACCGGCAAGACGACACTGGCGCTGGAGTGGGCACACCGGGTCGCCGACACGTTCCCCGACGGCTGCCTGTATGCCGAGTTGCGCGGCTTCAGCTTCTCCGACCCGCCGCCCACGGCCGCCGAGACGCTGTACGACTTCCTGGTCGCGCTCGGTGTCACGTTCGACCAGATACCCCGGACCGTCAGCGCACGCGCCGCCCTCTTCCGCTCCCTCACCGAGCAGCGCAGGCTGCTGGTGCTCCTGGACGACGCACGCACCGGCGACGACGTGCTGCCGATGCTGCCCGCGGGACGCGGCTGCGCGACACTGGTCACCAGCCGCCGCCGGCTCGACACCCTGGTGGTGCGGCACGCCGCGCAGCCCCTCCTACTGGGGCCGATGGACCATCGGGACGCCCGTGCCCTGCTCGACATGTGCGCCGGACCCGAGCGGACGGAGGCGGAGCCCGAGGAGGCCGACGCCCTCGTCGAGTACTGCGTGCGGCTGCCCCTGGCGATCTCCATGGTCGGCAACCGTGCGCTCAGCAGCCCGCAACTGCCGCTGCAGGAACTGCTGACGCGCATCAGGCGGTACGGAAGCCGCCTGGACGCCCTGTCCTCGGCGCAACCCGAGACCGGCGCCGACCTCCGCACCGTCTTCCGCGCCTCCGCCGCGGAGTTGTCCGCCCCGGCGCGCCGTGCGTTCTGCCTGCTGAGCCTCTTCCCCGGTACGCACGTCGACCCGGCGGCCGCGGGGGCGCTGCTGGACCGGACGCCACGGGAGGCCGCCGCGCTCCTGTCGGAACTGGTCAGTGACAACCTGCTCGCCACGGCGGGGCCGGAGCGCTATCGCTTCCACGATCTGCTGAGGGAGTTCGCCGGGGAGCTCGCCGAAGAGCTGCTTGACGCGCGGGAGTCGGCGGCTGCCCGTGAACGGCTGCTCCGCTGGACGCTGCACGCCGCGCGCGAGGCGAGCCGGCTGATAGAGCCGCGTGCGCTGCACGACCGGTTCCCGGTGCGGCCCACGCCGTGGTCGGTGGGCGGCCCCACCGACCGCAGCGGCGCCGTGCGCTGGCTCGCCGTGCACCAGCACGACCTGGTGGCCACGGCCGAACTCGCCTACCGCCTGGGCCGGTACGACGTGGCCTGGCGGCTCCCGGCGATCCTGACCGCGTGGTTCTACCTTCGCAAGAACTGGGCGCTGTGGCTGCGGCTGCTGCGCACCGGCGCACGTGCGGCGCGCCGGGCCGGCGCCACAGCGGGGCTGGCACAGATCAGGGCCGGAGCCGGCCTGGCCCACCTCGACCTGGGCCACTACCGGCAGGCACGCAGGCAACTGACGCGCGCGGCGGCCGAGTTCCAGCGTCTTGACGACCAATGGCAGCTGGGCACCGTCCTGGTGCCGCTGGGCGACCTCTACCTGCGCACCCACCGATTCGACCAGGCGCTGCACACCTTCGAGTCCGCCCGCCGCTGTTACCAGCGCGCCGGGGACGAGTGGGGAGCGGCATGGGCGCTCAGCGCGCTGGGACGCGCCCTCCTCGCGACCGGCCACCCCGGGAGGGCCGTCGCCGCACTGGAACGGGCGCTGCGCGTGTGGCGTACCGCCGGCTACACCCGGGGCGAGGCCGACTCCATGATGCAGCTCGGCCAGGCGCACCTGGCCGCCGACCGCCCGCGCGAGGCCCGCCGGTTCCTGTCGCGGGCCGACCGGATGTACGAGTCACTGGGCGACACCTACCGGCACGCGCAGGCACTGGTCTGGCTCGGCCGCCTGTACAGGCAGTACGGCGACCTGTCATCGGCGCGGGAGGCGTGGCGCACCGCCCTGTCCGTCTTCGAGGCGCTCGGCGCTCCGGACGCGGCCGAGTGCGGCCGCCTCCTGGAGGAGGGCTGACGCACCGGCGCACGGCCGCGTCCCTTCAGAAGAGGCCTTCCCGCACTGCGTGGGCCACCGCCTGCGCCCGGTTGCGGGCGCCGAGTTGCATGGTGATGGACTGGACGGCGTTCTTGACGGTGCGCTCGGAGTAGGCGAGTTTGTGGGCGATCGCCCTGGTGCCGAATCCTTCGGAGATCAGCCGCAGCACCTCCACGTCGCGCGGGTTGAGCCCCGACAGGTCGTGGCCCGCCCGCCGGAGCACCTCCTCCTGGAGGTGGCTCAGCTGGGCCACCAGTGAGCCCTGGAGGGACGGGGGGAAGACGCCGTCCCCCTGCCGGGCCGCGCGGGCGGCTCCGAGGATGGTCTCGCCGTCCGCCTCGGCCAACCGGAGGACGGCGTGAATACGGCAGGTGACGAGATCGCTCAGGCCGATCCCCGGTATCCGGCCGGCCACCAGGACGAGTCGGGCGCGGTGCCGCTCCGCCTCCGCACGCAGCAGGCACAGGTCGCCGCCGCTCAGGACGTGGGACGCGTGGACGACGACCTCGGCCTGCGCGGCCGACTCCACCAGGGACACCTCGGCGGGTTCAAGCCGCCTCAGCTCAGCCTCGAGACCCTTCGTGGTGAGCCGGTCGGACGCCTGCGGATGCACGAGCACAGCGGACATGACACCCCTGTCGCCGAGGATCTGGTTGCCGAGCCGGAGTATGCACGTGTGCTCTGTACAGCATCTGAACGGGCACCGACCGGCATCCCGGCAGCCGCTGCTCGAGCGGACGCGCGGGGCCGCCGTCCTCGTCCCGGAGCCCTTTGCGGCGCGTCCGCCCGCGTCGCCGAAGCCCGCGCGTCAGGCGGCGTGGCCCTTGATGTAGTCGACCATGCCGAGGACGTCCTCGGGGACGAGCCTGCCGATCGCGCCGCTCGAGTAGACCGAGACGACGACCCGGCCCTGGGGGTCGAGGACGAAGCCCGTGGACTGGAGGTAGAGCGGGTCCTCGTTGACGAAGGCGCCCGTGGCGGCGGCGACGGCCCTGGCGTCGGCGCTGTGGCCCACCGGGAAGGTGAGGTGGTGTTGGGCGACCAGCTCCTTGGCGGTGGCCTCGTCGTCCACGGAGAGCGAGAGGGTCCTGATGCCGCGGTCGGCCAGCTTGTCCTGGTGGCGCTGGAACGCGCGCAGCTGCGCCACGCAGTAGGGGCACCAGGAGCCGCGGTTGAACAGCACCACGCCGAAGTGGCCGGCGAGTTCCTCCCGTACGTCGACCTCCCCGCCGTCCACCGTCGCGATGGTGAGGTCCGGGAAGCGTGCCCCGGCGTTCAGGAGTGTCATGGCGTTCTCTCTCTTCCTCGGCCGCACTGCGGCACTCCGTCGTGGAGTGCCGTCTGCATGTGCGTCGCGGCCGCGCCGGGTCTTACCCGGCCGGCCGCGAGCCGCGCGGAGCGGGAGGGATCACGGTGTGGCCGTGGAGACGGCGTAGACCCGCGCCTTCGCGGGGTCCGACAGGTCCACGATGACGTTCACGGTGGGCCGCGGGTCCTTCTGGTTGTACGTGAGCCCCGCCCAGTGGTGGCCCGGTACGGAGAAGTCCCACTTGGCGACGGACTGGTCGCGCTTGGAGATCGTCACCGCTCCCGGCTCGAGCTCCGACCTGTTCGTCCCCATGCTCTGCAGGAAGGTGTCCAGGCGGCCAGAGGTGACGTCGAACTGCGCGTAGAAGCGGCTGTTCTTCCAGTTGTTGGTCTCGTAGAAGCGCACGTGGGTGGCGCCCGACGGGATCGGCACGTCGTAGATGCGCCTCTTGAACCAGGGGGGACGGATCGGCCGCAGCCCGGTGGCGAGCGCCTCCCGCTCGCTCTTGCGGCCGCTGTTGCGGCTCTGCTCCGCGGCGATCGCCAGGTAGCCGGCCGGGATGCCGACGAGCAGCACGATCACGATGAGGGTGAGCAGCCGCCTGCGGTTGCGGTGGCGGCGGTCCTCCGGCGGCTTCCCTGCGGCTTCCGCGGACGGCTGGGTCGTCGGGGAGGCGGACGGCGGGGTCATGACTGCGGTTCCTGCTCCGGGTCGGTACGGGTATTCCTTATGGCCTGCGCGTAGCGCTCGTAGCGTTCGTGGCGCTCCACGCGGCGGCGGTTGGCGCGCCGGAAGCGGCGGGCGACGAGGCGGGCCAGGTCGGCCGCGCCGACCATGCCGGCCTCGGGTCCGAGCTGCGCCTTCACGATACGGGCCTCGGGGCGGTAGCCGCGCCCGGTCAGCTGGCGGCGGAAGGCGTCGCGCGCGGGCGCGATGAGCAGGTCGTCGGCGGCGCTGACGCCGCCGCCCACGACGAAGCACGAGGGGTCGAGCGCGGCCGCGAGGTTGGCGATGCCGACGCCGAGCCACTGCCCGATGTCCTGGAAGAGCTCGACGCACATGGGGTCGCCCTCACGGGCGAGCTCGGTGATCAGCGGTCCCGTGATCTCGCGGACGTTGCCCTTGACCCGCTCGATGATGTCGTGGGCGACGGGCGAGTCCGCGGCGGCGAGCTCCCTCGCCTCTCTGACCAGCGCGTTTCCCGAGCTGTACTGCTCCCAGCAGCCGCGGTTGCCGCAGGGGCAGCGGTGCCCGCCCGGCACGACCTGCATGTGGCCGAACTCGCCGGCGACGCCGTACTTGCCGCGCTTGACGCGGCCGTCCTCCAGGATGGCGCCGCCGATGCCGGTGCCGAGGGTGATCATGACGAGGTGGTCCTCGCCGCGGCCCGCGCCGAAGCGCCACTCGGCCCAGGCGGCCGTGTTGGCGTCGTTGTCGACCATGACCGGTACCGCGAGGCGCGAGGCGAGCGCGTCCCTGAGGGGCTCGTCGCGCCAGGCGAGGTGGGGCGCGAACAGCACACGGGAGCGCTCCGCGTCGACCCAGCCCGCCGCGCCGATGCCGACGGCGTGCACGTCGTGCCGGTCGGAGAGGTCGAGGACGAGCTCGACGATGGTGTCCTCGACGACCTTGGGGCTCTTGGACTTGTCGGGCGTCTCCGTGCGCAGGTGCTCGAGGATGGTGCCGTCCGCGTCGACGACGCCGGCCATGACCTTCGTGCCGCCGATGTCGATGCCGACGGTCGGCACGCGCGGGGCGCTCAGGTGGGAGCGGCGCTCGCGCGTGCCGGCCGTGCGCAGCACGGTGGCGCGTGATGAGCGGTGGGCGAGGTCGCGGTAGGTGCTCACAGGTCCGCGCCCCTCGGGTCCGCGGACCGGGGCGGCGTGGCCGCCCCGTCCTGGCGTGCGCCGTGGTGGCGGTGCCGGCGGCCGGGCCGTGGCCTGGGTGCTCGCACGAGTCGTGTCGTCCCTGCGGGGTCGGGGCCCTGCCCGGTGGCGGGCAGCGCGGCGGACGGCGCCCGCCACCGGCGATTGTGCCATCCGGCGCGTAGGAGCCGCGTGTGCGGCTCAGTCCGACGGGTGGCCGCCCAGGTGCCCGGGGACGGGGGCGCGCTCCAGTTCGTGGCTGAGTTCCTCCAGCTCCGATCCGCCGGCCATCTGCCGGGTGAGCTCGTCGAGCGCGATCTCGTCCTTGAGGTGGCTGCCCGCCATGACGCCGCGCTTGAGCAGCACGAAGCGGTTGCCGACGAGGTAGGCGTGGTGCGGGTTGTGCGTGATGAGCACGACCCCGAGCCCGGCGTCGCGCGCCGCCGCCACGTACTTGAGGACGACGCCCGACTGCTTCACGCCGAGCGCCGCGGTCGGCTCGTCCAGTACGAGGACCTTGGCGCCGAAGTAGACGGCGCGCGCGATGGCCACGCACTGCCGCTCGCCGCCCGACAGGGTGCCGATCGGCTGGTCGACGTCGCGCAGGTCGATGCCCATCCTCCGCAGCTCGCCGCGGGTCGTCTCGCGCATGAGCGCGGTGTCGAGGCGGCGGAAGGGCCCCTTGCCGCGGGTCGGCTCGGAGCCGAGGAAGAAGTTGCGCCAGACGGGCATGAGCGGGACGACCGCGAGGTCCTGGTAGACGGTGGCGATGCCGCGGTCGAGGGCCTCGCGCGGGGACGCGAGAGCGGTGGACTCGCCCTCGATGCGCAGGTCTCCCCCGTCGTGCCGGTGCAGCCCGGAGACGATCTTGATGAGGGTGGACTTGCCCGCGCCGTTGTCGCCGAGCACGCAGGTGATCTCGCCCGCGTGCACCTCGAGCGAGACGCCTTCGAGCGCGCGGATGTTGCCGTAGTACTTGCTGACGCCGTCGAGTTCGACGAGCGGCGTGCGGCCGTCGCCGCCGGGGCGCTCGGGTGTGACCTCTTCCGGTGGTTCGATCATGATCGCGACGCCTCCGCGCGCTTGCGTACCCACGCGTTGAGCAGGGTGGCCAGTAGGAGCATCGCCCCGACGAAGAACTTGAACCAGTCGGGGTTCCACTCGGCGAAGACGATGCCCTTGTTGGTCATGCCGAAGATGAGGGCGCCGACGGCCGAGCCGATGGCGGAGCCGTATCCGCCGGTGATCAGGCAGCCGCCGATGACGGCGGCGATGATGTAGATCAGCTCGTTGCCCACGCCCTCGCCCGACTGGACGGCGTCGAACGAGAAGAGCAGGTTCTGCCCGGTCACCCAGGCGCCGAAGCCGACGCCCATGTACAGCAGGATCTTGGTGCGCTTGACGGGCACGCCCACGGCGCGCGCCGCCTCGGCGCTGCCGCCCGCGGCGAAGATCCAGTTGCCGAAGCGGGTGCGCAGCAGGATCCAGGTGGCGACGGCGACCATCAGCAGCCACCACAGGATCGTCACCTTGAGGTCCATGCCGCCGACGGTCCAGGTGGACGCGAAGACCTCGTGCGCGGAGTGGAAGCCCCACATGTCGCCGATGGTCTTGGTCGAGACGGTGCCGTCGATCAGCTTGGTGAAGCCGAGGTTGAGGCCGGTGAGCATCAGGAACGTGCCGAGCGTGATGATGAAGCTGGGCAGCTTCGTCACGGTCAGCATGAACCCGTTGAACGCGGCGATGCCGACCGTGGCCACCAGCGACACCCCGACGCCCACCCAGACGTTCGCGGTCATCTGGTAGCTGAACATCGAGGACAGCAGCGCGGAGCTCGTCACCATGACGCCGGCGGAGAGGTCGAACTCGCCGCCGATCATCAGCAGCGAGACGGGCACGGCCATGATGCCGATGGTGGACGCCGCGTACAGCACCGTCGCGAGGCTGGAGGCGCGCAGGAACGAGTCCGCGACGAGCGCGAAGAAGAGGAAGACGGCCAGGGCGCCGACGACGGACCCGAGCTCGGGCCTTCCCAGCAGCTTGCGCAGCGGGGAGGACCGCAGCAGGCGCTCGTCGCCGCCGGGACCGCCGGCCGGGGGCCGCACGGAGGGGGCGGTCGCCGTCATCGCGTGCCCCGCTTGGCGTAGGCCTCGAGGGCGGGCGCGTCCTTCTTGGTGACGATCTGCGGCCCGGTCAGTACGGGGTTGCCGCCGCCGAGCACGTCGCGGTTGTACTTGTACAGCCACAGCAGGTCGACGGCCTCGTAGCCCTGGAGGTAGGGCTGCTGGTCGACGGCGAAGCCGAGCGCGCCGGACTTGAGCTTCGCGGCGACCTGCTGGTTGAGGTCGAAGGTGTCGATCTCCGCCTTGCTGCCCGCGGTCCGCTTCGCCTGCAGCGCGGCGTCGGCGAAGGGCGCGCCGAGGGTGACGACGGCGTCGATGGACGGGTCGGCCTGGAGCTTGGCCTCGATGGAGGACTGCACGTCGGGGGTGCTCGTGCCGTCGACGTACAGGTTCTCCAGCTGCCCGCCGAACGTCTTCTTCGCCCCGGCGCAGCGCTGTTCGAGGCCGACGTTGCCCTGCTCGTGGATGACGCAGAGCGCCTTCTTGCGGTGCTCCTTGTCGAGCTGGTCGCCGACGGCCTCGCCCGCGGTGGCCTCGTCCTGGCCGATGTGGGTGAGCGCGCCGAACGCCTTGGACTGCTGCGCGCCCGAGTTGATCGTGATGACCGGGATGCCGGCCTTGACGGCCTTCTGCACGACGTCCTTCATGGCGTCGGGCTTGGCCAGCGTGACGATCAGGCCGTCGACCTTCTTGTCGATGTACGACTGCACGAGCTGCGCCTGGTTCTGCGCCTGGTCGCTGTGCGCGTACAGGAACTTCACGTTGTCCTTGACGGCCGCCTGCTTGGCGCCGCTCTGGACGATGTCCCAGAACGTGTCGCCGTCGGCGGAGTGGGTGACCATGCCGATGGTCCACTTCGGCGTGTTCACGGCGGAGTGCCCGCCCGCCTCGGCCGCCGCGGCGCGCTCCTCCGCGCGCCGCCCGCCGGTGGCGCTGCAACCGGCGAGCGCGGTCGCCGCGAGGGTGGCCGCGAGCACCGCGCCGGTGGTCGTTCGGACGGTACGCCTCCCCCACCGGCGCCGTACCCCTGTTCGTATTCTTGTCACGACAATATGCCCTTCCGCTGGTCGCTGGATGTCTAGCCGGGGTACGCGGCCCCGTCAATACTCTGCCTGTACATCGCGCGTTTCCGTGCGCCGGGGGCGGCGACGGCGCGAAGGGTCAGGATCGTACGAGGAGTTGGAACTCGAAGGAGTACCGGGAGGCCCGGTAGACGTGGGAGCCGAACTCGACCGCCCTGCCGGTGTCGTCGAACGTGACGCGCTCCATGGTCAGCAGCGGCGCGCCCGCGGACTCGGTGAGCCGCTCCGCCTCCTCGGCCGACGCGGCGCGCGCGCCGACGGACTGGCGGGCGCTGTGCAGGGTGATCCCGCCGGTCCGCAGCAGGCGGTAGAGGCCGGTGGACTCCAGGCGCTCGCTCTCGCAGTCGAGGAGCCCGGCGGGCAGGTGGTTGCGCAGGCAGGCCATGGGCTCGTCGTGGGCGTACCTGAGCCGTTCGAGGAAGCGGACCTCGGTGCCCTCCGCGACCCCGAGCGCGGCGGCGACGGCGGCCGACGCCGGCTGGAGCGCGTCGCGCACGACGCGGGTCGCGGGGCGCTGCCCGGCCGCCTCCAGGTCGTCGTAGAGGCTGGACAGCTCCAGCGGGCGCTTGACCTGGCTGTGCACGACCTGCGTGCCGACTCCCCTGCGGCGCACGAGGAGCCCCTTGTCCACGAGGCACTGGATGGCCTGGCGGACGGTGGGCCGGGAGAGGCCGAGGCGCCCGGCGAGCTCTATCTCGTTGCCGAGGAGGCTGCCGGGGGCCAGCCCGCCGCGCTCGATGGCCGCCTCCAGCTGCTGGGACAGCTGGTAGTAGAGGGGCACCGGGCTGGTACGGTCCACTGCGAGCGGGAGTGGCGCGCCTGGCTGATCGGTCACGCCGCCGAGCGTAGACCTCGGTCCACGCACCGGAAAGCGTGAGGCGGCCCCTGAGGTCCGATTGTCAGGACAAATGCTTGACATGGCGAGGCGGCGAACGACACCTTAAGGCCATGCGCATCGGACTCATCGGCACAGGCCGCATCGGGAGTTTCCACGCGGCCGTGCTCAGCCGCCATCGCGAGGTCGGCTCCCTGGTGGTGGCGGACACGGACGCGGCACGGGCCGCGGAGGTCGCCGACCGTACGGGGGCGACGGCCGCGCCCTCGGTGGACGAGGTGTTCGCCTGGGGCGTGGACGCGCTGGTGATCGCCTCCGCGACGTCGTCGCACGCCGAGCTGATCTCGCGGGCGGCGCGCGCGGGGCTGCCCGCCTTCTGCGAGAAGCCGATCGCGCTCGACCTGGCGGGCACGCTGGCCGCGGTGCGTGAGGTCGAGAGCGCCGGCACCCTCCTCCAGCTGGGGTTCATGCGCCGCTTCGACGCGGGGTACGCGGCGGCCCGCGAGCTGGTGGCCTCCGGCGCCCTCGGCAGGCTGCACACGGTGCGCGCGATCACCTCCGACCCGGCACCGCCGCCGGCCGCGTACCTCCCGCTGTCGGGCGGCCTGTACCGCGACTGCCTGGTGCACGACTTCGACATCATGCGGTGGGTGACCGGCCGGGAGGTCGTGGAGGTCTACGCGACCGGCTCGGACGCGGGCCCCGCGATGTTCCGCGAGGCGGGCGACGTGGACACGGCCGCGGCCGTCCTGACGCTCGACGACGGCACCCTGGCGACGGCGACGGCGACCCGGTGCAACGGCGCCGGGTACGACGTCCGCATGGAGCTGGCGGGCACGGCCGACCAGTACGCGGTCGGCCTCGACGACCGCACGCCGATCACGTCGACCGAACCCAAGGGCCCGCCGCGCTGCGAGAACCCGTGGCCCGGCTTCCTCGAGCGGTTCGCGCCCGCGTACGAGGCGGAGATCGACGCGTTCCTCGGCGTGGTGCGCGGCGAGCGCGCGAACCCGTGCGACGCGCGAGAGGCGCTGCACGCGCTGCGCATCGCGGAGGCGTGCGAGCGCTCACGCGCGGAGCACCGCGCGGTGGCGCTGGCGGAGATCGCGGAGGCGTAGCGCCGCAGGGCGGCCTGCCGCCGCCCCGCGCGGCACTGCTCGGCTCCCGGCCGGCGCGGTGGTGGCCGCGCCGGGGGGTGGGCCGGCTTTGCGCCGTCGTGCCGGGACGGCCGGGCTCAGGCTCCGAGTTCAGCGTGGCGGGCGGCCAGTGCTGCGGCCCCGGCCCGGGTGAGCGAGCCGAACAGCCGCAGCCGGGAGACGCCGCCGTCGGGGAAGGTGTCGAGGCGGACGCCGTCGCCGGTCGCGGCGGCGGGCAGCACGAAGCGGTGGTTGGCGTCCGGCTGGAGCCGGGTGCGGAGCAGGACCTCGGTCCACTCGCCGTCCTCGCCGTCCCGCACGGACAGCGCGACCCAGCCGGCCGCGTTGCCCTTGTAGCAGGCGGTGTCGATCTCGACGGCCCGGATCTCGGCCTGCGCCACCAGGCTGTAGCGGATCCAGTCGTGCCCGTCGTCGCGCCTGCGGCGGGTCTCCCAGCCCTCGTCCATGGTGGCCGAGCGGCCGGGCGCGATCGTGTTGGAGCCGGGCGAGAAGAAGCGGTCGGAGGTGTCCTCGACCCGGCCGCCGTTCTCGAGCGCCGCGACGTCGAACGTGCCGAGCGCGGACAGCCACGCGGGGTCGGGCACGGCGTCCCCGTACACCCGCAGGCGCGCGACGCCGCCGTCGGGGAACTGGCGCAGCCTGAGGTGGGTGAAGCGCCGCGCGACGTCGACGGCGAAGCCGTTCGCCGCGTGGCCGCCGACCGGGGTGCGCTCCACGAGCGGCGTCCAGGTGACGTCGCCGGCGGTGAGCTCCTCGACGGAGGGCTGCCCGGGCACGGACGTGCCCTCGACCGAGACGGCCTGCGGGTAGTTGCCCCTGAAGTGGGCGGTGTCGACGACGACGCCGCGCACCACGCCCGGCACACCGAGCCGCACGAGGGCCCAGTCGTGCTCGCCGGGGCCCGGGTGCGGGGCAAAGGCTCCCGCGCCGCGCCTGCGGCGGGTCTCCCAGCCGTCCATGATCTTGCCCTTGTGGCCGAACGCGGCGGGGTCGAAGACCGGGCGCTCGGGCTTGAGCAGGTTCTCCCGCTCCGCGAAGAACTCGTCGTTGGCCGCGACGACCGCGGCGCCGAGCCTGCGGTCGGCGAGGTCGGTGAGGTGGGTGAAGGGGAAGTCGGCCGCGCGGTAGTCGGCGTACGGGTCACCGCCGGCGTAGGGGTGTACGTCTCCGGTGAAGGCGGGCGCGGGCGCGCGTCCTTCCGGGCCCCGCGCCTGCTGCGCGTCCGGGACGTGAGTGGTCTGCGGCGCCTGCGTCAACTCAGTGGTTCCTTTCGAGGAGGTTTCCTGTGGGTGGGGCGACCTCGCCGTCCACCGCGATCCGCCGGCCCCTGAGCCAGCTGGACTTGACCACGCCGTACAGCGTGCGGCCCGCGTAGGCCGTGACGCGGTTGCGGTGGTGCAGGTGCGCGGGGTCGACGGTGAACGTCTCGTCCGGCGCGACGACGGCGAAGTCGGCGTCGCGGCCGGCGGCCAGGGCGCCCTTCGTGGTGAGGCCCGCGAGGGCGGCGGGCTCGGCGGACATCCAGCGCGCCACGTCGGCGAGCGTGTGGCCGCGGCGGCGCGCCTCGGTCCACACGGCGGGCAGGCCGAGTTGCAGGGAGGAGATGCCTCCCCACGCGGTGGCGAAGTCGGGGGTCTTGAGGTCGGCGGTGCACGGCGAGTGGTCGGAGACGACGCTGCCGATCGTGCCGTCCGCGAGCGCCTGCCAGAGCGCGTCCTGGTTGGCCGCCTCCCTGATGGGCGGGCAGCACTTGAACTCCGTCGCGCCGTCCGGTACTTCCTCGGCGGTGAGCGTGAGGAAGTGCGGGCAGGTCTCGGCGGTGATCCGCACGCCCGCGGCGCGCGCGGCGGCGATCGCCGGCAGCGCGTCCGACGAGGACAGGTGCAGCACGTGGACGCGCGCGTCCAGCCGCCCCGCCACGTCGATCAGGGTGCGCACGGCCTCGTTCTCCGCGTCCCTCGGACGGGAGGCGAGGAAGTCCGCGTAGGCGGGGCCCGCGCGGTGGGGTGCGCCGTCCAGCTCGTGCGGATCCTCGGCGTGCACGATCAGCAGGCCGCCGAAGCCGGCGATCTCGGTGAGGGAAGCCACCAGCTGGTCGCGGTCGAGCTCGGGGAACTCCGGGACGCCCGAGGGCGACAGGAAGCACTTGAACCCGAACACCCCTGCCTCGTGCAGCGGCCGCAGGTCGGCCACGTTGCCGGGGAGCGCGCCTCCCCAGAACCCGACGTCGACGTGCGCGCGCGGGCGTGCCACCCCCTGTTTGACACGCAGGTGCGCCACCGTGGTCGTCGGTGGCAGCGAGTTGAGCGGCATGTCGACGATCGTGGTGATCCCGCCCGCGGCGGCGGCGGAGGTGGCCGCGGCGAACCCCTCCCACTCGGAGCGGCCGGGGTCGTTCACATGGACGTGGGTGTCCACGAGCCCGGGCATCACGACGTTGTCCCCCACGTCCTCGAGGCGGGTGCCGGGACCCAGGACGTCCGCGGCCGCGTCGTACGGCAGGACGGCGGCGATCCGCTCCCACGCGACGGCGAGCGCGGCGGGGCGCGTCCCCTCGGGCGTGACGACCCGCGTCGAGCGGACAACCAGGTTCACATCTGACACGCGCACCCCTCGGATCATCACCGTGGCGACCGGTCACCGACCGGCGGCCACCATAGAATTCAACGAACTGTTGAAGAGTCTTCTCCGCGGATCGCGCCCCGTCAAGAGCCGTCTACGGATATTTTCCGCAACACGGAACCTCTTTTCCGCTCAGCAGAAGGTACGGTTGGCGGCGGCACCGGGGAGCCCCGGCGCCCGGTAGGCTTCAGGCTCGGCTCCGCCTGCCCGTTCGCGAAAGGACCGCCACCGTGCCGTCGTCCAGCGCCAGCACCACAGACGCCGCGAAACCCGCCTCGGGGAGCGGCGGCGTCCAGTCCCTGGAGCGCGCCTTCGACCTGCTCGAACGGATGGCTGACGCAGGCGGCGAGGTGGGCCTGAGCGAGCTGTCGGCCAGCAGCGGCCTGCCGCTCCCGACGATCCACCGCCTGATGCGCACCCTGGTGGCGTGCGGGTACGTGCGCCAGCAGACGAACCGGCGCTACGCGCTCGGCCCGCGCCTGATCCGGCTCGGCGAGTCGGCGTCCCGGCTGCTCGGCACCTGGGCGCGGCCCTACCTCGCCCGGCTCGTCGACGAGACGGGCGAGACCGCCAACATGGCGCTCTTGGACGGCGACGAGGTGGTCTACGTGGCCCAGGTGCCGTCGAAGCACTCGATGCGCATGTTCACCGAGGTCGGCCGCCGCGTGCTGCCGCACACGACGGGTGTGGGCAAGGCCCTGCTCGCGCATGTGCCCGCCGACG
>NZ_JAGIQL010000070.1 GCF_017813245.1 Streptomyces montanisoli
CCCCCCCCCCCCCCCCCCCCCCCCCCCCCCCCCCCCCCCCTTCCTCCCCCCAGAGCCCCCTCTCCGCGATCCCCCGCACCCCGGCGCCCGAGCCCCCCCCCTCCCGCACCGCCCGCCCCCCGGCGACCCCCCCCGGGCCGGCCCCCCCCCCCCCCGGCGCCCCCCCCCCCCCCCCTCCGCGAACCTTCCCCCGCCCCCCCGCCGGCCGAGCCCGAGGTGTCCGCGACCTGCCGCGCCAGCAGGTCGAGCCGGACGATCTCCCGGGCCCGCGCGCCGCCCGCGGACGCCAGCTCCTCGGGGTCCGTCAGGTCGCCCGGCAGGCCGGTGTCGACGAGGTACGTGGTGACGCCGGTGCCGCGCAGCAGCAGCCGCGCGGCAGCGGACACGCCGAGCTCGCGCCGCCGCGCGAGGTAGCGGGCGGGGGCGCAGTGGGGCTCGAGCCCGAGCAGCGGCGGGCACCAGCGCCGCACCGCGAAGCCCGTCTGCGTGTCGAAGAACGTCGTACCGGGCGCGGGCGGCCCCCCGGCGTCCGTGAGCTGCGACTCGAAGGTCCCGAGGCCCAGCTCGGCGCGGAGCACGCCGTGGCAGTACTGGTCGACCAGGGACGGTGTTTCGATCATCGGGAATCCCGTCGTGGACGGTGTCGGACGTTCCTCACCGTCCTTAACGGAATTCCCGCGATCCGGTGGCGGCCGGCGGCCCTTCTCAGGCCGCGCCGCGCCCGCCGAGCTGGATGCCGGCCATGCGCTTCCACTCGTACGGCCCAGTGGCCATCTTCGCGGCGAGCTCCCCGTCGAGGGCCTCCTGAAGCTCGAGACCCGCCCGCTCGGCGGCGCCGCGGGCGATCGCCTCCGTGGGCGCCACCAGGTCGCCCCAGCCGCCGTCCTCGCCGACGAGCACGATGCGCGTGCCCCGCTGCCCGAGGTACGCGAGCTGGCCGCGCGCGCCGCCGTGGCGCGCCCGGAACGCGCCGATCTGCTTGGCCATCCTGGCCGCGGTCCGAGCAGCCTTCCCCTCCCGCCGCCGCACCCGCGCGCCCGCCGCGACGTCACCGCCTTCGGCGGCCGGGACGCCCTCGTCGGAGGCACCGGCCTCACCCGCCTCCGCGGCCCGGTTGGGCGTGGCAGGCTTCGCCGCCTCCGCGGGCGCGCCGGACCCGGCACCGCCGGAGGTCTCGTCGGCCCCCACGGACTTGCCGGCCGCGCCGGCTGCGCCGGCCTCGGCGGGCGGTGGGGTCGCGTCTGCCCCTGCGGGCTTGGCGGCTTGGCCGGTCGGGTCGGACTCGCCGGCGTCGGCGGCCCGGCCGGGCGTGGCAGCCTCCGCAGGCTCCGCGGGCGCGCCGGATCCGGCACCGCCGGAGGCCGCGTCGGCCCCTGCGGGCTTGCCCGTCCCGGCGGACTTGCCGTTGTCGGCCGCGCCGGCTTCGGCGGGCGGTGGAGTCGCGTCCGTCCCTGCGGGCTTGGTGGCTTCGCCGGTCGGGTCGGGCCTGTCGGCGTCGCGGCTGGGCATGGCAGGCTCCGCCGCCTCTGCGGGCGCGCCGGATCCGGCACCGCCGGAGCCTTCATCGGCCCCCGCAGGTTTGCCGTTGGCGTCGGCTGCGCCGGACACGGTGGGCGGCGGAGCCGCGTCTGCCCCCGCGGACTCGTCAGCGTCGGCGGCCCGGCCGGGCGTGGCGGTCTCCGCCGCCCCAGCGGACGCGGAAGCCTCGTCGGCCGCGCCCGCCGGCTTGCTCGTCCCGTCGGCCTTGCCGCCGTCGGCCGCACCGGACTCATCCGCCTCGGGCGTTGCGGAAGCCTCCGGGCCGGCGGCCTCGTCGCCCCCCGCGGGCTTGCCCGTCCCGGCGGACTTGCCGGCGGCGTCGGCCGCGTCGGACTCGGTGGGTGGTGCAGTCTCGTCTGCGCCTGCGGGCTTCACGGCTTCGTCGGCCGGGGCGGACTCGTCAGCGTCGGTGGCCCTGCCCGGCGCGGCAGGCTCCGCGGGCGCGTCGGATGCGCTGCCCGCAGGGGCCTCGCCGGTGGTCTCGGCCGCTTGGCCGGACGAGGCGGGGGCAGCGGGCCCATCCGCATCGTCGGCCTCGGCAGACGCACGGGCTTCGCTGCCTGCGGCGGACGCAGCGGACTCGGCGCCGGCCGCGGGCCCCGCGGGCTCCGCGGGCGTGGTGGGTGCGGCGCTCGCCGCCCGTGCGGCGGACTCAGGGTGGTCGTCGCGGCGCTCCGCGCCGCCCTCGCTCTCTGCCATGTCCGCAGGCTACCCATGGGTAGCGCGATCGGCACCGTCATGGCCGCGTGGCCTTGGCCACGCGATCACCGGGGCCGGGCGGCTCAGTGCAGGAAGGGGTCCACGGCCACCGCGACGAACAGCAGCGACACGTACGTGATCGACCAGTGGAACAGGCGCATCTCCTTGAGCTTCGCGCCCACGACGCCGGCCTTGGCGCGCGCCTGGAGCTTGTGCGCCTCCGTCAGCCACCACGCTCCGGACAGTGCCGCCACGGCCGTGTAGAACCAGCCCGTGTAGCCGAGCGGGGTGAGGGTCAGCGACACCAGCACCATCACCCAGCTGTACACGACGATCTGCTTCGCGACGGCCTTGTTGGTGGCGACGGCGGGCAGCATGGGCACGCCCACGCGCTCGTAGTCGTTCTTCACCTTCATCATCAGCACCCACGTGTGGGGCGGCGTCCAGAAGAAGATGACGAGGAAGAGGACGACGGCGGCCCACGACACCGAGCCGGTGACGCTCGACCACCCGATCAGGACCGGCAGGCAGCCCGCGATGCCGCCCCACACGACGTTCTGCGACGTGCGCCGCTTCAGGCCCATCGTGTAGACGAGGACGTAGAAGAGCAGCGCGCCCAACGCCATCGCCGCGGACAGCCAGTTGATCAGCAGCCCGAACCAGAGCGTCGACACGACACCGAGCACGACACCGAACACCAGGGCCTCGCGCGGGGAGACCATCCCCGTCACGATGGGCCGCTGCGACGTCCTGTCCATCATCGCGTCGATGTCGCGGTCGATGTACATGTTGAGCGCGTTGGCGCCGCCTGCGGAGAGGTAACCGCCGACGCAGGTGGTGAGGACCAGCCACAGGTCGGGCACGCCACGGGCCGCCAGGAACATCACCGGAACCGTGGTGATGAGCAGCAACTCGATGATTCGCGGCTTCGTCAGCGCCACGAACGCCTTGACGCGCGCTCCGAACGGCCGGCGGGCCCTCGGGCTCGAAGTCGCGGCAACCCCTGCGGGTCGGGACTCGACGGCCGTCACGTACACCCCTGACAGAGAAATCCCAGCAAGCCCCGGGCCTGGTCGAAGCCCCGGTGAAGACTTGCGCGTACCACGCCACTCTAGACGTTGCCCAGAGGCCGATCTTCGCGGGGGTCCGTCGTGTTCGACGGGGCGCGGCGCGCGTTTCGGCCCGGCGGGAGGTGTACTCCCACGGCAGGACGCACCCTGGAAATGACGGGGATGACGAGGAGCGTGGCCGCGTCCCGGCAACGGCCGCAAGGGTAGGCTCGACATCGATCCGGTGCCCGCAGGACACCGGCACGCGACATGTGGAGAGGAGCCCTGACTCAGGGTGAGCACCAAGCCGACCACCACAGACTTCGAGTGGACAGAGCTGGACCAGAGGGCGGTCGACACCGCCCGCGTCCTGGCAGCGGATGCCGTGCAGAAGGTCGGCAACGGCCATCCCGGTACGGCGATGAGCCTGGCCCCCGCCGCGTACACCCTCTTCCAGAAGGTGATGCGCCACGACCCCGCCGACGCGGACTGGACCGGCCGCGACCGGTTCGTCCTCTCCGCGGGACACACGTCCCTGACGCTGTACATCCAGCTCTACCTGGCGGGCTTCGGGCTCGATCTTGAGGACATCGAGGCGCTGCGCACCTGGGGCTCCAAGACCCCGGGGCACCCGGAGTACGGCCACACCGTCGGTGTGGAGACCACGACGGGTCCGCTCGGGCAGGGCGTCGCCAACGCGGTCGGCATGGCGATGGCGTCGCGTTACGAGCGCGGGCTCTTCGACCCGGACACCGCGCCGGGCCAGTCCCCGTTCGACCACTACGTCTTCGCCATCGCGGGCGACGGCTGCCTCGAAGAGGGCATCTCGGCCGAGGCGTCCTCCCTCGCGGGCCACCAGAAGCTCGGCAACCTCGTGCTGCTGTGGGACGACAACCACATCTCGATCGAGGGCGACACCGAGGCGGCGATCAGCGAGGACACGCTGAAGCGGTACGAGGCGTACGGCTGGCACGTCCAGCGCGTGCAGCCGAAGGCCGACGGCGACCTCGACCCGCAGGCGCTGTACGCGGCGATCCAGGAGGCCAAGTCCGTCACCGACCGGCCGTCCTTCATCGCGATGCGCTCGATCATCGCCTGGCCGGCCCCGCACGCGCAGAACACGGAGGCCGCACACGGCTCCGCGCTCGGCGCCGACGAGGTCGCCGCGACCAAGACCGTCCTCGGCTTCGACCCGGAGAAGAACTTCTTCGTCGCGGACGAGGTCATCGCGCACACGCGCGGGGCGCTCGACCGCGGCCGCGAGGTGCGGGCCGAGTGGGAGAAGTCCTTCGCCGCCTGGCGCACCGCGAACCCGGAGCACGCCACCACCTTCGACCGGGTCGCCTCCGCCACCCTGCCCGAGGGCTGGGAGGACGCGCTGCCCGTCTTCGAGACCGGCACGTCCCTCGCGACGCGCGCCGCCTCCGGCAAGGTCCTGCAGGCGCTCGGCCCGATCATCCCCGAGCTGTGGGGCGGCTCCGCCGACCTCGCGGGCTCCAACAACACGACGTTCGACAAGAACTCGTCGTTCCTGCCCGTCGGCAACCCGCTGCCGGAGGCGGACCCGTACGGCCGCACCATCCACTTCGGCATCCGCGAGCACGCGATGGCCGCCGCGATGAACGGCATCACCCTGCACGGCAACACCCGTGTCTACGGCGGTACGTTCCTCATCTTCTCCGACTACATGCGCAACGCGGTCCGCCTTTCCGCGCTGATGCACCTGCCGGTCACGTACGTGTGGACGCACGACTCGATCGGCCTCGGCGAGGACGGCCCGACGCACCAGCCCGTCGAGCAGCTCGCGACCCTCCGCGCGATCCCGAACCTCTCCGTCGTGCGGCCCGCCGACCCGAACGAGACCGTCATCGCCTGGCGGGAGATCCTGCGCCGCTACACCAAGGAGTACGGCAAGGGCCACCCGCACGGCCTCGCGCTCACCCGCCAGGGCGTGCCGACGTACGCGCCGAACGAGGACGCGGCGCGCGGCGGCTACGTGCTCGCGGAGGCCGAGGGCGGCGACCCGCGGGTCATCCTCATCGGCACGGGCTCCGAGGTGCAGCTCGCCGTCGGGGCGCGCGAGCAGCTCCAGGCCGAGGGCGTCCCGACGCGTGTCGTGTCGATGCCGTCCGTCGAGTGGTTCGAGGAGCAGGACCAGGGGTACCGGGAGACGGTGCTGCCCCCGTCCGTGAAGGCGCGGGTGGCGGTCGAGGCGGGCGTGGGCCTGACCTGGTACCGGTACGTGGGCGACGCGGGCCGGGTCGTCTCGCTCGAGCACTTCGGTGCCTCCGCGGACGGCAAGGTCCTCTTCCGCGAGTTCGGCTTCACCGCCGAGGCGGTCGCGGCCGCCGCGCGGGAATCCCTCGACGCCTCCGCACGCTGACGCCTGTAACGACAAGTAGGAGATGGAACTGACATGACAGACGCACTGAAGCGCCTCTCCGACGAAGGCGTGGCGATCTGGCTCGACGACCTGTCGCGCAAGCGGATCACCTCGGGCAACCTGGCCGAGCTGATCGACGAGCAGCACGTGGTGGGCGTCACGACGAACCCCTCGATCTTCCAGAAGGCGATCTCCCAGGGCGACGGGTACGACACCCAGCTCACCGAGCTCGCCGCGCGGAAGGTCACCGTCGAGGAGGCCGTCCGCATGATCACGACGGCCGACGTCCGGGACGCCGCCGACATCCTGCGCCCGACCTTCGACGCGACGGACGGCACGGACGGCCGCGTCTCCATCGAGGTGGACCCGCGCCTGGCGCACAACACCACCGCGACGATCGCCGAGGCCAAGCAGCTCGCGTGGCTGGTGGACCGGCCGAACACGCTGATCAAGATCCCGGCGACCGAGGCGGGCCTGCCGGCGATCACCGAGACGATCGCGCGCGGCATCAGTGTCAACGTGACCCTGATCTTCTCGCTCGAGCGCTACCGCAAGGTGATGGACGCCTACCTGAGCGGCCTGGAGAAGGCGGCCAAGGCCGGCCTCGACCTCTCCAAGATCCACTCGGTGGCGTCCTTCTTCGTCTCCCGCGTCGACACCGAGGTCGACAAGCGCCTCGACGCGCTGGGCACCGACGAGGCCAAGGCCGCACGCGGCAAGGCCGCCGTGGCCAACGCGCGCCTCGCCTACGAGGAGTACGAGAAGGTCGTCGCGAGCGACCGCTGGGCCGCGCTCGAGCGGCAGCACGCGAACAGGCAGCGCCCGCTGTGGGCGTCCACCGGCGTCAAGAACAAGGCGTACAAGGACACCCTGTATGTCGACGACCTGATCGCGCCCAACACCGTCAACACCATGCCGGAGGCGACTCTGTTCGCCGTCCAGGACCACGGTGAGGGCAAGGGTGACGCCGTGCGCGGCACCTACGAGCAGGCCCGTGCGGACCTCGCCGCCCTGGAGAAGCTGGGCATCTCCTACGACGAGGTCGTCAAGCTGCTGGAGGACGAGGGCGTCGAGAAGTTCGAGGCGTCCTGGACCGACCTGCTGAAGTCGACGGAGGCGGAGCTCAAGCGCCTCGCCCCCTCGGAGGGCTGATCGCCTTGAGCGCACACCACGGAGCAAATCCGCTCCGTGACGCCGCGGACCGGAGGCTCCCGCGCATCGCGGGGCCTTCGGGCCTGGTCATCTTCGGTGTCACGGGGGACCTGTCCCGCAAGAAGCTCATGCCCGCGGTCTACGACCTCGCCAACCGCGGCCTGCTGCCGCCGGGCTTCTCGCTCGTCGGTTTCGCGCGCCGCGACTGGGAGGACGAGGACTTCGCCCAGGTCGTCCACGACGCCGTGAAGGAGCACTCGCGCACGGCGTTCCGCGAGGAGGTCTGGCAGCAGCTCAGCCAGGGCATGCGGTTCGTGCAGGGGACGTTCGACGACGACCAGGCGTTCGACACGCTCAAGTCGACCATCCAGGACCTCGACAAGTCGCAGGGCACGGGCGGCAACTTCGCCTTCTACCTGTCGGTGCCGCCGAAGTTCTTCCCCAAGGTCGTGCAGCAGCTCAAGAAGCACGGGCTCGCCGACCAGCGCGAGGGTTCCTGGCGCCGCGCGGTCATCGAGAAGCCCTTCGGCCACGATCTCAAGTCGGCGCAGGAGCTCAACGCCGTCGTACACGAGGTCTTCCCGCCGCACGAGGTCTTCCGCATCGACCACTACCTCGGCAAGGAGACCGTCCAGAACATCCTGGCGCTCCGCTTCGCCAACACCCTCTTCGAGCCGATCTGGAACCGGTCGTACGTCGACCACGTGCAGATCACCATGGCCGAGGACATCGGCATCGGCGGCCGTGCCGGGTACTACGACGGCATCGGCGCCGCGCGCGACGTCATCCAGAACCACCTGCTCCAGCTGCTCGCGCTCACCGCGATGGAGGAGCCGGCCTCCTTCGACGCGGACGCGCTGGTCGCGGAGAAGACCAAGGTGCTGGGCGCCGTGCGGCTGCCGAAGGACCTCGCGGCCCACACCGTGCGCGGCCAGTACGCCGCGGGCTGGCAGGGCGGCGAGAAGGCCGTCGGCTACCTCGAAGAGGACGGCATCGACCCCAAGTCGAAGACCGACACCTTCGCGGCCGTCAAGCTGGAGATCGAGAACCGCCGCTGGGCGGGCGTCCCGTTCTACCTGCGCACCGGCAAGCGACTCGGCCGCCGCGTCACCGAGATCGCGGTCGTCTTCCAGCGCGCGCCGCACTCGCCGTTCGACCACACCGCGACCGAGGAGCTCGGGCAGAACGCCCTGGTCATCCGCGTCCAGCCGGACGAGGGCGTGACCTTGCGGTTCGGCTCCAAGGTGCCGGGCACCTCGATGGAGGTGCGGGACGTCTCGATGGACTTCCAGTACGGCGAGTCCTTCACCGAGTCGAGCCCCGAGGCCTACGAGCGCCTCATCCTCGACGTGCTGCTCGGCGACGCCAACCTCTTCCCGCGCACGGAGGAGGTCGAGCTGTCCTGGAAGATCCTCGACCCGGTCGAGACCTACTGGGACAAGCACGGCAAGCCCGCCCAGTACGAGTCCGGGACCTGGGGCCCCGTCGAGGCGGACGAAATGCTCGCACGAGACGGACGGAGCTGGCGGCGCCCATGAAGATCGACCTCACGGAAACCACGTCCAGCAAGATCAACAAGGCGCTGGTGCAGGGCCGCAGGGCGATCGGCTCACCGGCCATCGGGATGGTCCTCACGCTGGTCGTCGTCACCGACGAGGAGAACGCGTACGACGCGCTCAGGGCCGCGAGCGACGCGTCGAGGGAGCACCCCTCGCGCCTGCTCGTCGTCGTCAAGCGCCCCTCGCGCTCCCCGCGTGACCGTGCCAACGCCCGCCTCGACGCGGAGGTGCGCGTCGGCGAGGACGCGGGCATCGGCGAGACGGTCGTCCTGCGGCTGTACGGCGAGGTCATCGACCACGCCCAGTCGGTGGTGCTGCCGCTGCTGCTGGCCGACGCCCCGGTCGTCGTGTGGTGGCCGGTGAACGCGCCGGCCAATCCCGCGAAGGACCCGCTCGGCTCGCTCGCGCAGCGCCGCGTCACGGACTCGTACGCGACCGAGGGGCCCGTCGAGGAGCTCAGGAAGCGTGCCGCCGTCTACACGCCGGGCGACACCGACCTGGCGTGGAGCCGCATCACCCCGTGGCGTTCGATGCTCGCGGCCGCGCTCGACCAGGTGACCTGCGACGTCACCTCGGTCGAGGTGGAGGGCGAGGAGGAGAATCCCAGCTGCGAGCTGCTCGCGATGTGGCTGGCCGAGCGGCTCGGCGTGCCGGTGCGGCGCGCCGTGTCGAAGGGCCCCGGGCTCACCGCGGTGCGGATGGAGACCACCTGCGGTCCCGTCTCCATCGACCGGGCGAACGGCTCGCTCGCCACCCTCTCCATCGAGGGCCAGCCCGACCGTGCCGTGGCGCTCAACCGCCGCGACACCGCCGAGCTGATCGCGGAGGAGCTGCGCAGGCTCGACCCGGACGAGACGTACGCGGCGACGCTGCACTTCGGCGTGGACCGGCTGCACGAGTCGGACGGCGAAGGGGCGGGCGGCGCCAAGGGGGCCGAGCCGGCCGCGAAGAAGGCGCCGGCCAAGAAGGCGGCGGCCAAGTGAGCACCGCGCCGCAGCTCGTCGTCCACCGCGACAAGGAGCTGATGGCTTGCGCGGCGGCGGCGCGGCTGATCACGAGGATCGTGGACGCGCAGGCGTCGCGCGGCTCCGCGTCGATCGTCCTGACGGGCGGGCGCAACGGCAACGGGCTGCTCGCGGCCCTGGCGTCGTCGCCCGCCCGGGACGCGGTCGACTGGTCGCGGCTCGACCTGTGGTGGGGCGACGAGCGGTTCCTGCCCGAGGGCGACCCCGAGCGCAACGTCACCCAGGCGCGGCACGCGCTGCTCGACGCCGTGCCGCTCGACCCGCGGCGCGTCCACGCGATGCCCGCCGCGGGCGGCGCGTACGGGAGCGACATCGAGGCGGCCGCGGCCGCCTACGCGGCCGAGCTGGCCGCCGCGGCGCGCCCGGAGGACCACGCGCAGGTGCCGTCCTTCGACGTCCTGATGCTGGGGGTGGGGCCCGACACGCATGTGGCGTCCCTCTTCCCCGAGCTGCCCGGCGTGCGGGAGACGGAGCGCACGGTCGTGGCCGTGCACGGCGCGCCGAAGCCGCCGCCGCTGCGCGTCTCGCTCACGCTGCCCGCGATCAGGGCCGCCCACGAGGTGTGGCTGCTCGCGGCGGGCGAGGACAAGGCGGAGGCCGCGGAGATCGCGCTGTCGGGAGCGGGCGAGATCCAGGCTCCCGCGGCCGGCGCCACGGGCAGGGCCCGCACCCTGTGGCTGCTGGACGAGGCGGCGGCCTCGAAGCTCCCCAGGGCGCTGTACCCGCCGTCGTGTGCTGCCGCGGTCTCAGACCGTCGCCGCGAGCGGGGGCTCCGACTGGGCGGGGAGCGAGGGCGCCTCGCGGGGGCGTTCGCGGAGGCTGACCATGACGCGCAGGACGCCGACCCACACCGCGCAGATGCCCAGCATGTGCACGGCCACCAGCAGCTCGGGCACACCCGTCACCGACTGCACGACGCCCACCACGCCCTGCGCGAGCAGGACGAGCAGGAAGTTGCGGGCGAGCACGCGTGTGTCGCGCGGGGCGTCGACGACGTGCAGGCCGATCCACAGGGCCGCGGACATGGCGACGACGAGGCAGGCGAGCCCGCCGTGCACGTACACCGTGTCGACCCAGTCGAACGGCATGCGCGGCACGTCGCTGCTGTCGCCCGCGTGGATGCCGGAGCCTGTGGCGCCGGTGCCCGCGGCGATGAGCACGGCCGTGGCGACGACCGTCCACGCGGCCAGGCGGCGCAGCGGCAGGGGCGCGCGCGGCCTGGCGGGCAGGTCCCCCTCGCGGAAGCGCAGCCAGGTCAGCGTGGTGACGGTGACGAAGACCATCGCGAGCATCAGGTGCCCGGCCACGGTCCACGGGTTGAGCTTGACCAGCACCGTGATGCCGCCGAGCACCGCGTTCGCCACGACCAGCCAGAACTGCGACCAGGCCAGGCGGGTGACGCTCCTCCTGCGCGGCTTCGCGCAGCGCGCCACGATGATCGCCCAGCCGACCACGACGCACAGCAGGTCCGTCAGCATGCGGTTGCCGAACTCGATCGCCCCGTGCAGGCCGAGCGTGGGCGTCGCGGTGAGGCTGGCGTCGGAGCACTTGGGCCAGGTCGGGCAGCCAAGTCCCGAGCTGGTGAGCCGCACGGCGCCGCCGGTGACGACGATGACGACGCTCATCACGACCGCCGCAAGCAGCGAGTAGCGGACCAGGCGGTTCTGCGGCGTCCAGCGCGCGGCCAGGAAGGCCAGGGGGTTGCGGGCCGCTTCGGCCACGTCCGCCCGGGAGACGTTCGGCATGAAAGACATCGTATGCGGCCGCTTGTGCGGGTTTTCACGAGGGGGTCCGCAGCACTGTGAGCCGGCAGCGCGCGTCACCACCCCGCGCGTCAGCACCGCGCACGTCCGCGCGTGACGCGGCGCGAGGCCTACTCCCAGCGGAAGAACGCGCCCGCCGCGCCCAGCCCGAGCACCGTCCACACGCCGAGGATGCCCAGGTCGCCCCACGGCATCGACGCGCCGTGCCGGAGCACGTCGCGCAGCCCGTCGGAGAGCGCGGAGATCGGCAGCAGCCGAAGCACCTCACGCGCCCCTTCGGGGAACTTGCCGAGCGGCACGATCACCCCGCCCGCCACCAGCAGCAGGATGAACACGAGGTTCGCCGCCGCGAGCGTGACCTCCGCCTTGAGCGTGCCGGCCATCAGCAGGCCGAGCCCGGAGAAGGCCGCCGTGCCGAGGACGAGCAGCAGGACCACCGCACCCACGCCGCCGTGCGGCGACCAGCCGAGCAGCAGCGCGATCACGGCCAGCAGGGCGACCTGGAGGACCTCCGTGACGAGCACGCACAGCGTCTTGGCCGTCATCAGGCCCCACCGGGGCAGCGGGGACGCGCCGAGCCGCTTGAGCACGCCGTAGCGCCGGTCGAAGCCCGTCGCGATGGCCTGCCCGGTGAAGGCGGTGGACATCACCGCGAGGGCGAGGATGCCCGGCGCGAGGAAGTCGACGGAGCTGCCGCTGCCCGTGTCGACGATGTCGACCGTCGAGAACAGCACGAGCAGCAGGGAGGGGATGATCACCGTGAGCAGCAGCTGCTCGCCGTTGCGCAGCAGCAGCTTCGTCTCGAACGCGGTCTGCGCCGCGATCATCCGGGTCAGCGGCGCCGCGCCTGGGGCGGGTGCGTACGTGCCCGTGCCGACGGTGCTCGCGGTGTCGGCCGTGGTGCTCATCGGCGCAGCTCCTTGCCGGTCAGTTCCAGGAAGACGTCCTCCAGCGTGTGCCGCTCGACGGAGATGCCGTCGGGCATCACGCCGTGCTGCGCGCACCAGGAGGTGACGGTGGCCAGCAGCTGCGGGTCGACGGTGCCCGTGATGCGGTACGCGCCCGACGTCACCTCGTCGGCCGACGAGCCGTCGGGCAGCGCCTTGAGCAGCGAGCCGAGGTCGAGCCCCGGCCGCCCGGTGAAGCGCAGCGTGTTCTCGGCGCCGCCCCTGCACAGCTCCTCCGGGTGGCCCTGGGCGACGACACGCCCGGCGTCCACGATGACCACGTCGTCGCTGAGGCTCTCGGCCTCGTCCATGAAGTGCGTCGTCAGGACGGTGGAGACGCCGTCGGCGCGCAGCTCGCGCACCAGTTCCCAGGTCGCGCGGCGCGCCTGCGGGTCGAGGCCGGCGGTCGGCTCATCGAGGAAGACCAGTTCGGGGCGGCCGACGACGGCGAGCGCGAGGGCGAGGCGCCGGCGCTGGCCGCCGGACAGCCGCCGGTAGCTCGTACGGCCGCACGAGCCGAGCCCGAGGCGCTCGATCAGGGCGTCCACATCGAGGGGGTTCGCGTGCAGCCTCGCCATGTGCCGCAGCATCTCCTCGGCGCGCGCGCCCGAGTACACGCCACCCGACTGGAGCATCACGCCGATCCTGGGCCGCAGCCGGGCCGCGTCCGCCACCGGATCGAGGCCGAGTACGCGTACGGTGCCCGCGTCGGGCCTTCGGTAGCCCTCGCAGGTCTCGACGGTGGTCGTCTTGCCCGCGCCGTTCGGCCCGAGCACCGCGGTCACGGTGCCCGCGCGCACCAGCAGGTCGAGGCCGTCCACGGCGGTCTTGTCCCCGTAGCGCTTGACCAGGCCCTTGATGGACACGACGGTTTCGGGTCCGCCGGCGGGGCAGTCGCTGTGCATGCCCGAAGTGTAGGCAGCGCGGCCGCGTCCCCCGACCACGGGTCCTGGCCCCCGTCATTAGGTGACCCTAAGTGACGCAGTCCACCGGTGATCGTGGCGGAACGTGGTTGTCACTGCCGAGGGAATTACGCAACAATGTCATTGTGAAAAAAGTCGGCGAGGCTCGGGAGGAGGCCCTCATGGGAATCCCGCAGGACGACCCCGCGACCGGTGAGCACTCCACGCGAGGCCGGGTCGCGCGCTCCATCCTGGACCACGGCCCCTCGACGGTGGCCGAGCTCGCGGACCGCCTCGGCCTGACCGCCGCCGCCGTGCGCCGCCACCTGGACGCCCTGGTGGCCGACGCCGTCGTGGAGCCCCGCGACAAGCGCGTCTACGGCTCGCGCGGGCGCGGCAGGCCCGCGAAGGTCTTCGCGCTCACCGACTGCGGCAGGGACGCCTTCGACCAGTCCTACGACAAGCTCGCCGCCGACGCCCTGCGCTGGATCGCCTCCGCCGCGGGCGGCGGCGAGCGCGGCGAGGCGGCCGTGGCCGCCTTCGCCCGCGCCAGGGCCGCCGCCCAGACCGACCCCTACCGCGCGCCCGTCGGCGAGGCGGACCCGGAAGGGCGTGCGGCGGCGCTCGCCGACGCGCTCAGCGCGGACGGCTACGCGGCGGCCGCGCGCTCCGCGCCCGGCGGAGCGGGCGAGCAGCTGTGCCAGCACCACTGCCCGGTCGCCCACGTCGCGGAGCAGTTCCCGCAGCTGTGCGAGGCCGAGACGGAGGCCTTCTCGCATCTCCTGGGTACTCACGTACAGCGGCTCGCGACCATCGCGCACGGCGACGGCGTGTGCACGACCTTCATCCCGCGGACGCCGCAAGGCGCCGCCCCGCAGACCACCCCCACCACCCAAAGCACAGCCGGGAGGAACCCCGCATGACGCTCCCCACGGAGACCGCCCACCCCGAACTGGAGGGCCTGGGCACGTACGAGTTCGGCTGGGCCGACTCCGACGCCGCCGGCGCCGCCGCCAAGCGCGGCCTCTCCGAAGAGGTCGTCCGCGACATCTCGGCGAAGAAGAACGAGCCCGAGTGGATGCTCAAGCTGCGCATGAAGGGCCTCAAGCTCTTCGGCAAGAAGCCCATGCCCAACTGGGGCTCGGACCTCTCCGGCATCGACTTCGACAACATCAAGTACTTCGTGCGCTCCACGGAGAAGCAGGCCGAGTCCTGGGAGGACCTGCCCGAGGACATCAAGAACACCTACGACAAGCTCGGCATCCCCGAGGCGGAGAAGCAGCGCCTCGTCGCCGGCGTCGCCGCGCAGTACGAGTCGGAGGTCGTCTACCACCAGATCCGCGAGGACCTGGAGTCGCAGGGCGTCATCTTCCAGGACACCGACACGGCGCTCAAGGAGCACCCGGAGCTGTTCAAGGAGTACTTCGGCACGGTCATCCCGGTCGGCGACAACAAGTTCGCGTCGCTGAACACGGCCGTGTGGTCCGGCGGCTCGTTCATCTACGTGCCGAAGGGCGTGCACGTCGACATCCCGCTGCAGGCCTACTTCCGCATCAACACGGAGAACATGGGCCAGTTCGAGCGGACGCTGATCATCGTCGACGAGGACGCCTACGTCCACTACGTCGAGGGCTGCACCGCGCCGATCTACTCGTCCGACTCGCTGCACAGCGCCGTCGTCGAGATCATCGTCAAGAAGGGCGGCCGCTGCCGCTACACGACGATCCAGAACTGGTCGAGCAACGTCTACAACCTGGTGACCAAGCGCGCCGTGGCCTACGAGGGCGCGACGATGGAGTGGGTCGACGGCAACATCGGCTCCAAGGTCACCATGAAGTACCCGGCCGTCTACCTGATGGGCGAGCACGCCAAGGGCGAGACGCTCTCCATCGCGTTCGCGGGCGAGGGCCAGCACCAGGACGCCGGCGCCAAGATGGTGCACATGGCGCCCAACACGTCGTCCAACATCGTCTCCAAGTCGGTGGCGCGCGGCGGCGGCCGCACCTCCTACCGCGGCCTGATCGAGATCGGGGAGGGCGCGGAGGGCTCCAAGTCCAACGTGCTCTGCGACGCGCTGCTCGTCGACACCGTCTCCCGCTCCGACACGTACCCCTACGTGGACGTCCGCGAGGACGACGTGTCCATGGGCCACGAGGCGACCGTCTCCAAAGTCTCGGAGGACCAGCTCTTCTACCTGATGAGCCGCGGCCTGTCCGAGTTCGAGGCGATGGCGATGATCGTGCGCGGCTTCGTCGAGCCCATCGCCAAGGAACTGCCGATGGAGTACGCGCTGGAACTCAACCGGCTGATCGAGCTCCAGATGGAGGGCGCGGTCGGCTGACGCCGCGAGCCCCCGCCCCACCGTGACAGCACCCGAAGACAGAGAGAACACGACGACAGCCATGGCCGAGGCCCGAAACGCCCCCGAGGATGCCGAGAAGGCACCGACCCAGGGGGGAACCACGCCCGCTGGTTCCACCACAACCGGCGCCATCGCGGTGGCCGCGGAATCCACCGTGGCCACCCGCATGAGCGCGCCGCCCTCCTACGACGTCGGCGACTTCCCCGTGCCGCACGGCCGTGAGGAGGAATGGCGGTTCACGCCGCTCGAACGGCTGCGCGGCCTCCACGACGGCACCGCGGTCGCCGACGGCGGTATCCGCGTCGACGTCGTGGCGCCCGACGGCGTCACGCAGGAGACGGTGGGCCGCGACGACCCGCGCGTCGGCAAGGCAGGCGTGCCGGCCGACCGGATCGCCGCGCAGGCCTACTCGTCCTTCGAGAAGGCGTCCGTGGTCAGCGTCCCCAAGGAGACCGTGCTCACCGAGCCGGTCAGGGTCGCCGTGCACGGCCAGGGCGGCACCGCCTTCGCCCACCTGGTGGTCGAGCTCGGCGCCTTCGCCGAGGCCGTCGTCGTGCTCGACCACACCGGGGACGCGGTCGTCGCGGCCAACGTCGACTTCCTCGTCGGCGACGGCGCCAAGCTGACCGTCGTCTCCGTGCAGGACTGGGACGACAAGGCCGTCCACGTCGCCCAGCACAACGCGCGCCTGGGCCGGGACGCCTCCTTCAAGTCCGTCGTCGTCACCTTCGGCGGCGACGTCGTCAGGCTGCACCCGCGCGTCGAGTACGCGGGCCCCGGCGGCGAGGCCGAGCTGTTCGGCCTGTACTTCACCGACCAGGGCCAGCACCAGGAGCACCGGCTCTTCGTCGACCACACAGCGCCGCACTGCAAGTCCGACGTCGCCTACAAGGGCGCACTGCAGGGCGACGCGGCGCACGCGGTGTGGATCGGCGACGTGCTCATCAGGGCCGCGGCCGAAGGCACCGACACCTACGAGATGAACCGCAACCTCGTCCTCACGGACGGCGCGCGGGTCGACTCCGTGCCGAACCTGGAGATCGAGACCGGCGAGATCGCTGGCGCGGGCCACGCGTCGGCCACCGGCCGCTTCGACGACGAGCAGCTGTTCTACCTGATGGCGCGCGGCATCCCGGAGAGCGAGGCGCGCCGCCTCGTGGTCCGCGGGTTCTTCGCCGAGCTCGTCCAGAAGATCGGCCTGCCCGACGTCGAGGAGCGCCTGCTCGCCAAGATCGAGACAGAGCTGGAGGCCACCGTCTGATGGCCTTCGTCCGCGTCTGCGCGCTGGGCGACCTCGAAGAGGACACGCCCAAGCTCGTCGAGGTCGACTCCACCCCCGTCTCCGTCGTCCGCACCGGGGGCGAGGTGTTCGCGATCAACGACATCTGCTCGCACGCCAACGTCTCGCTCTCGGAGGGCGAGGTCGAGGACTGCCAGATCGAGTGCTGGCTGCACGGCTCCAGCTTCGACCTGCGCACCGGCAAGCCGTCAGGCCTGCCCGCGACCCGCCCCGTCCCCGTATACCCCGTACAGATCCAAGGGGACGATGTGCTCGTCTCCGTCACCCAGGAGTCCTGAGTCACCCATGGCAACGCTCGAAATCAACGACCTGCACGTCACCGTCGATGCGGAAGGCGGCCCCCGCGAGATCCTCAAGGGCGTCGACCTGACCGTCAAGCAGGGCGAGACGCACGCCATCATGGGCCCCAACGGCTCCGGCAAGTCGACCCTCGCCTACTCCCTCGCGGGCCACCCCAAGTACACGATCACCGGCGGCACCGTGACGCTCGACGGCGAGGACGTCCTCGCGATGACCGTCGACGAGCGCGCGCGGGCCGGCGTCTTCCTCGCCATGCAGTACCCGGTCGAGGTGCCCGGCGTCTCCGTCTCCAACTTCCTGCGCACGTCCGCCACCGCGATCCGCGGCGAGGCCCCCAAGCTGCGTACCTGGGTGAAGGAGGTCAAGGAGACGATGGAGAACCTCCAGATCGACCCGGCCTTCGCCGAGCGCAACGTGAACGAGGGCTTCTCGGGTGGCGAGAAGAAGCGCCACGAGATCCTCCAGCTGGAACTGCTCAAGCCGCGCATCGCGATCCTCGACGAGACCGACTCCGGGCTCGACGTCGACGCCCTGCGCATCGTCTCCGAGGGCGTCAACCGCGTCCGCGAGACCGGGACGGTCGGCACGCTGCTGATCACCCACTACACGCGGATCCTCCGCTACATCAAGCCCGACTTCGTGCACGTGTTCGCGCAGGGCCGCATCGCCGAGTCCGGCGGCGCCGAGCTCGCCGACAAGCTGGAGAACGAGGGCTACGAGGCGTACGTGAAGGGAGGCGCGACGGCGTGACACAGACGCGGGAAGCGCACGGCCTGCTGGACACGGAGGCGATCCGGAAGGACTTCCCTGTCCTCGACCGGCTGGTCCACGACGACCGCAAACTCGTCTACCTCGACAACGCGGCCACGTCGCAGACGCCGCGGCAGGTGCTCGACGCGATCACCGAGTACTACGAGCGGCACAACGCCAACGTGCACCGCGGCGTGCACGTGCTGGCGGAGGAGGCCACGGCGCTGTACGAGGGCGCGCGCGACAAGATCGCGTCGTTCATCAACGCGCCGAGCCGCGACGAGGTGATCTTCACGAAGAACGCCTCGGAGTCGCTCAACCTCGTCGCCAACATGCTGGGCTGGGCGGACGAGCCCTACCGCGTCGACAGCGACACCGAGATCGTCATCACGGAGATGGAGCACCACTCCAACATCGTCCCGTGGCAGCTGCTCGCGCAGCGCACGGGCGCGAAGCTGAAGTGGTTCGGCCTCACCGACGAGGGCCGCCTCGACCTGTCGAACATCGACGAGGTCATCACCGAGAAGACGAAGATCGTCTCCTTCGTGCTGATCTCCAACATCCTCGGCACGCACAACCCCGTCGAGGAGATCGTCCGCAGGGCGCAGGAGGTCGGCGCGCTCGTCATGATCGACGCGTCGCAGGCCGCCCCGCACATGCCGCTCGACGTGCAGGCGCTCCAGGCGGACTTCGTGGCCTTCACGGGGCACAAGATGCTCGGGCCCACCGGCATCGGCGTCCTGTGGGGCAGGCAGGAGCTGCTCGAGGACCTGCCGCCGTTCCTCGGCGGCGGCGAGATGATCGAGACCGTGTCGATGAACTCGTCCACCTACGCGCCCGCGCCGCACAAGTTCGAGGCCGGCACGCCGCCGATCTCGGAGGCCGTGGGCCTCGGCGCGGCGGTGGACTACCTCTCCGCCATCGGCATGGACAAGGTGCTCGCGCACGAGAAGGCGATCACCTCGTACGCGGTCGAGCGGCTGCTCCAGGTGCCCGACCTGCGCATCATCGGCCCGGCCACGGCCGAGGAGCGCGGCGCCGCGATCTCCTTCACGCTCGGCGACATCCACCCGCACGACGTGGGCCAGGTGCTGGACGAGCAGGGCATCGCCGTCCGTGTCGGCCACCACTGCGCGCGGCCGGTCTGCCTGAGGTACGGAATTCCCGCGACCACCAGGGCGTCGTTCTATCTGTACTCCACCCCGGCCGAGGTGGACGCCTTGGTCGACGGCCTGGAGCACGTCCGTGACTTCTTCGGATAGGGGACAGGGCCGACCGTGAAACTGGATTCGATGTACCAGGACGTCATCCTGGACCACTACAAGCACCCGCACGGGCGCGGTCTTCGGGACGGCGACGCCGAGGTGCACCATGTCAACCCGACGTGCGGCGACGAGATCACGCTGCGCGTGCGCTACGACGGTTCGCGCATCGCGGACGTCAGCTACGAGGGGCAGGGCTGTTCCATCAGCCAGGCCAGCGCCTCCGTACTCAACGACCTGCTGGTCGGCAAGGACCTCGCCGAGGCGCAGAAGATCCAGGGCACCTTTCTCGAACTGATGCAGTCCAAGGGCCAGGTCGAGCCGGACGACGCGATGGAGGAGGTGCTGGAGGACGCGGTCGCGTTCGCCGGCGTCTCGAAGTACCCCGCCCGCGTCAAGTGCGCCCTGCTGAGCTGGATGGCGTGGAAGGACGCGACGGCCCAGGCTCTGGGCGAGAGCCCGCGGAAGGAGACCGCATGAGCGAGAACGAGACCCTGATGAAGCCGGCCTCGGAGGACGAGGTCCGCGAGGCGCTGTACGACGTCGTCGACCCGGAGCTCGGCATCGACGTCGTCAACCTCGGCCTGATCTACGGGGTGCACATCGACGACGACAATGTCGTCACCCTGGACATGACGCTGACGTCGGCGGCCTGCCCGCTGACCGACGTGATCGAGGACCAGGCGAAGGCCGCCACCGACGGCATCGTCAACGAGCTCAGGATCAACTGGGTCTGGATGCCGCCGTGGGGCCCCGACAAGATCACCGACGACGGCCGCGAGCAGCTGCGCGCGCTGGGCTTCAACGTCTGACGTTCTGAGCAGGGCCGGGGCGACCGAGAGGTCCCGGAACAGGTGTGGTTCCCTGTTCCGGGACCTTTGCCGTGCACCCGCAGGCGCGAGCGGCTCGGCTCCCGTGCGGGTCGGGTCGGTGAGAAACGGGAGAGCGGCATGGCGGGCTTCGGGTGGAAGCTGCACGGCGACGGCAAACACCTCGGTCCTGGAGACCTCGTCAGGCCGGGGGAGCGGCTGACCTGGGGACGCACCATCGGCCTCGGCGCGCAGCACGTGGTCTCGATGATCGGCGCGTGTTTCGTCGCGCCCGTCCTGATGGGGCTCGACCCCAGCCTGGCGCTGATGGCGTCGGGCGTCGCGACCGCGATCTTCCTCCTCGCGACCCGCGGGCGCGTGCCCAGCTACCTCGGCTCGTCGCTGTCCTTCGTGGGCGTGTCCGCCGTCATCGCCGGCCAGGGCGGCGACAGCGGGACGCTGACCGGCGCGATGCTGGTGGTCGGCGCCTGCCTCGCCGGGTGCGGCGTGGTCGTGCAGGTGCTGGGGGCGCGCGTCATCCACGCCGTCCTGCCGCCTGCCGTGACCGGCGCCGTGGTGATGCTGATCGGCTTCAACCTCGCCCCCGTCACCGCCTCCACCTACTGGCCGCAGGACCAGTGGACGGCCCTGGCCACCATGGTCTTCACCGGCCTCGCGCTGGTGGTGCTGCGCGGCTTCTGGTCGCGCATCGCCATCTTCCTCGGGCTCGTCTTCGGCTACGTGCTGTCCTGGGTGCTCGACCGCACCGCAGGGCGCATCCACTCACCCGACGGTTCCGGCAAGACCGTCGACCACTGGCGCGTCGACTTCTCCGGCGTGGCACACGCCGACTGGATCGGCCTCCCGCACGTCCACGCCCCGCACTTCACGGGCGCGGCAGTACTGGTGGCGCTGCCGGTGCTGGTGGCCCTCATCGCGGAGAACACCGGGCACGTCAAGGCCGTCGGCGAGATGACCGGCGACCCGCTCGACGACGTGATGGGCACGGCGATCGTCGCGGACGGCGCGGCCACCGCGCTGTCGACCGCGTTCGGCGGCCCCGCCACCACCACCTACGCGGAGAACATCGGCGTGATGGCCGCCACGCGCGTCTACTCGACCGCCGCTTACTGGGCGGCGGCCTGCTTCGCCCTGCTGTTCGGCCTGTGCCCCAAGTTCGGCGCCGTCGTCGCCGCCATCCCCGGCGGCGTGCTCGGCGGCATCACCGTCATCCTCTACGGCATGATCGGGCTGCTCGGCGCGCAGATCTGGATCCGCAACAAGGTCGACTTCTCCCAGCCGCTCAACCTGGTGCCCGCGGCGGCCGGAGTGATCATCGGTGTCGGCGGGATCTCGCTGAAGATCACGGACAACTTCGTCCTCAGCGGCATCTCCCTCGGCACGCTCGTCGTGCTCACGGCCTACCACGCGCTGCGCTGGCTCTCGAAGACCGCGGGCACACCGCAGCCGCCGCTGCTCGACGGCGGAACCGCCGACTACGACGAGAGGGCCGGCGAAGGCCCCGCACGGTAGCGGCGGCCCGCATGCGCGGCCGGGCGCGAGCGCCGCTCACACCGAGCGGATCAGCACCTCGGCCAGATTCTCTGTGCGCATCCGCCGGTCCACGTACACCAGCGCGAGCACCAGCTGCGGATAGAGCATGATGACGCACTCGACCAGGATCAGTGCCACGGACACGGGTATGAGCACGGACGCCAGCGCGATGGTCGCGCCGCTGCCGTCGGACGCCGCGAACGCGCCCGCCGTGCCGACGATGCCGAGCACTTCGAGGACGACGTTGACGAACCCCGCCGCGAACCCGGCCACGCACCCCGCCACGAGGAGCACGCCGAGCGTGCGCCACCAGGCGCCGCCCACCAGCGTCCACGAGCGGCGCAGCGCCGCACGCGGGCCGCACGACTCGACTACCGCCACCGTCGGGGCGAGGACGATGCGCAGGGCGGGCCAGACCACGACGGCCGAGCCGGCGATCATCACCAGGTAGGCGATCAGGATGGGCGCCGGGTCGGGGCGTATGTGCGAGGTGAACGCCCCGTTCGCGAGCCCGACCCCCATGAACAGCGCGGCCGGTACGAGACCCAGCAGCCAGCTCGCGGCGCTCGCGCCGAGCGCCGGGCCGAGGCGGCGCAGCGACCTGCCGAGCACGGCCCGGTACGTGGTCGCGCGGCCGAGCGCTCCGTCCTGCACCGTCACCGCGCAGGCGGCCGTCACCAGGCTCTGCACGGTCACCAGCGCCACGAGGCCCAGCACGCCCAGGACGACGGCCCAGGCGACCACGGCATGCAGGTCGCTCGCGGGCGCCGGGGCGCCGTCGAGCGACGTCAGCGTCTTCAGGTGGCCGTGCGCGGCGGCGTAGGCGATGGCGAGCGCGGCGGCCCCGATCACCATGAAGGCGCCGTACGCCGTGACCACCACCGCGGTGAGCGGCCGCCAGTACCGCGTGAACGTCTTGAAGCCGCCGCCGAGCAGTTGCCCGAAGTCGAGCGGCGCCAGCGGTATCGTCCCGGGCCGCGGCGGCGGTGGCGCCCACCCGTACCCGCCGGCACCGCCCCAGCCCTCCGGCCTCCATGCGCCCGCGCCCCAGCCGCTGTGACCGGGTACTCCGCCCCAGTCGCCCTGCTCGCCAGGACCACCCTCGTGTGCCATCACGCCCCCCCGATCGCGCGCCCCGATGCCCAGGCCCCCGGTGCGAGGGACCGGGGAACAACCTAGTGGCAGCCTCTGACAACGCGTCGGCCGAGGGGTGAGTGTACGGCCGTACACTCTGCTGTGTACGCTCGTACGCATGGGATACCTGCTGCTCTCAGGGGCGATCGCGGCCGAGATCGGTGCCACCACCGCGATGAAGTACAGCGAGGGCTTCACCCGGCTGTGGCCGTCGCTGATCACCCTGTGCGGCTACGTCGTGTCGTACGCGCTGCTCTCGCAGACCCTCAAGACGCTGACCGTCGGTACCGCCTACGCGATCTGGGCCGGGGCGGGGACGGCCGTCATCGCCGTGATCGGCATGGCGTTCCTGCACGAGTCCGCGAGCCCCGTGCGGCTCCTCGGCATCGCCCTGGTTATCGTCGGGGTCGTGGTACTCAATCTCGGCGGGACCCATACGTGACGCGCCGCTACGACCCCGACCGCAGGCAGCGGATCATCGACGCCGCGATCCGCGTCGTGGGACGCAACGGCATCGCCGGGCTCAGCCACCGCACGGTCGCCGCCGAGGCCGACGTGCCGCTCGGCTCCACCACGTACCACTTCGCCTCGCTCGACGAGCTGCTGACCGCCGCGCTGCGCCAGGCCAACGAGGGGTTCGCCGCCCTGATCAGGGACGGCGGCGCGCTCGCCGACCCGTCCTCCGACGTGGCAGAGGAGCTCGCGCGGCTCACGGGCGTGTGGCTCGCGGGGGAGCGCACCGGCGTCGAGCTGGAGTACGAGCTCTACCTCGCGGCCCTGCGGCGGCCCGCGCTGCGGCCCGTCGCCGCCGAGTGGACCGACGCCGTCTCCGACATCCTGTCCGCGCACACCGACCCCACCACGGCGCGCGCACTGGTCGCGCTGCTCGACGGCATCTGCCTCCAGGTCCTGCTGACCGGCGCCGAGTACGACGAGCGGTACGCCCGCGAGATGCTCGCCCGCGTACTGCGGCAGCCCGGCGGGTAGGTTGGGGCACGTGAACACGCCCGTGCCGCCCGCCCCCGAGCCGCCGCACGATCCCCGGTCGGCCGCCGGGAGCGGCCCCGAGATCACCTACGGCGAGTGCCGCCAGTGCGGCACCCTCATCGCCGGCCTCGACGGCCGCTACAGCTGCGGCGTGTGCGGCTGGGTCAACCCGCACTCCGAGGGCCACCGGCCCCTTCCGCGCGCCGAGGACGACCGGCACCGCATCGCGGGCCGCGACACCAACAGGCTGGGCTGACGGCTGCCGGCCGGCAGGTCCGGCGGTGCCGACCGGCAGGGCCGGCGGGGGACGACCGGCAGGGCCGGCGGGCTCGGCGGGCGCTGACCGGCAGGCCGGTTCGCCCCGGACGAGCGCGTGCCGCTAGGTTTCCGGTATGACCGACACGACTTCCCGCCCCCTCGGCGCGGCCGCCGCCGGCCTCGCCACCGTCGCCGCCGACGGCACCGTACTCGACACCTGGTTCCCCGCCCCCGAGCTCGTGGCGGAGCCGGGCCCCGCGGGCACCGAGCGGCTCACCGGCGAGCGCGCCGCCGAGCTGCTGGGCGAGGCCGCCACGCGGGCCGCGGGCGCCGACCCGCGCCGCGGGGTCGAGGTCGTCGCCGTCCGCACGGTCATCGCCTCGCTGGACGAGAAGCCGATCGACGCGCACGACGTCTACCTGCGCCTGCACCTGCTGAGCCACCGGCTGGTGCGGCCGCACGGCCAGAGCCTCGACGGCATCTTCGGCCTGCTCGCCAACGTCGCCTGGACCTCGCTCGGGCCCGTCGCCGTGCCCGACCTGGAGGCCGTGCGGCTGCGCGCACGCGCCGACGGCCTGCACCTCCAGGTCACGTCCGTCGACAAGTTCCCCCGCATGACGGACTACGTGGCGCCCAAGGGCGTCAGGGTCGCGGACGCCGACCGGGTCAGGCTCGGCGCACACCTCGCCGAGGGCACCACCGTGATGCACGAGGGCTTCGTCAACTACAACGCGGGCACGCTCGGCACGTCGATGGTCGAGGGCCGCATCTCGCAGGGTGTCGTGCTCGGCGACGGCTCCGACATCGGCGGCGGCGCCTCCACGATGGGCACGCTCTCCGGCGGCGGCACGCAGCGCATCGTGATCGGCGAGCGGTGCCTGATCGGCGCGGAGGCCGGCATCGGCATCGCGCTCGGCGACGAGTGCGTGGTCGAGGCGGGCCTGTACGTCACGGCGGGCACGCGCGTGACGATGCCGGACGGGCAGGTCGTCAAGGCGCGCGAGCTGTCGGGGGCGAGCAACATCCTCTTTCGCCGCAACTCGGAGACCGGCCGGGTCGAGGCCCGTCCCAACAACGCGGTGTGGGACGGTCTCAACGACGTCCTGCACGCCCACAACTGACGGCGGGCGCCGCCGTGCCACCGCTCGTGCGGCGGCACGGCGCGCGCGTGCTCAGGGGCGGAAGCCTCAGCGGCGGAAGCCTCAGGGGCGGAAGCCTCAGGGGCGGAAGCGCAGCACCTGCGGGTCGTGGTCGCTGTCCTGCTGGGCGAACTCCGCGTTGATGTGCACGCTGTCGTACTGGAAGTCCTTGATCGACGGCGTCGTCAGGATGTGGTCCAGCGTCTGCGTGTTGCCCTGGTAGACGTACGAGTAGCGCTCGGGCACCGGCAGCGAGTCGATGTCGTCGTTCAGCACGCCGCCCTTGCGCAGAGCCGCGAGCGCGGGCGAGAACTGGAAGTCGTTGAGGTCGCCGAGCACCACGACCTCCGCGTTCTTCCTGACCTTCCTGATGTCCTTGACGAAGGAGTTGACGGCCTGCGCCTGCGCCAGCCGCTGGACCTCGGAGGAGCGGGTCGGCGGCTGGTGCTGCGAGGTCAGCGACTCGTCGCCGCCCTTCGAGTCGAAGTGGTTGGAGACGAGGAAGACCGTCCTGCCCCGGAAGATGAACTCGCCGGCGAGCGGCTTGCGGCTGTCGTTCCACGCCGGGTTCGCCGGGTCGATGCGGCCCGGCGAGAGGGTGAGGTCGGGCTTGCCGTGCGTGGCGACGACCTGGGTGGGCGTCGTCGCGTCCGCCGTGCCGCGGTCCACGAAGGACACCCGGGCGGGGTTGTAGAGGAAGACGTTGCGGATGTTGCCGCCGGGCTGGCCGCCGTCCTTGTCGTTCTCCGGGTCGACCGAGCGCCATGCGTACGTCGGGCCGCCGGCCGCGGCGATCGCGTCGACGAACTTGCGCACGGTCTCCGTGGCGGAGACCGTTCCGTCGTCCTTCGCGCCGTCGTTGTCCTGGATCTCCTCCAGGGAGAGGATGTCGGGCGACGACAGGTTGCGCACCACGGCGGACGCCAGCGAGTCGAACTTCGACTGCGGGTCGGTCGGCGCCAGGTTCTCCACGTTGTACGTGGCGACCGCGAGTTGCCCTGGCTTCTGCTTCGCCGTCACCTCACGCTTCAGGCCCTTGTCGACGACGGTGCCGAGATGGCCCGCGACGATCGTGTAGCCGCCGTACTGGTTGAAGTCCAGCGGCCCGCGCGTGGTGCCCCTGAGGCGGTCGCCCACATTGGCCGTGGGGAAGGGGCTGTCCGCCGTGGACGCCTGCTGCTGGATCTGCACGCGGCCGGTGTTCTGCTCGTCGTACGAGCCGTAGACGGTGCCGCCGCGCCTGTTCGCGTCCTCCGACGGCTTCACCGTCACCCACAGCTCCCCGTAGGGGTCCGTGGCGCCCACGACGCGCGTGTTCGTGACGCTCACGTTCATGCCCTCGAGCGACTCGTAGTAGTCGAGCGCGTAGGTCCTCGGCCTGAGCCTGAGTCCGTTGATCGAATCGCCCGTGCCCGCCACCCCGTGCGGGGCGTACGCGGCGGGCACCGAGCGGGCGGTGATCCGCACGGGTGCGGGCAGCGGGTTGCCGGAGGAGACGACGGTGACTTGCGTCGAGCCGAGCTCCGTCACCGACTGCTCGCCCGAGGCCGCGCCGCCGGGCACGTACTCGTTCACCTTGCCCGACACCTTGACGCTGTCGCCGACCTCGACCTTCGGGGCGGAGCCCGTGAACACGAACAGGCCCTCGCTGGTCGCGGGATTCGCGTCCGGGTGCGGGTCCTGGAACCAGAAGCCCTTCGAGCCGCCGTAGGCCCTGATCCCGGTGACGACACCGGGCACGTCCGCGACCGGCGTGCCCACGAGCGGCGATATGCGGGTGGTGCCCTGGATGCCGTGGATGCGGACACCCGAGGCGGACGCCGGGCCCGAGGCGGACGCCGGCCCGGCGGCCACGACGAGGCCGCAGGCGAGGGCGAGCGAGACGAGGGCCGGCACGGCGGCCGTTCTCGGCAGGGAAGAAGGCATCACTGACTCCGAGGCGTGGGAGACGGGCGAAAGGGGGAAGGCAGGGACTTCTACGCGCGTCAATCTCCTTGCTGGGTGGGGAACATGTCAAGAGTGCGTGCGTGTACGTGGGCTGTCGGACGCGTGAACCTGCCCGCGGGAGGGCCCCGGGGACGGCGTGCGGCGGCGACCCCCCGGCGCGGCTACGCTGAGCCCAGCCCGTTCATGGAGGAGTGAGCCGTCAGATGTCCGAGCACGCAGACCGCTTGACCCTGCCGCCGGTGCGGCTGCCATCGGAGGCGGAGCTGGCGCGCGAGGCGCTGGCCGCGCCGCTCCTCGCCCACGCGGTACGCCTCGCCCGCTGGGCGGGGCCGAAGACACGGGTCGACGCCGACGGCGAGCTGGCCGCGGAGCAGCTCCCGGCCGCCGCGGAGGAGCTCGGCCTGAGCGACGCGGGCGGGGTGGGCGGCACCTGGGCCGAGGGCGACGGCGAGGCCCTCGCGGGCGAGGCGTGGCGCATCGCCGTCGACACGGGCCTCGTCGAGGTGAACGTCAGCGAGGACGGCGACGCGGCGGACGGCGCGGACGGCGCCGGCGGCGCGGACGGCGTCGGCGGCGCGGACGGCGTCGGCGGCGCCGGTGACGCGGTGGCGGCGCGGGTCTCGGCGGGCGCGGCGCTGGAGGCCGTGGCGTCGGGCAGCCCGAAGGACGTGCTGGCGCTCTGGCTCGACGCGCTCGACGCCGTCATCGCGGACGCGACCGCGCCGGTGCTCGAAGACCTGACGTCCGCCCTCGGCGACGACGGCGAGATCGACTTCGACGCGCTCGACTGGGACCCGGAGGCGGAGGCCGAGTTCCTCGAAGGCGTGCTCGGGAACCTCTACCAGCTCACGGTCAGGGACGAGAGCGCGGGCGGCGACGCGTCCGCGCCCGTGCCGCTGCCCGCGCTCGCCGCGTCGATGATCGTCCCCGAGGACATGGACGAGCCGACGGACGACGTGCTCGAGCAGGTCTCCGACGCGATGATCCGGCTCGACGACCAGTTCCGGGTCCTCGAACCCGTCGGCCTCGTCGCGTACACGCCGGTGGACGAGGCGCTCATGGCGGACGTCGACGACCCGGACGAGATGCCGCTGAGCGAGGACGACGTCGCGCGCTACGGTCTCGTCACGCTGACCGCGCTCGGCCTGTACGGCATCAGGACGCGCATGGTGGCGGCCGGCGTCGACGCGCCGCTCGTCGGCGACCTCGCCGAGCGCGACGCGCGCGGGCTGCTGGACGGGATCGCGCACTTCCCCGAGCGCGCGGGGCGCGAGGAGACGGAGCGCTGGCTCGCCGGGCGCGAGCCCGCCACGGCCGCGTCCGCACTCCTCGACGCGGCGCGCGGCACGGACCCGGAGGCCCCGCTGCGCCGCCTCAACTGCCAGCAGGCGCTCGCGCTGGTCGGCGCCCCGGCCGAGCCGTCGGTACGCGCGGTCCTCGACGACCGCGAGCTCGGCGGCCTGGCCCGGGTATGGCTGGCGGAACTCGGCACGGGCGCACCGGTGCCGCCGCCGTCGGCGGACATGGTCTTCTGGCTGACGGTCGACACGATCGCGGCCCAACTCGACGCGGAGGGCGAGCCGGACGAGCTCCAGGAGCTCGTCGAGGGCCTGGTCGGCAGGCACGCGGGCTTCTTCGAGGAGGCGTGGCGCGTCGACCACCCCGCGACGGCGGACGTCCTGGAGGCGGTCGGCAGACTGCACCCGGACCGCGCGCTGGCGAAGGAGGCCCGCAAGGCCGCGTTCCGCGCGAGATCCCGCCACCTGGGCTGACGCCCTGGCCCGCCCCGGTGGGCCTGCGTCCACCCCCGGGCTCCGCCCGCAACCGGTGCGGACCGGCCGCGCTCCTGCCCGCCTGACGGCTGCCCCGCTGCCCGGGCCCCGGCCCGCCGCTCGACGGCAGCGCAACCCCCTTTGGGGTGCCCGCCCCGGCCGGGAGGGCGGCCTCGTCCCCGGCAAGCCGGGCCGCTCGTTGCCCGCCTGGTGCACCGCGCGCGGGTCTGCCGTACCCACGGGGTGCCGGTGCGGCGGCCGGTAGCCAGGGCCGCCGCCCGGGGCTTGTGGCTCGGGCCGCCTGCGCATGTCTTGCGCCCGGGCCGGGCCCGGCGGCCTGGCGGGGCCTCGCCGCGTTTGGGGCATGTGGGCGGCCCGCTGCTCGGCGGCGGCGCAACTCCCGCTGGGGGTGCCCGTCCCGGCCGGAAAGCGGCCTAGCCCCCGGCGAACCGCGCCGCCCGCCCGGGGCTTGTGGCTCGGGCCACCTGCCCATGTGTTGCGCCCGTGCCGGGCCCGGCGGCTTTGCGGGGCCTCGCCGCGTTTGGGGCATGTGGGCGGCCCGCTGCTCGGCGGCGGCGCGACTCCCGCTTGGGGTGCCCGGCCCGGCTGGGAGGGCGGCCTCGGCTTCGGCGAATCGGGCCGCCCGTCGCCCGCCGGGGCCCTCGCGCGCGGGCCTGCCGTACCTGCGGCCGGGGGACCCGGGGATTGGGACGGGCCCGGGGCCCGGGTCAACCCCGTGCGCGCGAGCGTCAGCGCAGCGTCCGGAGTGCCTCCCTCACCTGGGCCAGGTCGCCGTCCGACGCGAGGCCGCCGTGGTAGAGGCGCAGTTCCGTCGCGCCCAGTTCCCGGGCGCGGGCCGCGTCCGCCGCCAGGGTGTCGGGGGAGCCGCCCATCCCGCCGACCACCGGGAAGTTGGCGGCCACCACCCCGGCGCCCGCGCGGGCGAACGGTTCGAGCATGCCCTCCGGGCCGCCCGCGCACGGCACGACGACGCCGTCCGCGACCTTCGCGATGTGCGCCGGGTCCACGCCCGTGTTGGCGCCCGTGCGGTGCGGGTGCGGGTCCGCGTGCAGCAGGATCCTGAAGCCGGGGGGCGCCGCCGCGCGCACCGCGGCCACCACGCGCTCCTGGAAGGCGCGCGCCACCTTCCCGCGCCACAGCATCGTGCGGTGCACCACGTCCGCCGCAGCGCCCGCCGGCGCGAGGTTCTCCAGCGCCGCCCTGACCTCCTCCGGCGCCACGCCGGCCCCGTCTCGCGCGTAGCCCTCGCGGCAGACCGGGCAGAAGCAGACCGACATCAGGTACTGCTCCGCGTCGCCCGAGGCGAACGACGCGATCTTGTCGTGCGCGTGCAGGTGCGCGAGGCCGTACCAGCCGCAGGACTCCAGCTCCGTGCCGCCGGCGCCCGGCCGCACCGCCGCCTCCACGGCCAGGTCGGCCAGGTACTCGGCGACCTCGGGGCGCGCGATGCACGGCGCCCACGGGTAGCGGTCGCCGTACGCGTTGACCACCGACGTCTCCGGGTGCTCGGCGCCCAGCCGCGAGTCGTGCGCGAGCACCACCCAGCTGTGCACGTCGAGCCCCGCGCCCGCCAGCGCGTCCGCGGCCTCGCCGAACGCGTCGCCCGGCGCCCACGCGCCCGCCGGGCGGGGCCGCAGCGCACGGCCCGCCCAGCGCTCGGCCGACGGCGGGTAAAGCACCGCCGCGTGCTGCGCCGTGACGATGCGGTGGCCCGGGTGACGCGGCGTCACGGCGCGCGTCGAGTGGTACGCGGACGCCAGCGTCACCTGATGGACGCCGAGGTCCGCGACGCGCGCGGCCGCCGCCTCGTCCCCCACCACGTCCCACGGGTAGAGGAACGCCGACGCCCTCACGCGTCACCGCCGTCGGCCCCGGCGAGCAGCGCGTGGCCGCGCTCCACGATCTCGGTCAGCTCCTTGAGGTGCTCAGGCCTCGGCTCGGTCAGCGGCGCGCGCACCTCACCGACGTCCAGGCCGCGCATCCGCACGCCCGCCTTCACCAGCGACACCGCGTATCCGCGCCCCTTGGCGCGCAGCTCGACCAGCGGCCGGTAGAAGCCGTCGATGAGCCGGTTCACGGTCGCGTCGTCGCCCGTGTTCAGCGCGCGGTGGTAGGCGACGGCGATCTCGGGCGCGAAGCAGAACACGGCCGACGAGTAGAGCGAGATCCCGATGCCCCGGTAGGCGAGGCCCGTGAGCTCGGCCGTGGGCAGGCCGTTGAAGTAGAGGAAGCCGCCCGCGGGTTCCGCCTCGCGCACCGCGCTGACGATCCGCTGCATCAGGTCCAGGTCGCCGACGCCGTCCTTGAGGCCGACGATGCCCTCCGTGCGGGCCAGCCGCACGACGGTCTCGGGCGTGAAGACCGCGTTCTCCCGCTGGTAGACGATCACCGGGAGCGGGGTGGCGTCGGCGAGCGCCGCGTAGTGGCGCAGCAGCCCCTCCTGATCGGCCACGACCAGGTAGGGCGGCATGGCGAGCAGCCCGTCCGCGCCGGCCTCGTGCGCGAGGCGAGCGAACCGGATGGCGAGTGCGGTGCCGTAGCCCGCGCCCGCCACGACGGGCACGCGGCCCGCGGTCGCCTCGACCGCGGCGGCCACGTAAGCGGCGAACTCCTCGGGCGTCAGGGCGTGGAACTCGCCCGTGCCGCAGCAGGCGAACACCGCGGCCGCGCCCGCCTCGACGCCGGCGGCGACATGCCGGCGGTAGGCGGTCAGGTCGGGCGCGCCGTCGGGGCCGTACGCGGTGACGGGGAAGAACAGCGGCCCCTCCCCGCGAGTGAGGCGATCGGTGAGCGGGGCGGCTGAGGTCACGTGTGCTCCCTGGCTGCTGTGCACGTTTCTGATTATCGTCTACATTCCTGAACAACGCCCACGTTAGTGGCCGCTTTCGGCCCCGGTCAAGCGCCGAACCGGGCAACTCCGCCCTTTCCGGGGCCCGAGCCGCCTACTTGACGCCCTCGCGCGCGCCTCCTTAGGTTGAGCGAACCCTGAAGATCATGCATATGAACGACGTCTACGGAGCTGAGTGATCGCCATGCCCGCACCTCGTACCGTCCTGCTCACCGGCGCGGCCGGCGGCGTCGGCACCCTGATGCGCGGGCTGCTGCCCGCGTACGGGTACGAACTCCGCCTCCTCGACGCCGTACCCGTAGAGGGCGCGCCGGACGCCATCACCGCCGACCTCGCCGACAGGGACGCGCTGGACGAGGCCGTGCGGGGCGTCGACGCCGTGCTGCACCTCGCGGGCATCTCGCTCGAGTCCACCTTCGAGCGGATCCTGCGCTCCAACATCGAGGGAACGTACAACCTCTACGAGGCGGCGCGCGCCGCGGGGGTCGGACGGATGGTCTTCGCGTCGAGCAACCACGCCGTCGGCGGCACGCCGACGCCGGGCGCGGGCGAGCCGCCGGTGCACGTCGGCACCCGGCACCGCCCCGACAGCTTCTACGGCCTGTCGAAGTGCTTCGGCGAGGACCTGGCACAGCTCTACTGGGACAAGCACGGCATGGAGACGGTGTCCGTGCGCATCGGATCCTGCTTCCCCGAACCCACCACGGTGCGGATGCTCTCCCTGTGGATGAGCCCCGCGGACGGCGCGCGGCTGTTCCACGCCGCGCTCACCGCCGAGGGCGTCGGCCACACCGTCGTCTACGGCTCGTCCGCCAACACCCGCCAGTGGTGGGACCTGTCCACCGCACGCGCCCTCGGCTACGACCCGCAGGACGACTCGGAGCCGTACGCGGCGAAGCTGATCGCCGAGGAGGGCGAGCCCGACCCCGCCGAGCAGGACCACGCGCGCATCGGCGGCCACTGGATGTCGAACCCGCCGCTGTGGCCGGCCGAGCGGTGAGGAACGGCTAAGGAGGGTCGCTCGTTACGCCTGGCATGACTGCTATGACCCCGGGCTCGAACCTCCCGCTGCCCAGCGCGAACGTGACGGTGGACGTCGCCGCGCCCGTACGCCTCGACGTGTCGGCGCTGCTGCTCACGGCCGCGGGCAATGTCCGCTCCGACGACGACTTCATCTTCTACAACCAGCCGTCGGGCTCCGGGGTCACCTATCGCTCCGGCGGCGGCTCGGCGCCCGACGCGATCGCGGTCGACACGGCGGCGGTCCCCGCCGGCATCGAGAAGATCGTCGTGACCGCCAGCCCCGACGCGGCGGGCGCGACCTTCCGCGGCACGGAGCCGACGGCGACCGTCCGCGGCGGTGACGGCGCCGTCGTCGCGACGTTCACCCCGCCGGGGCTCGGCGCGGAGACGGCGCTCGTGGTCGTCGAGATCTACCGGCGCGGCGGCGCGTGGAAGGTGCGCGCGGTCGGGCAGGGGTACGCGAACGGGCTCGCGGGCATCGCCACGGACTTCGGCGTCTCGGTGGACGAGCCGGCGGACGCCCCGACGGCCTCCGCCGCCCCGACGGCCTCCGCCGCCCCGACGCCGGCGCCGGCACCAACCCAGGCGCAGCCGCCGGCCCCGCCCGCG
>NZ_JAGIQL010000071.1 GCF_017813245.1 Streptomyces montanisoli
GGCGGCGCCCGGCCGCGACACCGTAGTACTCCGACGAAAACGGGTCCCCCTTCAGCTCCACCGGCGGGTCCTGCGCGGCCTGCGGGGGGTCTCGCCGGGCGGGGCCGAGCGCGGTGTCCTGCCCGGCTCGCGCGGGGCCTCCCCCTTGTGCGGGCCCCACTCGTTCGGGTCGGGCACGCCGGGCGGGAGCATCTGGCGGCGCCTCGGCGCGCCCGACTCGCCGGGGTCCTTCGCGCCGGGCCACGCCTTGACGACGCGCGCCGCGAGCACGAAGTCCTTGCACAGCGGATGACCCTCGAAGGTGTCGGGCAACAGCAGCGGCGACAGGCCGGGGTGGCCGGGGAACGCGATGCCGAACATCTCGTGCGTCTCCCGCTCATGCCAGGCCGCGCCCGCGTAGACGCCGACCGCCGTCGGCAGTTCCGCCGCCTCGCGCGGCAGCGCCGTGCGCACGAGCAGGGCACGTACCGAACGGTCCGCCACCGCGAAGACGCGGGCCGAGACGCGGAAGCCCGCTGGCCCCTCGTCGACCGCGCTGAGCCAGTCGAAGTAGTCGCAGCCCAGCAGGGACTTCGCGATCCTGAGGGCGTCGAGCCAGGCCGTCGCGGGCACGTCCACCGTCAGCAGGCCGTACGACAGGTCGGCCGTGGCGTCCTCGCCGAAGACCTCGGCCGCCGACGCGGGGAGCCCGTCGTACGCCGCGCGGGCCTCGTGCGTCTCGTGCGTCTCGCGCGTCTCGTGCGTCTCGTCCGCCTCGCTCATCGGGGGCCCTCCGCGCCCGGACCAGCGTCAGCGTCCGGCGGCGGGACGAGGCCGCTGCGCAGTTGCGCCGTCGACGGGGAGACGTCCTGGCCGTATTGCCCGTACCGCCCGTACCGCTCCCCCAGCGACTCCGCGGCGATCTTCTCCTGCAGCTTGAGGATGCCCTGGAGCAGCGCCTCGGGCCGCGGCGGGCAGCCCGGGACGTACACGTCGACGGGGATGATCTGGTCGACGCCCTTGGTCACCGCGTACGAGTCCCAGTACGGGCCGCCGCAGTTGGAGCAGGCGCCGAAGGAGATCACGTACTTCGGCTCGGGCATCTGCTCGTACAGGCGCTTGACCGCGGGCGCCATCTTGTCCGTGACCGTGCCGGAGACGACCATCAGGTCTGCCTGGCGCGGCCCGGGCGCGAACGGGATGACGCCGAGCCTGATGAAGTCGTGCCGTGCCATGGACGCCGCGATGAACTCGATCGCGCAGCACGCGAGGCCGAAGTTGAAGACCCACAGGCTGTAGCGCCTGCCCCAGTTCAGGACGACCTTCATCGGCTCGGGGGCGAGCCGCGAGAGCGCGCCGAGGCGCCGGGGCTCAGGCAGCGGCTCGGGCCCCTGCTCGCGGCCGGCGGGCGGCGGGGTCACGTCCATTCCAGGACGCCCTTCTTCCATGCGTAGAGCAGTCCCACGGCGAGGAAGCCGAGGAAGACGAACATTTCGACCAGCGTGGTGACGCCGTACCCGGGAGCGGCGAAGACAGTCGCCCAGGGGAAGAGGAACACCGAATCCACGGCGAAGATCACGTAGAGGAACGCGTACACGTAGTACCGGACCTGCGTGTGGGCCCAGCCCTCGCCGACCGGGTCGACACCGCACTCGTACGTGAGCAGCTTCTCCGGGGTCGGCACGACAGGACGCAGCAGCCGGCCCGCGCCGAAGGCGACCGCGACGAACAGCACGCCGAGGACGGCGAGCAGCCCCACCACCGAGTAGCCGCGGAAGTAGCCCGCAGCGAGAACGACCGCTTCCGGCACGTCCGCCCCTCGCTCCCTCACGTCGTGCACGCCGTGTCCGGCGCCGCGCATACCGGCTGTACGGAGCCGAAGTCTAGGCCCTGGTAAAGACCGAGTAAGCGGCCCGCCCCCGCCTCGCCCTCTGGCGTCCCGCGGCCTCGCACGGGCGCCGGGGGTGGGGCTAGCCCCACCCGCAAGTCTTCGGGCTACCCCATGGCGCGGCACTGCGGCGACCGGCAGGCTTGTGACATGACCGCGAGTCCACGCCCGAGTGGCGTTCCGTACGGCGGCCCGGGCGGCCGTGGCGCCGCCCAGGCCGCTCCGCCACCCGCGCGTTTCGCGTTCGATCGGCACACGTGGAAGGAGATCGCGCACCTCCTGGCGAATTTCCCGGCCTCGCTGGTGGGATTCGTCTATGTGGTGACGACGCTCGCGCTGGGCGCCGGCATGTCCGTGACGGTGGTCGGCCTGCCGCTCCTGGTGGCGGGGCTCGCCGGCACGCGCGTGTTCGGCCGGCTGGAGCGCGCGCGTGCGCGCCGGCTGCTCGGCGTGCGGATAGACGAGCCGAGCCCGATGTACCGCCGCGCGGGCAGCGGGTTCGTGAGCCGCATGGTGGCGGCGCTGAAGGACCCGGTGGGCTGGCGCACGGCGCTGTACGCGCTCGTGCGGCTCCCGTGGTCCGTCCTCACCTTCGCGGTGACGCTGACGGGGGTGTTCGTGCTGTGGCCGGTGCTCCCCTTCATCGCGCGCGGGATGACGAATGTGGACCGGGCGATGGTGCGCGGCCTGCTGTCGCCCGACGACGCGCTGGAGGCACGCGTCGCGGAGCTGGAGTCGGACCGGGGCGTCGTCGTGGACACGGCCGCCGCCGACCTGCGGCGCATCGAGCGGGATCTGCACGACGGCGCGCAGGCGAGGCTCGTCGCCCTCGCCATGGGCCTCGGCCTCGCGAAGGAGAAGCTGCTCGAGGATCCGGACGCGGCCGCGGTGATGGTGGACGAGGCGCACGGCGAGGTGAAGCTCGCGCTCCAGGAGCTGCGGGATCTCGCGCGCGGCATCCATCCCGCCGTGCTCACCGACCGGGGGCTGAGCGCCGCTCTGTCGTCCGTGGCGTCGCGCTGCACGGTGCCCGTCAAGGTGACGGTCGATCTCGACGAGCGGCCGGCCGAGGCCATCGAGGGCATCGCCTACTTCACGGTCTCCGAGCTGCTGCAGAACGTCAGCAAGCACAGCGGGGCCAGGGGCGCGACGGTCGACGTGTGGCGTACGCACGACCGGATGCTGATACAGGTCCAGGACGACGGGGGCGGCGGGGCGCGGCTGGACGGCGGCACGGGCATGTCCGGCCTCGCGGACCGGCTGGGCGCGGTCGACGGGCTGTTCGTCCTGGACTCGCCCGTCGGCGGCCCGACGACGGTCACGGCGGAGCTGCCCTGGCGCAGGCGTGGCGCGTCGGCCGGGAGGGGCGGCGCGTCGGCAGGGAAGGGCGATGGCCGGGCGGGCTCCGCCCCGCGCTCCGGTGGGGCGCGCGCCGCACGCGAGGTGGGGAAAACCCGAGGGTGAGAACGGCGACCGCCCTCATGGTGGGACGGTCGCGAGCCCGGGAGCATCGAGTACGTGGACGGATACAGCCAGGCGTACCCCGCGGGCCGTAAGGACGGTACGGGCAGCGGGGACCGGACAGATCGGACGGCCGTGATGGCCAGTTACCCAGGGGTGGACATGAGCAGGGAGTACGGGGAGGCCATCGGGCGCCATTTCGTGCCGCCCGTTCTGCGCGCGCCCTTCGAGGGCAGGACGTGGCGGGAGTTCGGCTACGTGCTGGTCGGCCTGCCGATCGGGGTCCTGCTCTTCTCGTACTCGATCACGATGATCGTCTTCGGCGCGGGCATGCTGATCACGTTCCTCGGCGTGCCGATCCTCGCGATGGCGCTGGCGAGCGCGCGCGGCTTCGCCGCCGCTGAGCGTGCCAGGGCCCGTTATCTGCTCGGTCTCGACGTCGGGCGTCCGCAGCCGGTGCGTCCGGAGAAGGGCGGCCTGCTGGCCTGGACGGGGGCGGTGCTCAGGAGCGGCGAGTCGTGGCGCAACCTGCTGTACACGCTCGTCCAGTTCCCGTGGGCCGTCTTCTCGTTCGTCGTGGGGGTGACGTTCTGGACGACGGGCTGGGGGCTGTTCACGTTCCCGCTGTGGCAGTGGGTCTACCGGTCCGCGGACACCGGCTCCGAGATGGTGCTCTTCAGTGACGCGTCGGGCCGCACCGTCCACCTGGACGCCCCGCTGGGCAACGTCCTCGCGTGCGCCGCGGGGCTGGTGCTCGTCCTCATGACGCCGTGGATACTCCGGGGTCTCACGGGGGTGGACCGGCTGCTGGTCAGGGGGCTGATCGGCCCCTCCGAGCTGGTGTCACGCGTGTACGAGCTGGAGAGCGACCGCGGCGTGGTCGTCGACACGGCGGCGGCCGACCTGCGGCGCATCGAGCGCGACCTGCACGACGGCGCGCAGGCGAGGCTCGTCGCCCTCGCGATGGAGCTCGGCCTCGCGAAGGAGAAGCTCGCCGAGGACCCGCAGACGGCGGCGCGCATGGTGGACGAGGCGCACGGCGAGGTGAAGACGGCCCTGCAGGAGTTGCGTGATCTCGCGCGGGGCATCCATCCCGCCGTGCTGACCGACCGCGGTCTGGACGCGGCGCTGTCGTCGGTCGCCTCGCGGTGCACGGTGCCGGTGCGGGTCGAGGTCGACCTGCCGGGCAGGCCGGCCGCGGCGATCGAGGGCATCGCGTACTTCACGGTCTCCGAGCTGCTGCAGAACGTCAGCAAGCACAGCGGGGCCGGCGGCGCGACGGTCGACGTGTGGCGGTCGGGCGACCGGCTGCTGCTCCAGGTCGGTGACGACGGCGTTGGCGGGGCGGAGGCGTCGGCAGGCAGCGGCCTCGCCGGCCTGGCCGAGCGGCTGGACGCGGTCGACGGCCTGCTGGTGGTGGACTCGCCGCGCGGCGGCCCCACGGCGGTGACCGCCGAGCTGCCCTGGCGGGACTGACCCGCCTCGCGCCGCGCCCCCGTGCAACCTCGGGGGGCGCGGTCGCGTCCGTTGCCTGGGATGCTGTGAGGGACGACGGCAGCGGAGATGTGGGGGGCAGTGAGGCTGTGGAGGACAGAGTGCGCGTGGTTATCGCCGAGGATTCGGTGCTGCTGCGGGAGGGCCTGACGCGGTTGCTGACCGACCGGGGGCACGAGGTGGTCACGGGCGTGGGGGACGCGGTCGCCCTGACGAAGACCATCGGCGAGCTCGCGGCGCAGGACGCGCTGCCCGACGTGGTCGTGGCCGACGTGCGGATGCCACCCACGCACACCGACGAGGGCGTGCGCGCGGCCGTGTGGCTGCGCAAGGAGCACCCGGGCGTCGGCGTGCTCGTGCTCTCCCAGTACGTCGAGGAGGAGTACGCGACGGAGCTGCTGGCCGGGTCGACGCGCGGGGTGGGCTACCTGCTCAAGGACCGGGTGGCGGACGTCAGGGAGTTCGTCGACGCCGTGGTGCGCGTGGCGAGCGGCGGCACGGCGCTCGACCCCGAGGTCGTCGCCCAGCTGCTGGGCCGCAGCCGCAAGCAGGACGTGCTGGCGGGCCTGACGCCCCGCGAGCGCGAGGTGCTCGGGCTGATGGCGGAGGGCAGGACCAACTCGGCCGTCGCCAAGCAGCTCGTGGTGAGTGACGGCGCCGTGGAGAAGCACGTCAGCAACATCTTCCTGAAGCTGGGACTGTCGCCGAGTGACGGGGATCACCGGCGGGTGCTCGCCGTCCTCACGTATCTCAAGACGTGAGGACGGGGGTCTCAACACGTGGCCGTCCGGGTACAGGGTCCTGGGCTGCCGGGACGCGGCCGGCCCAAGGGCGGCCCGTGTTCCGCGCGGTTCGGGCCCCGGCCCGCCACGGGACGGGTCCTAGTCCCAAAGGACGAGTCACCCGCGCACGCCCCTGACGCCCGAAAATGCCCACAAAATCGGGCATTACGGTTCATCGAGGTGTCTCATGGGGGCGTCCACCATACGAGCGAGCAGAGGTAGGCGACCCTTACCGACGTAGGGTTGCTCCGGGACAGCCGGCGGCCGGCGGTCCCGAGCCGCCGCCTCAAGGGAGGTCCAGTTCAGTGACCAGCCAGGTCAGTAGCGCAGCCGACGAGGCCAACGAAACCGGCGACACCGTCGTCGGGCAGCAGAGTGCCCCGTTGTCCGGCGCGTCGGAAGAGTCAGGGCCGGGGGGTTCCGGCGCCAAGGAGGTCCGCCGCCTCGACCGGGTCATCATCCGTTTCGCGGGTGACTCCGGCGACGGCATGCAGCTGACGGGTGACCGCTTCACCTCGGAGACCGCGTCGTTCGGCAACGACCTGTCGACGCTGCCCAACTTCCCGGCCGAGATCCGGGCGCCCGCAGGCACCCTGCCGGGTGTCTCGTCCTTCCAGCTGCACTTCGCCGACCACGACATCCTCACCCCGGGCGACGCGCCGAACGTGCTGGTCGCGATGAACCCGGCGGCGCTGAAGGCGAACATCGCGGACGTGCCGCGCGGCGCGGAGATCATCGTCAACACCGACGAGTTCACCAAGCGCCCGATGGCCAAGGTCGGCTACCAGACCTCCCCGCTCGAGGACGGCTCGCTGGACGCCTACCAGGTGCACCCGGTGCCGCTGACGACGCTGACGATCGAGGCGCTCAAGGAGTACGGGCTGTCCCGCAAGGAGGCGGAGCGCAGCAAGAACATGTTCGCACTCGGCCTGCTGTCGTGGATGTACCACCGGCCCACGGAGAACACCGAGGCGTTCCTGCGGTCGAAGTTCGCGAAGAAGCCGGACATCGCCGAGGCGAACGTGGCGGCGTTCCGCGCGGGCTGGAACTTCGGCGAGACGACCGAGGACTTCGCCGTCTCCTACGAGGTCGCCCCGGCCGAGGAGGCCTTCCCGACCGGCACCTACCGCAACATCTCCGGCAACCTGGCCCTGGCCTACGGGCTGATCGCCGCCTCGCACCAGGCCGACCTGCCGCTCTACCTCGGCTCGTACCCGATCACGCCCGCCTCGGACGTGCTGCACGAGCTGTCGAAGCACAAGAACTTCGGCGTGCGCACCTTCCAGGCCGAGGACGAGATCGCCGGCATCGGCGCCGCCCTCGGCGCGGCCTTCGGCGGCTCCCTCGCGGTCACCACCACCTCGGGCCCCGGCGTGGCGCTGAAGTCGGAGACGATCGGCCTCGCCGTGTCGCTCGAGCTCCCGCTGCTGATCGTCGACATCCAGCGCGGCGGCCCGAGCACCGGCCTGCCCACCAAGACGGAACAGGCCGACCTGCTCCAGGCCATGTACGGGCGCAACGGCGAGGCACCGGTCCCGGTCGTCGCGCCGTCCACACCGGCCGACTGCTTCGACGCGGCCATGGAGGCGGCCAGGATCGCGCTGCAGTACCGCACGCCGGTCTTCCTGCTCTCCGACGGCTACCTCGCCAACGGCTCCGAGCCGTGGCGCGTGCCGGAGACCCACGAGCTGCCCGACCTGACCGTCCAGTTCGCCACCACGCCCAACCACGAGCTGGCGGACGGCACCGAGACGTTCTGGCCGTACAAGCGCGACCCGGAGACGCTCGCGCGCCCGTGGGCCGTGCCCGGCACGCCGGGCCTCGAGCACCGCATCGGCGGCATCGAGAAGCAGGACGGCACGGGCAACATCTCCTACGACCCCGCCAACCACGACTTCATGGTCCGCACCCGCGCCGCGAAGATCGACGGCATCAAGGTCGCCGACCTGCGGGTCGATGACCCGGACGGCGCCCGCACGCTGGTGCTCGGCTGGGGCTCCACGTACGGCCCGATCACCGCCGCCGTCCGCCGGCTGCGCAAGGCGGGGCAGCCGATCGCGCAGGCGCACCTGCGCAACATCAACCCCTTCCCCGCGAACCTCGGCGAGGTGCTGGGGCGGTACGACAAGGTCGTCGTGCCGGAGATGAACCTCGGCCAGCTCGCGACCCTGCTGAGGGCGAAGTACCTGGTCGACGCGCACTCGTACAACCAGGTAAACGGCATGCCCTTCAAGGCCGAACAGCTCGCCACGGCCATCGAGGAGGCCATCAATGTCTGAGGTCGACATCGACACGAACGAGCTGCTGACGCTGATCCCGAAGGCGGAAGCCAAGCAGTCCATGAAGGACTTCAAGTCCGACCAGGAGGTCCGCTGGTGCCCCGGGTGCGGTGACTACGCCGTGCTCGCCGCCGTGCAGGGCTTCATGCCGGACCTGGGCCTGGCGAAGGAGAACATCGTCTTCGTCTCGGGCATCGGCTGCTCGTCCCGCTTCCCGTACTACATGAACACCTACGGGATGCACTCCATCCACGGCCGCGCCCCCGCGATCGCCACCGGCCTCGCCACCTCCCGCCGCGACCTGTCCGTGTGGGTGGTCACCGGCGACGGCGACTCGCTGTCCATCGGCGGCAACCACCTCATCCACGCGCTGCGCCGCAACGTCAACCTGAAGATCCTGCTGTTCAACAACCGGATCTACGGCCTGACGAAGGGCCAGTACTCGCCCACCTCCGAGATCGGCAAGATCACCAAGTCGACGCCGCTCGGATCGCTCGACGCCCCGTTCAACCCGGTGTCGCTGGCGATCGGCGCCGAGGCGTCCTTCGTGGCCCGCACGGTCGACTCGGACCGCAAGCACCTCACCAGCGTGCTGCGCGCCGCCGCCGACCACCCCGGCACGGCACTCGTGGAGATCTACCAGAACTGCAACATCTTCAACGACGGCGCCTTCGAGGTCCTCAAGGACAAGGAACGCGCCCAGGAAGCCGTCATCCGCCTTGAGGACGGGCAGCCGATCCGCTTCGGCACCGACAACGCCAAGGGCGTCGTGCGCGACCCGGCCACGGGTGACCTGGAGGTCGTGGACGTCACCCCGGAGAACGAATCGCGGATCCTCGTCCACGACACATCCGTGCAGTCACCGACCACGGCGTTCGCACTGTCCCGCCTGGCGAACCCGGACACCCTGCACCACACCCCGATCGGCGTCTTCCGCAATGTGCGCCGGCCGGTATACGACACCCTGATGTCCGAGCAGCTGGACACGGCGGTCGAGCGGCAGGGCAAGGGCGACCTGTCGACGCTGCTCGCCGGCAACGACACCTGGACCGTGGCCGGCTGAGAGGCTCTCAGGCCGTCACACCCACGGGGAGGGCCCCGGCTCGCGATCGACTCGCGCGCCGGGGCCCTCCGCGTTCGTTCGTCCGTCCGTCCGTCCGTCCGTCCGGGTCAGAACGGCCGGTCGCCCGCGATGGCCACGCGCTCCGCGACTCTGCGCTCGCTGCCGTAGTCGCCCACCGCGTAGTGCTGGGTGGCGCGGTTGTCCCAGAACGCGATGTCGCCGGCCTGCCACCGCCACCTGACCTGGTACTCGGGCACGTGCGCCTGCTGGAACAGCAGCCGCAGCAGCCGGTCGCTCTCTTCCTGCGCGAACCCCGAGATGTGCGTGGTGAACGACGTGTTCACGAACAGCATGCGGCGCCCGGTCTCCGGGTGGCGGCGCACCACCGGGTGCTCGACCGGCGGGAACGCCTCCTGATGCTCCGCCAGGCGTTCGGGGGCGGTGAACCGCGCGAAGCCGGGCAGGAAGTCGTGGACGGCACGCGCCCCGTCGATCCGCTCCCGCACCTCGGCGGGCAGGTTGTCGTACGCGGCGGCCATGTCGGCCCACATCGTGTCGCCGCCCCGCGGCGGCACCTCGCGCAACTGGAGGACGGCACCCATCGCGGGGCGCTCGCGGAAGGTGACGTCGGTGTGCCACACGTTCTCGAACGTGCGCACGGCCGAGCGGTCGAAGCGCACCACGTCGGCCGGGCCGGCCGAGGCGAGCAGCGGATTGGTCTCGAGCTCACCCCAGTTGCGCGCGAACGCGCGCTGGACGTCGGGTGCGAGGTGCTGACCGCGGAAGAACAGCACCTTCCATTCGAGCAGGGCCCTGTTCAGCTCCTCGCGCACCGCACCGGTCAGCGGGCGGGACAGGTCGAGGCCGCGGATCTCCGCGCCGATGGTGGCCGCCTGCGGGACGACGCCGAACAGCTCGTACGGGCGCTCCGCCACCCCCTCGGGCAGCCGGCGCAGCACGCGCGGGCCCTCGTGGAGGCCGTCGTCGGGTATGCGGAAGGGCCGCAGCAGCGGTGCGGCGGCGGTGGTGGTGGTGACAGCGGCGGCGGGGGCTGGAGTGGTGGCAGGGGCAGCGGGGGCTGGAGCGGCGGCATGCGTGGTCACGGCGGTTCCTCCGGAAGAAGCGCACGTCGGCACGGCGGGATGAGGCAGCCGCGCGGACGCACGGAGACGGAAAGAGACGGACGGACTCAGCGCCGGGCAGGACCGGTCGCCCGGCGCTCAGGGTCAGGGACGTGCTGCGGGTGCCTGCCGCACAGGCCCCTCAGGGGCGGGCGGCCGGACGCGTCGTCAGACGTGACAGGAACGACGGGCGGTGCGACAGGCACCGCCCGAAAGCGGGGCGGGGGGCGAACCCACCCGGCCGCGCCGGCGCAGGAAGGTGGCACCGCGGGGTGCGCACTCGCCGTGGGGAGCGCGAGTGCCCGGCTGCGTCACACAGTCGATCGAGCACGTCGTCATGGCCGCAGCGTACTCCGCTTTCCTGTGCGTCGTCCCACGTCCCGCGTCGCCCATGTCATGACCGTATGCCGGAACGGACATGACACGAGCCGGGGTCGGCCGCTACCGTCCCGAAGGGACGTCGCGGTGAGGGGAGGAGCCGGCGTGAAGACGGACGAGGACCAGCGCTCCGGGCTGATGTACGGGTTCGGCGCGTACGGGATCTGGGGCCTGGTGCCGCTGTACTGGCCGCTGCTCAAGCCAGCGGGCGCCATGGAGGTGCTCGCGCACCGCATGGTGTGGTCGCTGGGCGTCGTGGCGATCGCGCTGGCGTGCACGCGCCGCTGGGCGTGGATACGCGAACTGGCGCGGCAGCCCCGCAGGGTCGGGCTGCTGGTGCTGTCCGCCACGGTGATCACCGTCAACTGGGGCGTCTACATCTGGGCCGTGAACTCGGGCCACGTCGTGGAGGCGTCACTCGGCTACTTCATCAACCCGCTGGTCACCATCCTGCTCGGCGTGGTGCTGCTCAAGGAGCGGCTGCGTGCGGCGCAGTGGGCCGCGGTCGGCGTCGGCCTCGCGGCGGTGGTGGTCATCTCCATCGGCTACGGGCAGCTGCCGTGGATCTCCCTGGTGCTGGCGTTCTCGTTCGGCACGTACGGCCTGGTGAAGAAGAAGGTCAACCTGGGCGGCCTTGAGTCCCTCGCGGCGGAGAGCACGGTGCTGTTCCTGCCCGCCCTCGGCTTCCTGCTGTGGCTCGGCGCCACGGGCGGCTCGACGTTCACCTCCCACGGCGCGGGTCACGCGGCCTGGCTGGCCTCCGCGGGTGTCGTGACTGCGGGGCCCCTGGTGCTTTTCGGCGCCGCCGCGATCCGCGTGCCGCTCACCACGCTCGGCCTGCTCCAGTACCTGACGCCCGTCCTCCAGCTGGCGCTCGGCGTGGCCTACTTCCACGAGGCGATGCCGCCCGAGCGGTGGGCCGGGTTCGCCCTGGTGTGGGTGGCGCTCGCGGTCCTCACCTGGGACGCCCTGCGCACCGCGCGCCGCACGAAGGCGCGCGCCGCCGAGCTCCGGGCCGCCGCGGCGCGCGAGGGCCCGGCCGCCCCGGCCGCCCTCGCCCCCGTGCACGAGCCCGCGCACCGCGCAGGCTCCGGCGCTTCCACCCCGGACGCTCCCGTGCGGGACGCCGCCACACCGGACGGCTGACCCGCGTCCCGTCAGGCCGTGACGTCCTTCGTGGAGAAGCGCGCCCACGCCGCCGAGCCGAACACCAGCGCGTACACGGCCTGCGAGACGAGGTTCTTCACCACGTCGTCCCAGAGCACCGGGGCCCGCATGACGTCGGCGAACGAGAGCCAGTAATGCGAGAACAGGTACGCGTGGACGGCGCCGAGCTGCGGGATCGAGTCCACGATCTGCACCGTGATCAGCAGCCCGACCGTGGCCGCCATCGCCGCGATTCCACTGCCCGTCAGCGTCGAGACGAACAGGCCGATCGCCGCGAACCCCACCAGGGAGGCCGCCACGAGCACCGCCACCAGCAGCGCGCGCAGCAGGCCCGAGCCGAACGAGATCGTGGTGCCCGAGATCGTCGTCACGTCGCCGAGCGGGAACAGCACCGCGCCGGTGGCCAGCGCGAACACCGCCACCACCAGCGTCGCCGCGAGGCAGAACGTCAGCGCCGCCGCGTACTTGGCGAGCAGCAGCCGTACCCGCCCCGCCGGCACGACGAGCAGGTAGCGCAGCGTGCCCGCCGCGGACTCGCCCGCGACCGAGTCCCCCGCGATCACGCCCACCGTCATCGGCAGGAAGACCGGGAGCGTCGCGGCCAGCGCGGCGAACACCAGGAACAGGCCGTTGTTGGTGACCTGTGTGAGGAACGCGGGCCCGCCGCCCTCGCCCGCGCTGCCGCCGCCGCTCGTCTCGATCTTCACGGCGATCCCGATGAGCACGGGCACCGCGGCGAGCACGGCCAGCAGGGCGAGCGTCCGCCACCGCCGGAACGTCGTCAGCAGTTCGGAGCGGAAGAGGCCGAACGTCCACCACAGCCCCGAACGTTCGCGGCCGGTGGCCGCGGGGTCCGGGGGCGTGCCGCCGGGCGTGCCGGCGGACGACGTACGCGCGTCCGCGCCGGAACCCGTCGCCTCAGCCCGCGACATCGAACCCCTCCCCCGTCAGCGCCACGAACGCGTCCTCCAGCGTGCCGCGCTCCACCCCGAACGCGCGCACGCGCACGCCCGCGCGCACCAGCGCCGCGTTCAGGTCCGCCGGATCCGCCGGTTCCGCCGGTTTCGTCGATTCCGCGTCCCCCGCATCCCCCGTAACCGCCGGCAGGTCGCCCGTGACCCGTCCGGCACCGGCCTCGATGCCCGTGACGCCGTGCTCGCGCAGCACGCGCGCCGCGTCGGCGGGGTCGGGCGTGGTGACGGCCAGCCTGCCGCGCGTGCCGGCCGACAGCTCCGCGACCGGGCCCTGCACGATCAGCCGGCCCTGCGCCATGACCGCCGCGTGCGTGCACACCTGCTCGATCTCGTCCAGCAGGTGCGACGAGAGGAAGACCGTGGTGCCCTCGGCGGCCAGCTCACGCACCAGCGCCCTGATCTCGCGCATGCCCTGCGGGTCGAGCCCGTTGGTCGGCTCGTCCAGTACGAGCAGCCTGCGCGGCCGCAGCAGCGCGGCGGCGATGCCGAGCCGCTGCTTCATGCCGAGCGAGTACGCCTTCGCCTTCTTCGCCGAGGCGGCGGCGAGCCCCACCCGTTCGAGCGCCGCGTCCACCCGCGCGGAGCGCGTGCGCGGGTCGGCGGTGGGGTCCGTCGCGTCATAGCGCACGAGGTTGTCCCGTCCGCTCAGGAAGCCGTACTGGGCGGGCCCCTCGATCAGGGCGCCCACGTGCGGCAGCACCGCGCGCGCCGCCTGCGGCATGGGGCGGCCGAACAGCCCGGCGGAGCCGGACGTGGGCTGCACGAGGCCGAGGAGCATCCGGATGGTCGTGGTCTTGCCCGAGCCGTTGGGTCCGAGGAAGCCGAAGACGCTGCCGTCGGGCACCGTCAGGTCCAGGCCGTCGACGGCGAGCTGGCCGCCCCGGTAGCGCTTGGTGAGGCCGCGCGCCTCGATGACGGGCGCCGCGACGACGGGCCCCGCCTCGGCGGATCCTGCCGGCTCCGCTTGCTGCGTCACCACAATCCCTCCTGACAGCCGCGGTCGGACGCTACGAGCCTACGGCGTGAGCGCGCGCCACCGGATCGCCCCGCGCACCGACAGGACGGCCCCGCACGCGACCGCCCCGCCGTGCGCGTCGCACGGCGGGGCGGTCGGGCGGCGGCCTACTTGGCGGCGGCGTTCGCCGTGTCGATCAGCGTCTGCTTGCTGACCGCGCCGACGTAGACGGTGCCCTTGTCCGTCATCAGGGCGTTGATCAGGCGGGTGTGGAACACCGTGCCCGAGCCGAACTTCCCGCTGACCTTGTCGCCCAGCGAGTTGACGAACGACTGCGCGTTCCCCGGCATCTTGCTCGTGTCGCCCTTGGCGCCCTTGTCCACGGCACCGGCGGGCCCGTCGAGACGCAGGACCGACGTCCAGCCCTTGCCGATGACCTTCGCGTTGGAGAGCGCGGCCTCGGCCTGCGACCGGCCCTGCTGCTCCTGGCGCGACGGCTTCGTCGCGTGCTGCTCGGCGTGCTGCTTGCCCTCGGTGACCTTCGTGCCCTTGGGGGGCGTGAAGTCGAACGTCGAGGCTGCCGGCTTGGCGAAGTCGACCTTCGTGTACCCGATGTCCAGGACGGGCTTGCCACCGCCGGACGGGGCCAGCGTGAACTTCAGCGGCGTGCCCGTCTTCGCGTCGACCGCGATACGGACGGAACCGACCGTGGAGCCTGACTGCTTCGGCTTGGCCAGCAGGTCGTACGCGTCGCGGCCGGCGATGCGCGAGGTGCCGTCGACGGTCAGCGACGTCGTCGGGCCCGCGGCCTTCAGCACCTCGTCCGCGAACTGCTTCGGCGTGGTGGGCACGTCGGTGCCCTTGGGCAGCGTGGGCCTGGCCTTCGTGTCCGAGCCCTGCGGCGCCGTCGAGTGGTACGCCTGGTTGCTCGCGCTGTCGTAGGCCCAGACCTGGCGGCCGTTGCGGATGAGGCTGTATTCCGCCGCGTTCTCCACGATGGAGATCTTCTGCTTCTTCGGGCCGTCGACGGCGACCCGCAGGGTGTGCGTCCCCGAGGCGAGCTCCATCAGCTTGGACCCGGGGTCGGCCGAGGAACCTGACGCCGCGTCGGAGTGGCCGCCCGCGCCGCCCGGCGCCATCGACTGGGCCATCGAGCCGCCGAGCCCGGCCAGCGAGGGCAGGCCGAGGTCCGTGGTGATCTTCACGGAGCCCGAGAGCTGTTGCGTGTCGGACGCGGCGATCTTCTGGACGAGGTCGTGCGCGCTGATCTTCGGAAGGTTCGGGTCGCCCGACGCCGCGAGCGCCGGCACGAGGCCCACCGTCGCCGCCGCCACACCCGCCACGGCCACCGGGACCGCGTAGCGCGCCGCCTTCCTGCGGCGTGTCACGCGGCTCACGACCTCCTCGGTGGCCTCTGCCCTGTCGTTGCCTGCCATCTGTGTGCCCTGCTTCCGTGGTCGGCGGCCGGTCGGTCGGCCGGTCAGTACGGCCCGTCAGTGCCGCGCACTCGTCCACTCCCCCGCCATTCTCACCCGGCAGGGCGACGAGCGCGTATGTCAATATGACCAAATCGGCCGTCCGGGGGCATCAACCCCCCGGCGCAACTTGCCGTACCTCTGAGGGATGAGACCGATCGGGCCAACCCTGAGGGCCATCCGGGCAGCGAACAGCAGACGAACCGCAGACGAACCGCAGACGAACCGTCGGCGGGCCGCCGAGCGTGCCGCCGGCCCGCGCGCCGACGGGGGCGTCAGCCCGCGCGGTGCACCACCGCGTCGCACAGCTCGGCCAGCGCCGACTTCGCCCAGCACTCGGGCAGCGGCACCAGCGTCTCCCTGGCCTCCTTGGCGTACCGCACGGCCTCCGCCATGGCCGCCTCGAGCGCCGGGTGCGCGCGCAGCCGCCGCAGCGCCTCCGCGTGCCGCGCGTCGTCGGAGAGGTCGGAGGACAGCAGCCGCGCCAGCTCCACGTCGTCGGGGTCGCCCAGCTTCTCCGCGCGGGCGCGCAGCAGCAGCACGGGCAGCGTGGGGATGCCCTCGCGCAGGTCGGTGCCGGGGGTCTTGCCCGACTCGTGCGACTCGCTCGCGATGTCGAGCACGTCGTCCGCGAGCTGGAAGGCCACGCCGAGCCGCTCGCCGAACTGGGTGAGGACGTCCACGATGTGCTCGTCCGCGCCCGACATCAGCGCGCCGAACCGGCCTGAGACCGCGACCAGCGAGCCCGCCTTGCCCGCCAGCACGTCGAGGTAGTGCGCCACCGGGTCGCGGCCGTCGCGCGGGCCGGCCGTCTCCAGGATCTGGCCCGTGACGAGGCGCTCGAACGCCTCCGCCTGGATCCGCACGGCCTCGGGGCCGAGCTCCGCCAGGATCTGGGAGGCGCGGGAGAAGAGGAAGTCGCCGGTGAGGACGGCGACGGAGTTGTCCCACCGGGCGTTGGCGCTGTCCACGCCACGGCGTACCTCGGCCTCGTCCATCACGTCGTCGTGGTACAGCGTCGCGAGATGCGTCAGCTCCACGACCACGGCGGACGGGACGACGCCCGGGGCGTACGGGTCGCCGAACTGCGCGGCCAGCATGACGAGCAGCGGCCTGAACCGCTTGCCCCCGGCGCGCACCAGATGCTGGGCGGCCTCGTTGATGAAGGGGACCTCGCTCTTGGTGGCATCGAGCAGTCCCGCCTCGACAGCCGCCAATCCGGTCTGGACATCGGCTTCGAGGGCCTGGTCCCGCATGCTCAGCCCGAATGGCCCGACGACGGTCACGAGGGGTACTCCTGTCTGCTGACGATCACACGGATTGTCGATGTGTCGCTGCCTTCACTCAAGTCAGCGTATCCGGTCGTGTTTCGATCACCGTGGGCGCCTTCCCGGCGCCGCCGGCAAGTTCGTGATCGGTCGTACGAGCGGGAGAAGCCATTTTGTCCGACACGGTGACCAACACGGAAGACCACGGAGAGCGACCTCTGCCGGAAGTCGACCGTCCCCTTTCGGCCATCCCTGTCCTCTTATCGCGTTGTCGCGTCGACAGCCTCGACAGCGTCGCACACGGCGGCCCCGGTACAGCGGCATACCGCGCCGGGTAAACCAGTGGCGGGCCGGGGCGCGGGGGAAGACCATGCGGCACATGAGCGATCGACCCGCGCGATGGACCCGAGCGACCGTCTACCCCGACATGTGGACCGACCCGGCTGACGACCCACGCGAGAACCAGGGGAACAGCCCGGACGGCGAGCTCGCGACGCTGGAGGACTATCTGACGAGCTACCGCCTCACCCTGCGCATGAAGTGCGAGGGCCTGGACGCGGAGCAGCTGGCGCGCCGGTCGGTGCCACCGTCGACGATGTCGCTTCTCGGCCTCGTCAGGCACCTCGCCGAGGTGGAGCGCGACTGGCGGGGCTGGATCGGCGACGGCGACCCGCTGCCCAAGCTGTACGGCCGGCGCGACGCGGACTTCGACGAGGCCGCGGCCGACCCGGCCGTGGTCGACGCCGCGTACCGCGACCTGGAGCGCGAGCAGGCGGCGACCGACGCCGCGCTTGCCGCCCACCATGACCTGGGCGAACGCCTGGGAAAGGAGGGCATCGCCGTGCGGGAGCTGCTGGTGCACAGGGTCGAGGAGTACGCGCGTCACTGCGGCCACGCGGATCTGCTGCGCGAGTGCGTGGACGGGCGGGTGGGCCAGTGAGGACGCGGCGCGGCAAGGGCCGGTGAGGCGTGCGCCCGTGGCGCGGGCGACGCGCTAGGCGCCCTTGGCCTGGCCCGTCCGGTCCGCCTCGCCGGCGCCGTCCTCCGGCGCGTCGCGGCGCGTCGTGCCGTCCGGCGTCGTGCCGAGGAACGAGATCAGGACGATCAGCGCGCCGCCGCAGCAGATCGCCGAGTCGGCCAGGTTGAACACCGCGAAGTCGCGCACGGCGATGAAGTCGACGACCGCGCCGCGGAAGAAGCCGGGGGCGCGCAGCAGGCGGTCCGTGAGGTTGCCGCACGCGCCGCCGAGCAGCAGGCCGAGGCCGATCGCCCAGGGCAGGCTGTAGAGCTTGTGCGCGATGCGGAAGATCACGACGATCACGACCGCGGCGATCACCGTGAACACGGCAGTCATCGCCTGGCCCGTGCTGAAGGCCGCGCCGGCGTTGCGGATGACGCGGAAGGTCAGCCAGTCGCCGATCACGGAGACCTGCGACCGGTTCTCCAGGTGCGCGACCACCAGCACCTTGGTGACGAGGTCGAGCAGGTAGGCGAAGAGCCCCACGCAGAGCAGCACGCCGACGCGCCGCCTGCGCGAGGTGGGCGCGGCGGTCGCCTTCGGGGGCTTCTGGCTGCTGATGGCGGGCTCCGCACTGGGTTTGTGGACGGGGTCGGGTGCGATGCCGAGCGTACTGGACGCCCGCGTGGTGCCGCCGCGTCCCCGCGCGCGCGACGGCACCACGGCCGGTGCGGGCCCGGACAGGTGCGGGCCCGGCCGGCGTCAGCTGCTCGGGAAGACCTCGAAGTCCGAGAGCTGGCCCGCGTTCCACCCCGTGTTGGCGGTGATGTCGACCCGCACGTACCGGGCCGTGGAGCCCGGGAGCGCAATGCTGACCGTGTTCTGGTTGGCGTTCGGGTCGAAGGTGTAGGCCTTGGACGGTACGACCGTGGTGAAGTTCGAGCCGTCCGTGGACGTGCGCACCGAGAGGGTCTCGTTACGCGTGTTCCAGGCCGTGGCCGGCGGGAGCTTCAGCGTGATCCTGCCGACCTTGTAGCCGGTGCCGAGGTCGACCTGCGCCCACTGCGGGAACGAGCCGTTCTGGCTCTCCCAGTAGGAGGACGCGTCCGAGTCGGTGATGTTCGAGGCGACGTAGGGGTTGTTGCTCGAACTCGCCGAGGCGGGCCGGCCCGCGGCCAGGTTGGTCGTGGCGCCGATGCCGCTGCCGCTGAGCGCGACGGTCACCGGGCCGTTGTTGGCGTCGCTGTCGACGGTCAGGGTGCCCTTGCGTGACCCGGCGGCCGTCGGCTTGAAGGTGACGTTCACCGTGCAGGACCCGCCGGCGGCGACGGACGAGCAGTTGTTGGTCTGGCTGTAGTCGCCGGTGACCGAGACGCCGGAGACGGTGGCGGCCGCCGTGCCCGAGTTGGTCACCTTCACCGTCTGCGCGCCGGCGGACTGGCCGACGACCGTGGAGGCGAACGACAGGCCTCCGGGCGTGGCGGCCAGCACGGGTCCGGGCGCCGTGCCGGTGCCGTCGAGCGCGACGGTGTCGGTCGCGCCGCCGGCCTTGACCGTCAGGGTGCCGGTGCGCGCGCCGGACGCGGTCGGCTTGAACGTGACGGACACCGTGCACGAGCCCTTGGCGGGGATCGACGAACCGCACGTGTTCGTCTGCGCGAAGTCGCCCGCGGCGGCGACGGAGGTGACGGCCGCGGCCGATCCTGTCGGGTTGGCGACCGTCACGGTCTGCGCGTCGCTCGTGGCGCCGGTCGCGACCGAGCCGAAGTGCAGCGCGCTCGGCGTGGCGGTGACGCTCTCGGCCGGGTAGCCGGGGAAGTGCGGGGCCGGCCAGGGCCCGCAGTACGGCGTGCCGCCGATCCCGGAGTTGCCGCCGCCGTCGGTGACGGAGAAGTTGCCGCCCTCGCAGCTGTAGACGGGGGACGAGGCGCCCACGCCGGTCGCGGTGACGTTGCTGAACTTCGCGGCGCCTCCGGTCTGCTCCTGGAGGGCGAAGGTACCGGTGCCCGCGATGGTGACGTTGTCGAGGTTGACGCCGCTGACGGTGCCCTCGACCCACTGGACGGCCTCGTAGGGGCTCTGCTCGATCAGCGCGTTGCTCACGTTGACCGGCCCGTTGATGGCGCCCTGGCTGCCGTCGAACCACAGCGCTCCGACGCCGAACTGCCAGTTCGGGTCGAGGCTGCCGTCGCGGATCAGGGTGTTGTCCTTGATGTCGGTCCTGCCGACGGGGGTGGACGTGAACCGCTGGCCGACGTGGATGCCGCCGCCCTGGGTGAGTCCCGTGTCCTTGACGAGGTTGCCGCTGACGGTGTTGTCGTGGCCGCCGTAGATGGCGATGCCGTTGGCGAGTATCTGCGTCTGGACGGTGTTGTTCGAGATCGTGTCGTTGGCGTCGGCGCCGAGCGAGGAGTCGGCCCAGGTGGCGATGCCGTCGTCGCCGGTGTTGCGGATGTCGCTGTTCGTGACGGTCGAGTTGGTCACGCCGCCGTGGAAATTGATGCCGTCCGCCGTGGTGTCGCGGATGCGCAGGCCGCTGAGGGTCAGCTTGTCCATCGGCCCGTCGAGCCAGGCGCCGACCTTGTCGTGCTCGATCCACAGGTCGGAGACCGTCGAGTCGCTCATCGCGCCGCCGATGCCGTTGACCTGGGCGCTGTCATTGCGCTCCTGCACGTCACCGAAGATCGCGAAGTTCTTCAGGTGGACATCGGTGCTGGGCGACGGGGCGGAGTTGCCGTAGAAGCCGGGCGCGGCGCCCGTCACGGTCGAGTACCACATGCCCGCGCCTGCGACGGTCACGTTGTTGACGGCGATGTGGCCGGGGATCTTGTACGTGCCCGGCGGTATCCACACCGTGCCGCCGGAACCGGCCGCGCGGATGGCCGCGTTGAAGGCGGCGGTGGAGTCCTGGGCGCCGCTCGCGTCGGCGCCCTGGCTGGTGACGGAGACCGATCCGGCGGGCTGCGGCAGCGCCGCGCCGACCTGCTCGAAGTCGGCGAAGTCGATCGTGTACGAGGAGGCGGTGTCGCCCGGGTCGACCTGCAGCTTGAAGGTCGTGCCCGCCTGGTACGTCTTCGGGAGCAGGCGGTGGACCTCGTCGTAGAAGTGGTGGGGGTTGCTGCCGGGGCTGTTGGTGAAGGGGTAGCTGCCGTAGTACCAGCTGTAGGCGTTGGTCAGGTCGAAGTCGCTCTGCTTGACGCCGTCCACGTAGAGGGAGAGCGGCGCGTGGTAGACGGAGCCGCCCGACGTGTCCGGGATGCTGTAGCGGAAGTCGATCGAGTTGGTCGCGACGGGCGTGGTGAACGTGACGTACTTGCCTGAGCCCTGGAGCGTCACCGCCTTGCGGTACGAGGCCTCGTCGGCGAGCTGGCCCTGTGCGTAGCTGGGGCCGATGACGGTGCCGTTGGTGGCCGAGTTCTCGGCCTGCACCTCGGCGTAGGGGAGGTTGGCGCCGTTGCCGCCGGTGGCGGCCGCGGGCGCGGCGGACGCGGCGGGCGCCGTCAGCGCGACGAGGCCGCCGACCGCGAGCAGCGAACTGCTCGCGGTGACGAGCACCGTTCTGCGCAGCGCGCGTAGGGAGGGGATCACGTGGGCTTGCTCCTTTCGACGCGGTGCCGCGCCTGCGCGTGCGGCACCGCGGTCAGAGGGGGGATGCGAGGAGGAGCTGAGCTGTACTGAGCAAGGGGACCGTAATCCCGTCGACACACCGATGCAATATGTCGACGCAGAATTGTCAAATTTATACTTCTCACCGCAACAACAGAGGTGATAGGGCGCCAGAAACCGATGACCACCGGGAGGCAGCCCCTTGCGGCCCTTGCCCCGGCCACCGCGGGACCGTGATGATCACCGCACCACCCGTTCAGGGCCCGTAGATCGCCGCCGCGTGGGTACGAACCCCGCGACGACGAGCACGACGAGCACGACTGGCCACGACTGGCCATAACGACACCGGAAGCGAGGCGCGGCGATGCCCGAGCGAAGCAGCGGCGGAGACGATCTCTTCGGACCGCACAACCTGCCCTACGGCGTGTTCTCCACCGCGGACGAGCCGGGCAGGCGCCGCCTCGGGGTCCGCATCCACGACGACGTACTCGACGCGGGAGCCGCGGCGCACGCGCTCGGCTCGCCTTACGAGGCGCTGCTCGCCGCCGACTCCCTCGGGCCGCTGATGGCGGCGGGCCGCACGGCCTGGCGGGACGTCAGGCGCGCCCTCACGGCCTGGCTGAGCGTGCCCGCGCACCACGCGGAGCTGCGGCCGTTCCTGCACCCGCTCGACGCCGTGACGCTCCACCTGCCGTACGAGGTCGCCGACTACGTCGACTTTTATTCGAGCGAGCACCACGCGAACAACGCCGGCTCCATCTTCCGCCCCGGCGGCGTGGCGCTCACGCCGAACTGGAAGCACCTGCCGGTCGGCTACCACGGCCGCGCGGGCACCGTGGTGGTGTCGGGGACCGATGTCGTGCGCCCGATGGGACAGCGCAAAACTCCTACAGCGCCTCAGCCGGTGTTCGGGCCGAGCACGAAGCTCGACATCGAGGCGGAGGTGGGCTTCGTCGTCGGCGCCCCGTCCCGCCACTCCGAGCCCGTCCCGCTCGCCGCCTTCCGCGACCACGTCTTCGGCGTGTGCCTGCTCAACGACTGGTCGGCGCGCGACATCCAGGCCTGGGAGGGGCAGCCGCTCGGCCCGTTCCTCGCCAAGTCGTTCGCCACGTCGGTGTCGGCGTGGGTGACGCCGCTCGAAGCGCTCGACGCGGCCCGCGTCGCGCCCCCGGCCAGGTCGGAGCCGCTGCTGCCCTACCTGGACGACGCGGGCGACGAGGAACCGGGCGGCCTCGACCTGCGCATGACGGTGAGCATCAACGGCGAGGAGGTCTCCCGCCCGCCGTACGCCACGATGTACTGGACGGCCGCGCAGCAGCTGGCCCACATGACGATCAATGGCGCCTCGCTGCGCACGGGCGACCTGTACGGCTCGGGCACGGTCAGCGGCCCGGCGCGCGACGAGCGCGGCTCGCTGCTCGAACTGACCTGGGACGGCGAGGACCCGCTCGTCCTGCCCACGGGCAAGCGCACCTACCTGGAGGACGGCGACGAGGTGACCCTCACGGCCTGGGCCCCTGGCCCGGACGGCACGAAGGTGGGCCTGGGCGAGGTGACCGGCCGCGTCACGCCGTCCCCGGGCCTCTGACGGGCGCGCACCGCTGCGTCAACGCGGCGACCTGCCGCCATCCGTACGAGCGAGCGTGATCATGTTTCCGGCGGTTACGCTGAGTGCGTCCGCGAGACTCGCCCACATGGGAGCAGCAATGAGTGTCGAGCACGAACCGGTGCCCATGCACGGGGCCCCGCTGCACGACTGGAACATGCCGCCCGTGGACGGCTGGACCGCCGACGACCTGGACCGGCTTCCCAACCTGCCTCCGCACACGGAGCTGATCGACGGGAGCCTCGTCCTCGTGAGTCCGCGAAGCCTTTTCCACAGCCGGGCTGTGAGCTTTTTCGAGTGGCAACTGCAGTCCTGCCTCCCCCCGGACCTGGAGGTCGTGCGCGAATTCACCATCGACATCGACCGCCAGAACCGGCCCGAGCCCGACGTCATCGTCGTGCACGGCGACGTCGTCGAGGACGCGGCACAGACGCGGTTTCCCGCCGAGGCGGTCGTCCTCGCGATCGAAGTGGTCTCACCCGAGTCCCTCTCCCGCGACCGCGAGACCAAGCCGGTGAAGTACGCCCGCGCCGCCATCCAGCACTACTGGCGCGTGGAGAACCACGACGGACGCGCCGTGGTGTACGCCTTCGAGCGCGAGCCCGCCACCGGCGTCTACACCAGCACCGGCATCTTCCACGACCGGCTGAAAGTGTCCGCGCCATTCGCCGTCGACCTCGACCTGGCCGAGATCACACCGCGCAGGCGCGCCCGCTAACGCCCGCAGTCCCCGGCGCCTTCGATGAACGCGTGCAGCGCGGCGGCGACCGCGGCGGGCTGCTCGTCCGGGAGAAAGTGGCCGGACCGCCGGATCACGGTGCCGCTCGTGTTGTGCGCCCAGGGGCTGAGGGTCGCGGCCATGTCGGGGATCGAGCCGTGGGAGCCGGAGACGCCGAGGACCGGGACGGTCAGGTGGGCTCGCGCCAGCGCCTCGTGGTTCCTGCGCGCGGACTCCGCCACGTCGCGGTAGTAGGCGAGTGACGCCCGCAAGCCGCCCTCCGCCGCGAGCAGCTCCGCACGATCGCCGGCGTCAGCATCGGCGCACTCTCGCGGGTCCTGCCCCCGCACCGTCCCCGGTGAACGCGAGGGTGGACGCGCAGGCGAACGCACGGCGGCCCGGCTCCCTCCCCGCAAGAGGGGAGGGAGCCGGGCCGGAGCCGGGCCGCGAAACCCGTCAGCGGGCGAACGTGCCCGCCTGGCCCGCGAGGTCCAGGAAGTACTGCGGCGCGATGCCGAAGACCAGGACCACCGCCACGCCCACACCGATCGTGACCATCGTCAGCGGTGACGGGACCGCCACCGTCGGGCCGTCCGGGCGCGGCTCGCTGAAGAACATCAGCACGATGACGCGGATGTAGAAGAACGCCGCGATCGCCGACGAGATCACACCGATGATCACGAGCGGCACGGCGCCGCCCGCCGCGGCCGCCTTGAAGACCGCGAACTTCCCCGCGAAGCCCGACGTCAGCGGGATGCCCGCGAACGCCAGCAGGAAGACCGCGAACACGGCCGCCACCAGCGGCGAACGGCGCCCGAGCCCCGCCCACTTCGACAGGTGCGTCGCCTCGCCGCCCGCGTCGCGCACGAGCGTGACGACCGCGAACGCGCCGACCGTCACGAAGGAGTACGCCGCGAGGTAGAAGAGGACGGACGAGATGCCGTTCGGCGAGGCGGCGATGACACCGGCCAGGATGAACCCCGCGTGCGCGATGGACGAGTACGCGAGCAGCCGCTTGATGTCGGTCTGCGTGATGGCGACGATCGCGCCGCCGATCATCGTGATGATCGCGACGCCCCACATCACCGGCCGCCAGTCCCACGTCAGGCCGGGCAGCACCACGTACAGCAGCCGCAGCAGCGCGCCGAACGCGGCGACCTTCGTGGCCGCGGCCATGAACCCGGTGACGGGCGTCGGCGCGCCCTGGTAGACGTCCGGCGTCCACATGTGGAACGGCACGGCGCCGACCTTGAACAGCAGGCCCATGATCACCAGCGCAGCGCCGATCAGCAGCAGCGCGTCGTTGCCCATCGTGCCCGCGAGCGCCGGGTCGACGTTCTGCACCGTGCCGTCGACGACCTCGGCGATGCGCGCGTACGTGACCGAGCCCGAGTACCCGTACAGCAGGGCGACCCCGAACAGCAGGAACGCAGACGAGAAGGCGCCGAGCAGGAAGTACTTGACCGCCGCCTCCTGCGAGATGAGGCGCTTGCGGCGGGCCAGCGCGCACAGCAGGTACAGCGGCAGCGACAGGACTTCCAGGGCCACGAACAGTGTCAGCAGGTCGTTCGCCGCGGGGAACACCAGCATGCCCGCCACCGCGAACAGCGACAGCGGGAACACCTCCGTCGTGGTGAAGCCGGCCCGTACGGCCGCCTTCTCCGCGTCGCTGCCGGGCATGGCCGCGCCCTGGGCGGCGAACGAGTCGACACGGTGGCTGCCGGCCGCCGGGTCGAGGCGCCGCTCGGCGAACGTGAAGATCGCGACCACCGCGGTCAGCAGGATGGTGCCCTGCAGGAACAGCGCGGGCCCGTCGACCGCGACCGCGCCCTCCGCCGCGATGTGCGCCTTCGACGCGCTGCCGTACCCGTCGGCCGCGAGCGCCACCACCGCGGCGAACGCGGCGGCGAGTCCGAGCACGGCGAGGATGACCTGGGCGTAGTAACGCGCCTTGCGCGGCACGAACGCCTCGAACAGGACGCCCACCATCGCGGCGCCCGCCACGATCAGCACGGGGGAGATCTGGCCGTACTCGATGTGGGGCGACGGGATCGTGCCGATCGAATCGGCAGCCGTCGTCGTCCACAGGCTGTGGACAGCCGGCGCGCTCATCGGGACGCCTCCAACTGGGGGTGGGGATCGGTTCGGTCGACCTGCGACATGGTCTGGTGCACGGCCGGGTTCACGATGTCGGTGAGCGGCTTGGGGTACACGCCGAGGAAGATCAGCAGTGCGATCAGCGGCGCGACCACGACCACCTCACGGACCTTCAGGTCGGACATGCCCTGGACCGTCGCCTTCACGGGCCCGGTCATCGTGCGCTGGTACAGGACGAGCACGTAGAGCGCGGCCAGCACGATGCCGATCGTCGCGATGATCCCGATCACCGGGTACCTGCTGAACGTGCCGACGAGGACGAGGAACTCGCTCACGAACGGCGAGAGCCCGGGCAGCGACAGCGTCGCGAGGCCGCCGATCAGGAACGTGCCGGCGAGCACGGGCGCGACCTTCTGCACTCCCCCGTAGTCCGAGATGAGCCGCGAGCCGCGCCGCGAGATCAGGAACCCGGCCACCAGCATCAGTGCCGCCGTCGAGATCCCGTGGTTGACCATGTACAGCGTCGCGCCCGACTGGCCCTGGCTCGTCATCGCGAAGATGCCCATGATGATGAAGCCGAAGTGGGAGATCGAGGCGTACGCGATCAGCCGCTTGATGTCCCGCTGCCCCACCGCGAGCAGCGCGCCGTAGACGATGCTGATCAGCGCAAGCACCAGGATCACCGGCGTGGCCCATTTGGACGCCTCGGGGAAGAGCTGGAGGCAGTAGCGCAGCATCGCGAACGTGCCGACCTTGTCGACCACCGCCGTCAGCAGGACGGCGACCGGCGCCGTCGACTCGCCCATCGCGCTGGGCAGCCAGGTGTGCACCGGCCACAGCGGCGCCTTCACCGCGAACGCGAAGAAGAAGCCGAGGAACAGCCACCGGCCCGTGGACGTCGACATCGACAGGTCGCCGGCCGCCCGCAGATGCGCGATGTCCGTGAGCGAGAACGTGCCCGCCACGACGTACACGCCGATCACCGCGGCCAGCATGATCAGCCCGCCGACGAGGTTGTACAGGAGGAACTTCACCGCCGCGTACGAGCGCTGGGTGGCCGCGGCCTCGTCCCCGCCCGAGTGCGCACGGTCGCCGAAGCCGCCGATGAGGAAGTACATCGGGATCAGCATGGCCTCGAACAGCAGGTAGAACAGGAAGACGTCGGTGGCCTCGAAGGAGAGGACCACCATCGCCTCGACGGCCAGGATCAGGGCGAAGAAGCCCTGCGTCGGCCGCCACCGCCGGTTCGGCCGCGCCTCTTCGAGGGGGTCGGCGTCGTGCCAGCCGGCGAGGATCACGAACGGGATCAGCAGCGCGGTCAGCGCGAGCAGCGCCACCCCGATCCCGTCGACGCCCAGGTCGTACGAGACGCCGAAGTCCTTGATCCACGCATGCGACTCCGCGAGCTGGAACTGCCCGCCGCCCGGGTCGAACCGGACGATGACGATCGCCGCCATGACGAGCGTGGCGAGCGAGAAGACCAGCGCCGTCCACTTGGCGGCGGTGCGCCGCGCGGCGGGCACGGCCGCCGTGACGATCGCACCGGCCGCGGGCAGGGCGAACGTGACGGTCAGGTAAGGGAACGACATCGCACTCACACCGCCCTCATCAGCAGGGTCGCGGCGACGATCACTGCCGTACCTCCGAACATCGAGAGCGCGTAGGAGCGCGCGTAGCCGTTCTGAAGCTTGCGCAGCCTCCCGGAGAGCCCGCCGAACGAGGCGGCCGTGCCGTTGACCACGCCGTCCACCACCGTGTGGTCGACGTAGACCAGCGAGCGGGTCAGGTGCTCGCCGCCGCGTACCAGGACGACGTGGTTGAAATCGTCCTGGAGCAGGTCCCTGCGGGCGGCCCTGGTCAGCAGCGAGCCGCGCGGCGCCCTCGCGGGCACCGGCCGCCTGCCGTACTGGAGGTACGCGATGCCCGCGCCCACGACCAGCAGCACCAGCGTGGCCGCCGTGACGACGCCCGCGCTGACCGGGGAGTTGCCCTCGCTGTGCCCGGTGACGGGCTCCAGCCAGCGCAGGAAGCGGTCGCCGACGCCGAAGAACGCGCCGGCGCCGACCGAGCCGATCGCGAGGACGATCATCGGGATCGTCATGACCGAGGGCGACTCGTGCGGGTGCGGCTCCGCGTGGCGTCCGCGCTCCTCGGCGGCGGGCTCCACGTCCGGCGCGTCGGGCGACGCCGTCGCGGTATTGCGCCACCGCTCCTCGCCGAAGAACGTCATCAGCATCATGCGCGTCATGTAGTACGCGGTGATCGCCGCGCCCAGGAGCGTGACCGCACCGAGGATCCAGCCCTCCGTGCCGCCCTTGGCGAAGGCGGCCTCGACGATCTTGTCCTTGGAGAAGAAGCCGGACAGGCCGGGGAAGCCGATGATCGCGAGGTAGCCGAGGCCGAACGTGACGAACGTGACCGGCATGTACTTGCGCAGGCCGCCGTACTTGCGCATGTCGACCTCGTCGTTCATGCCGTGCATCACGGAACCGGCGCCGAGGAACAGCCCGGCCTTGAAGAAGCCGTGCGTCACCAGGTGCATGATCGCGAAGACGTAGCCGATCGGGCCGAGGCCGGCCGCGAGGATCATGTAGCCGATCTGCGACATCGTGGAGCCTGCCAGGGACTTTTTGATGTCGTCCTTCGCGCAACCGACGATCGCACCGAACAGGAGCGTGACCCCGCCGACGACGACCACCGCGAGCTGCGCGGTGGGCGCGCCGTTGAACAGGTCGGCGGAGCGGGTGATCAGGTAGACGCCCGCCGTCACCATCGTCGCCGCGTGGATCAGCGCCGAGACGGGCGTCGGGCCCTCCATCGCGTCGCCCAGCCAGGACTGGAGCGGCACCTGGGCGGACTTGCCGCACGCGGCGAGCAGCAGCATCAGGCTGATCGCCGTGAGCTTGCCCTCCGTCGCGCCGTGGGCCGCGCCGAAGACGCCCCCGAAGGAGAACGTGCCGAACGTCGTGAACATCAGCATGATCGCGATCGACAGGCCCATGTCGCCGACGCGGTTGACGAGGAAGGCCTTCTTGGCGGCCGTTGCCGCGCTCGGCTTGTGCTGCCAGAAGCCGATCAGCAGGTAGGAGGCGAGGCCCACGCCCTCCCAGCCCATGTACAGCAGCAGGTAGTTGCTCGCGAGTACGAGCAGCAGCATCGCCGCGACGAACAGGTTGAGGTAGCCGAAGAAGCGGCGGCGCCGCTCGTCGTGGGCCATGTAGCCGATGGAGTAGATGTGGATGAGCGTGCCGACGCCGCTGATCAGCAGCACGAACGTCATCGAGAGCTGGTCGAGCTGGAAGCCGACGTCCGCCTTGAACCCGGCCACCGGCACCCAGGCGAACAGGTGCTGGGTCATCGTCCGGTCGCCTGCGCCCTTGCCCAGCATGTCCGCGAAGAGCACGGCCCCGATGACGAACGAGGCGCCGGAGAGCACCGTGCCGACCAGGGGCCCCACCCGGTCGAGGGCGCGCCCCCCGCACAGCAGGACCGCGGCCCCGAGCAGTGGCGCCGCGATCAGCAGCGCAATGAGATTGTCCACGATTTCCCGACCCCTCAGAGCTTCATCAGGCTGGCGTCGTCGACCGAGGCCGAGTGGCGGGCGCGGAACATCGACACGATGATGGCGAGGCCGACGACGACTTCGGCGGCGGCGACGACCATCGTGAAGAACGCGATGATCTGGCCGTCGAGATTGCCGTGCAGCCGGGAGAACGCGACGAACGCGAGGTTGCACGCGTTGAGCATCAGCTCGACGCACATGAACACCACGATCGCGTTGCGCCGGATCAGCACGCCCGCCGCGCCGATCGTGAACAGCAGCGACGCCAGATAGAGGTAGTAGACCGGGTTCATCGGGTGACCCCCTCCTCTTTCCCGCGCTCCTCGCGCGCGTCATCGTCGGCCCGGCGCTCCTTGCCCGTGCCCTCGCCGCGCTCACGGCCGAGCCGCGACTCGGAGCGCTGCTCCAGCGCCCTGAGGTCCGCGATGGCCTCCTGCGAGACGTCCCTGATCTGACCGCGGCCCTTGAGGGTCTTGTTGACCGTGAGGTCCGACGGCGTGCCGTCGGGCAGCAGGCCCGCGATGTCGACCGCGTTGTGGCGGGCGTACACGCCGGGCGCGGGCAGCGGCGGCAGCTGCCTGCCCGCCCTGATCCGCTCCTCGGACTGCTCGCGCTGCGACTTGGCGCGCTCCGTGCGCTCCCGGTGCGTGAGCACCATCGCGCCGACGGCCGCCGTGATCAGCAGCGCGCCCGTGAGCTCGAAGGCGAACACGTACTTGGTGAAGATCAGCGCGGCGAGGCCCTGCGGGTTGCCCGCCGCGTTGGCCCGGCCGAGGCCGTTCCACGACCGCAGCGAGGCGTTGGCGATGCCCGCGATCAGCAGGATGCCGAAGCCGACCCCGCACAGCGCGGCGAGCCAGCGCTGGCCCGCGATGGTCTCCTTGAGGGAGTCCGCCGCGGTGACGCCGACGAGCATCACCACGAAGAGGAACAGCATCATGATCGCGCCCGTGTAGACGACGATCTGCACGATCCCCAGGAAGTACGCGCCGTTGGCGAGGTAGAACACCGCGAGGATGATCATCGTGCCGGCGAGGCAGAGGGCGCTGTGCACGGCCTTGCGCATCAGCACCGTGCACAGCGCGCCGATCACCGCGACGACGCCGAGGATCCAGAACTGCACGGCCTCGCCCGTGGACGTGTGGTACGCCGTCGACGCGGCGAGCGCGGCCGCCGAGTCGAGGCCGCCGGGGTGGAGCGGGCTCATGCGCCGATCACCTTCTTCGACGCCGGCTCGTCCTCACCGAAGTCGGACGCGCCGTCCTGCGGGCGGTCCTGCTTGGTGAGAGCGACCTGCTGGACCGTGCCGGGCGCGGCCTCCGTCACCCTGCCGCGGTAGTAGTCCTGCTCGTCCGTGCCGGGGTAGATGGCGTGCGGCGAGTCGACCATGCCCTCCTCAAGGCCGGCCAGCAGCTGGTCCTTGGTGTAGATCAGGTCCTGCCGCGAACTGTCGGCGAGCTCGAACTCGTTGGTCATCGTCAGCGCGCGGGTGGGGCACGCCTCGATGCACAGGCCGCACAGGATGCAGCGCGCGTAGTTGATCTGGTAGACGCGGCCGTAGCGCTCCCCCGGCGAGTACCTCTCCTCGTCGGTGTTGTCCGCGCCCTCCACGTAGATCGCGTCGGCCGGGCAGGCCCAGGCGCACAGCTCACAGCCGACGCACTTCTCCAGGCCGTCCGGGTGGCGGTTGAGCTGGTGGCGGCCGTGGAAGCGCGGCGCCGTCACCTTCTGCTGCTCGGGGTACTGCTCGGTGAGCCGCCGCTTGAACATGGCGGCGAAGGTGACGCCGAACCCGGCCACGGGGTTCTTCGGCAGCGGGGGTACGCCCCCGTCACGCGCCCCGCCCTGGCCGCCCTTCTCGGGTGAGTTGCTGTCAGACACCGCTCTCCTCCTTTCCGTCACTCTCAGTATTGACCGCGCCACTGACAATGAGCTCGCGCTCGCGGCGCGGCCGCCTGCGCGGCACGGGCGGGGGCGTCTGCCCGGGCAGCGGAGGCACCGGGAACCCGCCCGCCATCGGGTCGAACCCCGGTGGCGCACCCGCCCGTTCGGCGTCCGCGCCGTCGCGGTCGCCCTTGCCGCGGAACATGTCGACCACGAACGTGATCAGCAGGATGGCGATCACCGCACCCGCCACGTAGAGCAGGATCGAGGTGAAGTCGTAGTTCTGGTTCTGCAGCGCCCGCACGGTCGCGACGAGCATCAGCCAGACCACGGAGACCGGGATGAGCACCTTCCAGCCGAGCTTCATCAGCTGGTCGTAGCGCACGCGGGGCAGCGTGCCGCGCAGCCAGATGAAGCCGAACAGCAGCAGCTGCACCTTGATGACGAACCAGAGGATGGGCCACCAGCCGTGGTTGGCGCCCTCCCAGAACGTCGAGATGGGCCAGGGCGCGCGCCAGCCGCCGAGGAAGAGGGTCGTCGACACCGCCGAGACCGTCACCATGTTCACGTACTCGGCGAGCATGAACATCGCGAACTTGATGGACGAGTACTCGGTGTTGAAGCCGCCGACGAGGTCGCCCTCGGACTCCGGCATGTCGAACGGCGCCCGGTTCGTCTCCCCCACCATCGTGACGATGTAGATGATGAACGACACCGGCAGCAGGATGATGTACCAGCGGTCGTGCTGGGACTCGACGATCGACGATGTCGACATCGAGCCGGAGTAGAGGAAGACCGAGGCGAACGCGGCGCCCATCGCGATCTCGTACGAGATCATCTGCGCGCACGAGCGGAGCCCGCCGAGCAGCGGGTACGTCGACCCCGACGACCAGCCCGCGAGGACGATGCCGTAGATGCCGACCGACGCGCAGGCCAGGATGTACAGCATCGCGATCGGCAGGTCGGTGAGCTGCATCGTCGTGCGCGTGCCGAAGATCGAGATCTCGTTGTCCGCGGGCCCGAACGGGATCACCGCGATCGCCATGAAGGCCGGCACGGCGCCGACGATCGGCGCGAGCACGTAGACGAACTTGTCGGCCCGCTTGACGACGAGGTCCTCCTTCAGCATCAGCTTGATGCCGTCGGCGAGCGACTGGAGCATGCCCCAGGGCCCGTGCCTGTTGGGGCCGATGCGCCGCTGCATCCACGCGACGACCTTGCGCTCCCAGACGATGGCGAACAGGACCGTCAGCATGAGGAACGCGAAGCAGAAGACCGCCTTGAGGACGACGAGCCACCAGGGGTCGCGCCCGAACAGGGACAGGTCCTCGGCCGCGAGCATCATGGTCGGGTTCATCGCGTGGCCTCCGCGGTGTCGGTCGCCCTGGCGACGCGTACGGGCGAGCCGGGGGCCGCGCCCGTCGTCCCCGGTGAGCTGTTCAACGGGATCCAGACCACCCGGTCCGGCATGGGCGTGACCCGCAGCGGCAGCGTCACCCCGCCCGCGGGGCCCGTCACCGTGAGCGCGTCGCCGTCCGCCAGCGACAGCTCGGCCGCGGTGGCGGGCGACAGCCGCGCGAGCGCCGCGTGGCGCGTGCCGGCGAGCGCCTCGTCGCCCTCCTGGAGCAGGCCGAGGTCGAGCAGCATCCGGTGGCCCGCGAGCACCGCCTCGCCCTCGCCGGGCCTCGGCAGCGGCGCCGACGGCTCGAAGGGCGGCGTCGCGCGCGGGCCCGTCCACGCGCCGAGCGCGTCGATCTCCCGCCGCACCGCCGCGATGTCGGGCAGCCCGAACGCGACGTCCATCTCGTCCGCCAGCATGTGCAGCACGCGCGCGTCCGTGGGGGCGAGGCGCGTCGTCATCTGCTCCGGCTTGAGGGCCGCCTCGAACAGCCGGGGCCTGCCCTCCCAGTTGAGGAACGTGCCCGGCTTCTCCGCGACGGCCGCGACCGGGAAGACCACGTCGGCCCGGTCCGTCACCTCGCTCGGCCGCAGCTCGAACGAGACGAGGAAGCCGACCTTGTCGAGCGCCTCGCGCGCCCCCGCCGGATCCGGCAGGTCGCCGGCCTCCACGCCCGCCACCACCAGCGCGCCCAGCTCTCCCGCCACCGCGGCGCGCAGCATCTGGCCCGTGTCGCGCCCGTAGCGGTGCGGCAGTTCGGCCACGCCCCAGGCGGCGGCCGTCTCCTCGCGTGCCCGCGGGTCCGTCGCGGGACGGCCGCCGGGCAGCAGATGGGGAGAGCACACGACTGGACTCCGGTCTGCGGTGGAGCGCGTGTGCCGGCTGCGCCCTGGAGGGAGGGGGGGGGGGGGGGGGGGGGGGGGGGGGGGGGGGGGGGGGGGG
>NZ_JAGIQL010000072.1 GCF_017813245.1 Streptomyces montanisoli
AGGTGCCTGCCCGCGCCTTCGGCGGGGGCGGCCTCTCGCGCGGCGGGCGTGGGATCGCCGGTGCCGGCGGCTTCGGGGCGCCCGCCGGGTGCGGGGCGCACGGGTCGCCCCGCGTCCACCGAGCCTCCTTCAACGGAGGCACCGGACGCAACGGAAGCACCCGACGCACCCGACGCACCAGGCCCCCGCAGCGTCACCACCCGGTCCGCCGCCGCGAGCAGCGCGGGCCTGTGGGCGACGAGCAGCACCGTGCGTCCGGCCGCGAGGCGCCGCACGGCGTCCACGATGCCGGCCTCCGTCTCGCCGTCGAGCGCCGCCGTCGGCTCGTCGAGCAGCAGCAGCGGCCTGTCCGCGAGGAACGCCCTGGCCAGCGCGAGGCGCTGGCGCTGGCCCGCGGACAGGCCGGCGCCGTCCTCGCCGAGACGGGTCTCGGCGCCGTGGGGGAGTGCCGCGACGAACTCGTACGCCCCCGCCTCGCGCAGTGCCGACCACACCGCCGCGTCGTCCGCGTCGGGCCTGGCCAGCCGCACGTTCTCGGCGATGGTCCCCGCGAAGACGTAAGGGACCTGCGGGACCCAGGCGATCCGCTCCCGCCACCGCTCCAGGTCGACGGACGCCAGATCGGCGCCGCCAAGACGCACGTCGCCCTCGGACGGCCGCGCGAACCCGAGCACGACGTCGAGCAACGTGGACTTCCCGGCGCCGCTCGGCCCCGCGAGCGCCACCGTCTCCCCCGGCTCGACGGTCAGGTCCGCCGCGTCGAGCGATGCCGCGGCCCGGCCCTCGTGGCGTACCGTCACGCCCGTCAGCTCGATGCGTACAGGGCCCGGCACCCGCGAGCCGCCCGCGGCGGGCACCTCGTACTCGAGCACCTCGAAGATCTCCTCGGCGGCCGCGAGCCCCTCGGCCGCCGCGTGGTACTGCGTGCCCACCTGCCGGATCGGCAGGTACGCCTCCGGCGCGAGTACGAGCACCAGCAGGCCCGTGTACAGGTCGAGGTCGCCGCGCACGAGGCGCAGCCCGATCCCGACCGCCACCAGGGCGACGGACAGGGTGGACAGCAGCTCCAGCGCGAAGGACGAGAGGAACGCGATGCGCAGCGTCCGCACCGTCGCCTGCCGGTACTCCGAGGTGATCCTGCGGATCGACTCGGCCTGCGCCGCCGCCCGGCCGAAGACCTTGAGCGTCGGCAGCCCGGCGACCACGTCGAGGAAGTGTCCTGACAGCCGGGACAGCAGCCGCCACTGGCGGTCGGTCCTCGACTGGGTGACCCAGCCGATGAGCGCCATGAACAGCGGGATGAGCGGCAGGGTCGCCACGATGATCGCCGCCGAGATCCAGTCGTCGGTGACGATGCGGGCGAGCACCGCCACCGGCACGACGACCGCGAGGCCGAGCTGGGGCAGGTAGCGCGCGAAGTAGTCGTCCAGCGCGTCCACTCCCCGGGTCGCGAGGGTGACCAGCGACCCGGTGCGCCGGGCGCTCAGCCACCCGGGACCGAGCCGGGCGGCCCGCGCGAGGAGCCTGCCGCGCAGTTCGGACTTGACGGCCGCGCTGGTGCGGTGCGCGGCCAGTTCCGTCAACCAGGCCACCAGCGCCCTGCCCACCGCGACCGCCACGAGCAGCAGCAGCGGCGTGCGGAGGGCGCCGAGCCCCTCGTCGTGGTGGAACGCGCCGACGACGACGTCCGCGATCAGCATCGCCTGCGCGATGACAAGGCCGGCGCCCAGCAGGCCGAGCGCCACCGTGGCGATCAGGAAGAAGCGGGTCGCCCGCGCGTAGCGGAGCAGCCGGGGATCGATTGGTTTCACGTGAAACACCCGCTCCCGGTCAGTGCGCGTCAGCCGCGCGAACGGTCGTGCCGGAGGCGCCGGGCCGCCCTGAGCCCCCGGCGATGTGCTGGGTCCCGATGCGCTTGCGGAAGACCCAGTAGGTCCAGCCCTGGTAGAGCAGCACCAGCGGCGTCGCGAACCCGGCGCACCAGGTCATGATCTTCAGCGTGTAGGGCGACGAGGAGGCGTTGGCGACGGTCAGGCTCCACCGGGGGTCGAGCGTGGACGGCATGACGTCGGGGAACAGCGTGAAGAAGTACGTCGCGACGAGGCCGACGATCGCCAGGCCCGACAGGGCGAACGACCACCCCTCGCGTCCGCGTCCGTTGGCCCCCACCGCGAGGACCAGCGCGGTCACCGCACCGGCCGCGGCGAACAGCGACTCCGCGTCGCCGCTGTCGACCTGGGTCCAGGCGAGGAAGCCCGCCACCGCGGCGACGGTCGCCGCGCCGAGCGTCCCGGCCAGCCGCCTGGCCCGTACCCGTATGTCACCGACCGTCTTCAGCGCCGCGAACACGGCGCCGTGGAAGGTGAACAGAAGCAGCGTCACCGCACCGCCGAGCAGGGAGTACTGGTTGACGACGTCTCCCAGGCCGCCCACGTAGTCGCCGTGCGCGTCGATCGCCATGCCGTGCACGAGGTTGGCGAACAGGAGGCCCCACACGACGGCCGGCAGCAGCGACGTCCAGAAGATCGCGTGCTCCCAGTTGCGCTGCCACCGCTCCTCGGGCCGCTTGGCCCGGAACTCGAACGCGACGCCGCGCACGATCAGGCAGACCAGGATCAGCAGCAGCGGCAGGTAGAAGCCGGAGAACAGGCTGGCGTACCAGTCGGGGAAGGCCGCGAAGGTCGCGCCCGCCGCGCTGATGAGCCAGACCTCGTTGCCGTCCCACACGGGGCCGATGGTGTTGATCAGGACGCGCCGTTCGGTGCGGTCGCGTGCCAGCACCTTCGTCAGGACCCCGATGCCGAAGTCGAACCCTTCGAGGAAGAAGTAGCCGGTCCACAGGACCGCGATCAGCACGAACCAGATGTCGTGGAGTTGCATGACTGGTCGGCTCCTCAGTACGAGAAGGCCATCGGCCGGTCGGCGTCCGCCTCTTCGCGGTCGCCCCCGATCCGGGTGGGCGGGTTGAGGTCGGATTCGGTGAGCTCGGGCGGCCCCGCCTTGACGTACTTCACCATCAGCTTGAACTCGACGACCGCGAGGATCGCGTACAGCAGGGTGAAGACGATCAGGGACGTGAGGACCTCGCCCTGCGAGACACCGGGGGAGACCGCGTCGGAGGTGCGGAGCACGCCGTACACGACCCAGGGCTGCCGGCCGTTCTCGGTGAAGATCCAGCCCCAGGACATGGCGATCATGGGGAACGTCATGGTCCACGCGGCGGCGAGCCAGTACCACCGGGCGAGCTTCGGGTGGAGCACCTTGTTCCGGAAGAGGACCAGATGGGGCACCTCGTCGGGCCCCGTCCGCAGCCGTGCGGGGAGCATGAACTTCTTCCGGGTCAGCCAGAGGCCGAGCATGCCGAGGGCGAAGGACGCCATGCCGAACCCGATCATCCAGCGGAACCCCCAGTAGGCGACCGGGATGTTGGGCCGGTAGTCGCCGGGGCCGAACTGGTGCTGCTCGGCCTTGTTGACGTCGTTGATGCCGGGGACGTGCGACGAGAAGTCGTCGTGGGCGAGGAACGAGAGCAGCCCGGGGATCTCGAGCTCGACGGTGTTGTGGCCCTTGGCGACGTCCCCGTAGGCGAAGATCGAGAAGGGCGCGGGTGACGCGCCGTCCCACAGCGCCTCGGCCGACGCCATCTTCATGGGCTGCTGCTTGAACATGACCTTGCCGAGCTGGTCGCCGCTCACGGCGGTGAGCAGGCCGGCGATCACCACGGTGATCAGGCCCAGCCGCAGCGAGGTGCGCATCACCGGGATGTGCTTCTTGCGCGCCAGGTGGAAGGCCGCGACGCCCACCACGAACGCGCCGCCGACCAGGAACGAGGCCGTGATCGTGTGCGCGAACTGCGTGATGGCCGTGTTCTGGGTCAGCACCGAGAGGAAGTCGGTGAGTTCGGCGCGGCCGGTCTTCTTGTCGATGTGGTACCCGGTCGGGTGCTGCATCCAGGAGTTTGCCGCGAGGATGAAGTACGCGGACAGGATCGTGCCGAGGGAGACCATCCATATGCAGGCCAGGTGGATCTTCTTCGGCAGCTTGTCCCAGCCGAATATCCACAGGCCCACGAAGGTGGACTCGAAGAAGAACGCGATCAGCGCCTCGAAGGCGAGCGGGGCACCGAAGACGTCACCGACGAAGCGCGAGTAGTCCGACCAGTTCATGCCGAACTGGAACTCCTGCACGATGCCGGTGACCACCCCCATCGCGATGTTGATCAGGAACAGCTTTCCCCAGAACTTCGTGGCCGTGAGGTACTTCGGGTTCTCGGTACGGACCCAGGCGGTCTCCAGGCCGGCCGTGATGGCGGCGAGGGAGATCGTGAGCGGCACGAAGAGGAAGTGGTAGACGGTGGTGATGCCGAACTGCCATCGCGCCAGGGTGTCAGGCGCCAGAGCGAGGTCCACGTCGTCTCTCCTTACTTCGCCGTGGTCACGCGGCCCGCACCGGCCCATGGGTGGTCATACCCCCACGAACCAGGCGAGCTTGTGAATGCGTTCACATTCACAAGACAAGTATTGCTCACCCATTTGCCGCACAATCACGCGGGGGTACGTCGCCTACGTCACATATGAGCCGTCTCATACGGACCTCGCCCGTCGCACACGAAAAGCGCCGTCGAACGGTACGGACAGAGCACCTCATATGCGGACGAATCGCCGCGACGAGCGCAACGAGAAGCCGCCCCGGCATGCGTCACCGGGGCGGCGGAAACCGCTCGGCCCGGCCGGATCCCCCGCCGGCCGGGCGCGTCGCATCTCACATCCGCGGACGCGTCACACCGCCAACCGGTGCGCGCCCGCGGCCCTCGCATCCGCGCGCGGAACGCCTAGGAGCGAAACGCCTCCGCGGCCGCCAGGAACAGGTCGTTGGCCTCGTTCTCACCGATGGTCACGCGCACGCCCTCGCCGGCGAACGGCCGCACCACCACCCCCGCACGCTCGCAGGCCTCGGCGAACTCCCCCGTCCGGTCGCCCAGCCGCAGCCAGACGAAGTTGGCGTGCGTCTCCGGGACCGTCCAGCCCTGCTCACGCAGCCGCCCGAGCACCCGGTCGCGCTCCTTGACCAGCGCGTCGACCCGGACCATCAGCTCCTTCTCCGAGCGCAGCGACGCCACGGCGGCGTCCTGCGCGATCTGGCTGACGCCGAAGGGGACGGCCGTCTTGCGCAGCGCCTCGGCCACCGGCTCGTGCGCGACGGCGAAGCCGATCCGGAGCCCGGCGAGCCCGTAGGCCTTGGAGAAGGTGCGCAGCACGGCCACGTTGGGCCGGTCACGGTAGATCTCGATCCCGTCGGGCACCTCGGGGTCGCGGTTGAACTCGCGGTACGCCTCGTCCAGCACGACGAGCACGTCGCCCGGCACCTTGTCGAGGAACCGCTCGAGCTCCGCCCTGCGGGCCACGGTGCCGGTGGGGTTGTTGGGGTTGCAGACGAAGATGAGCCTCGTCCGCTCGGTGACCGCGTCGGCCATCGCGTCCAGGTCGTGGAACTCGCCGGGCGTCAACGGCACCCGGACGGAGGCCGCCCCGGAGATCTGCACGATGATCGGGTACGCCTCGAATGAGCGCCAGGCGTAGATGACCTCGTCCCCAGGGCCCGAGGTGGCCTGGAGCAGCTGCTGCGCCACCCCTACAGAGCCCGTGCCGGTCGCCACGTGAGACGCGGGCACGCCGAAGCGCTCGGCGAGCTCCGCCGTCAGCGCCGTGCAGGCCAGGTCCGGGTAGCGCTGGAAGTGCCGCGCGGCGGCGGTCGCCTGCTCCATCACGCCGGGCAGCGGCGGGTACGGGTTCTCGTTCGACGACAGCTTGTACGTGGTGACCCCGCCCGCCGGCGCGGGCCTGCCCGGCTTGTAGGTGGGGATGCCGTCCAACTGCGCGCGCAGCCTGGGGCCCGTCTCGCTCACGACTCGCTCCTCCTCGCCGTCCGTGGCACCGTCCTGGCGGTTCGGCAGGACCGGTGGGTTCACCTTACGAGCAGATCGCTCCCTTTCGAACGGTCGGTCGGCCGCGAAGAACGTGACGGATGCCACGCTTACCGGACCGCGGGGGGCGCATACCGGACGGCCGAAGGAGGGGGCGCACCCTCGTCCGGCGCGCGCCGGTGGCTCGCGCCGTGGCGCGCGTCCCTCGTAGTGGTGAGTTGAGACCTCTTCGAGACATGGCCCCCGCCACAGGCATATGCGCGCTGCCACATAAAGGATCGGCTCGGAACCCGCCAACCCCCTTTCATTCCCAGGCGTTTACTCACTAATGATCATGCAGAAACGTGCCTGCGAAGTGGTGCATTTGCGACCCGCCCCACCACCGCGCCGCGCCCTACTATCGGCTCGCCATGACAGCAGCAGGGAAACACCAGGTGAGCCGGACGGACACAACGCGCAGGGGGAGCCGGCAGAGCGGTCGGGCAGGGATCCGGGACGTAGCCGCCGCGGCCGGTGTCTCCATCACGACCGTCTCGGACGCGCTCAACGGCAAGGGACGCTTACCCGACGCCACCCGACGCCATGTCCGCGAGGTCGCGGAACGGCTCGGCTACCGCCCGTCCGCGGCCGCGCGCACCCTCCGTACGGGCAAGTCGGGCCTGATCGGCCTGACCGTCACCACCTACGGGGATGAACCTTTCACCTTCACCGAGTTCGCGTACTTCGCCGAGATGGCGCGGGCCGCGACCTCCGCCGCGCTCGCCCGCGGCTACGCCCTGGTGATCCTGCCCGCCACCTCGCAGCACGACGTGTGGTCCAACGTCGCGCTCGACGGGACCGTCGTCGTCGACCCGTCCGACCACGACCCCGTCGTCACCGAACTCGTGCGGCAGGGCCTGCCCGTCGTCTCGGACGGCCGCCCCGCCGGCACGCTGCCGGTCACCGCCTGGGTCGACAACGACCACGAGGCCGCCGTCCTCGATCTGCTCGACCACATGGCCGAGGCCGGCGCCCGCAGGATCGGCCTGCTCACCGGCACCACGACGGACACGTACACCCGCCTGTCCACGACGGCGTACCTGCGCTGGTGCGAACGCGTCGGCCAAGACCCCGTGTACGAGTCGTACCCGGCCCACGACCCGTGCGCGGGCGCCGTCGCCGCGGACCGGCTGCTGGCACGCCCCGACAGGCCCGACGCGGTCTACGGCCTGTTCGACCCCAACGGCACCGACCTGCTCGCCGCCGCGCGCCGCTACGGCCTGCGCGTCCCCGAGGACCTGCTGCTCGTGTGCTGCAGCGAGTCGACCGTGTACGCCGCGACGGAGCCGCCGATCACCACGCTCTCGCTGAAACCGCGCCGCATCGGCACGGCCGTCGTACAGCTCCTGATCGACGCCATCGAGGGAGTCGCCCCTGAAGGCCCCGTCGAGCGGGTGATACCGACCGAGCTCATCGTCCGCACCTCGTCACAGCGGCGGCCGCCGCGCACGACGGTCAGCCCGCCGCGCTCGCCCGCGAGCGACCGGCCCTGAGGAGAGCGACCGGGCCCGAGGAGCCGGAGCGCGCAGGTCCAGACCTCTGCATTTGGGGCGTTCGGCGTGAATTCGGCGAACCGCCGGCGATCGCGTGCGGATTCACCACCCCTGGTGCGTCACACAGGAGCGGCCGCATTCCTATGATGGGCGGACGACACCGCGGGCCTTTCCCTCCCTCAGGTGGGCAGACCCCCACCCGACCGGTCAGACCCGAGAGGTGTACGGCGGCGCGACGGTGGTGGAGGGGTCGATGACACAGGGGGCCGACGAGGGACCCGTGGTGCGTACGGCGACGTTGCGCGACTTCCGCGTGCCGCCCTACGCGCAGGTTCCCGTGGGGACGGGCGAGACGCCACAGGAGCGGCAGGCACCGCTGACGGCGCCGGTGGCGCCACCGGCGCCACTGCTGCCCGGCGACGCGCCAGAACACGTCGCGCCGGAACACCTCGCGCCAGAGCACGTCGCGCCCGAACCCGTCGCGCCCAGCCCCATGCCGGCGCCCCGGGCAGGCCAGGCGCAGCCGGCCGCCCCCGTCCACCCGGGCGACGCCGTCCCCGACGACGAGCCGCCCGACGGCTACACCCCGACCGAGCGCGACCTCCCGGTGATCACCCCGGAGCAGGCCACCGCGGTCGAGACGCGCATCGAGGACACCGCCGCCGGCGAGCCGGCCCTCGGCCCGCTCTACGTGGTCGGCGACGTGCACGGCTACCTCGACGAACTCCTCGCGGCCCTCGCGGAACAGGGCCTGGTGGACGAGGAGGGCCACTGGTCGGCCGGGACGGCGCGCCTCTGGTTCCTCGGTGACTTCACCGACCGGGGACCCGACGGCGTCGGCGTGATCGACCTGGTGATGCGGCTGTCCGCCGAGGCCGCGGCCGCCGGCGGCTACTGCAAGGCGCTCATGGGCAACCATGAGCTGCTGCTGCTCGGCGCCAAGCGGTTCGGCCCCACGCCGGTCAGCTCGGGCGCGGGCACGGCGACGTTCCACGCGGCCTGGCTGCTCAACGGCGGCCAGCAGGGCGACATGGAGCGCCTGCAGGACGTCCACCTCCAGTGGATGTCCCGGCTCGACGCGGTGGCCGAGGCGGACGGGCACCTGCTGATGCACTCCGACACCACGGCCTACCTGGACTACGGGTCGACGATCGACGACGTCAACGACACCGTCCACCAGGTACTCACGCGCAACGACGCCGACGAGTGCTGGGACCTCTTCCGCAAGCTGACCAAGCGCTTCGCGTTCCGCGACGACGGCCCGGACGCCGCGCGCGAGCTCCTCTCCGCCTACGGCGGCCGGCGCGTCGTGCACGGCCACAGCCCCATCCCCTACCTGCTCGGCGAGGTCGGCACGGAGGACGCCGCCGGCTCCGACGGCGGCTCCGGCCCCGTGGTGGAAGGTCCGCACGTCTATGCGGAGGGGCTTGCCATCGCCATGGACGGCGGCGTGACCATGGCCGGAAAGCTGCTGGTGGTCCGGCTCCCGCTGTAGAGCAGATTCCGTGCAGGGGCGGCGCTTTTCGCGAAAGTCCCTGTCACGGTTGCCCGGAGTCGCTCTACCATCGGCGTATCCGTAGCAGACTCTCCTCCGTTTCTGCCGACCGCTCGTGCCACGACGGGCGGTTCGGCCTACGGAGCATCGGGGGATGCACCATGAAGAGCGCTCCGCACCTGCTGGGCGAGGACCGCGCGGAATTCGAGCGCACCCTCGACGAAGCGCTGCGCACCGCGCACGAACGCGCCGAACTCGCCGGGCTCGGCGACGTACTGACCACCCGCCAGCTGCGCGCCATGGCGCTGGACGCGCAGCAGCTGATCGCGCAGGCGGCCGCCCCCGAGTACGAGCGCTACCGGGAAGTGCGCGAGGAACTGCGCACTCCCCGCTCCCCGCACGCACGGGAAGCGGCCCCGCCGGCCCCGTCGGAAGCGGCCCCGGACACCGCGCCCCCTCCGTCCGCCTCCCCGCCGTCCCCTTCCCCGTCCGGGCACCTCCCGGGGAGCTCCGTGCTAGGCGACCCGGCGAGGACGGGCGCGGGGGTAGTCGCCGTCGTCGCGGTGCTCGTCCCCGTCCTCGCCGCGATCGCGGCGGTGATCTTCCTGCTCGCGGGCTACCTGCTGAAGGCGGTGGGCCCCGCGCACGCACTCGCCGGCGCGCTGATCGCCTTCGGCTGGTTCTTCGCCTCGGTGATGGCGCTCGGCATCCTGGCGGGCGGCATCGGCCTGGTGATCACCGCGCTGCGCAACGGCTCGACGCAGATACGCTCCGCGGACGAGGCCCGCCGGCTCGGCGACGCACGCGACGAGTGGCGCGCCGCGCTGCTCGAGCGCGGCATCGTCCCGTACCTGCGGCGGGCGCTCAGGGAGGCGGACACGTCGGCGCCCATGGCGCGGTGGCAGGGGCAGGGCGAGGGCGGCCAGTTGCCGAAGATCGGCTACAGCCGCCCGGACTTCTCCAGCCCGGGCGAGGGCGCGGCGAGGCGCCGGGGCCCCCGCTACTCGAGCCCGGACTTCACAAGCCCGGACTACGGCGGCCCCGACCACCAGCCCGACTGAGCCCCGACCAGGCCTACTGGCGAAGGCCCAGCCCGGCTCGCGATGTCACTCGGCGAGCGGCAGGTAGACCCGGTTGCCCGCCGCCGCGAACTCGCGTGACTTCTCCGCCATGCCCTCCTCGATCCCCGCGGCGTCGATCTCTTCGGTGTCGATCTCCGCGGTATCCAGATCGCCGCCGTGGCGGCGCCTGATGTCCTGAGAGATCTTCATCGAACAGAATTTCGGTCCGCACATCGAGCAGAAGTGCGCCGTCTTCGCGGGTTCCGCCGGCAGCGTCTCGTCGTGGAACGCGCGGGCCGTGTCCGGGTCCATGGCCAGGTTGAACTGGTCCTCCCAGCGGAACTCGAAGCGGGCGTCGGACAGCGCGTCGTCCCACTCCTGCGCCCCCGGGTGGCCCTTCGCCAGGTCCGCGGCGTGTGCGGCGATCTTGTACGTGATGACGCCGGTCTTCACGTCGTCGCGGTCCGGCAGGCCCAGGTGCTCCTTCGGGGTGACGTAGCAGAGCATCGCGGTGCCCCACCAGGCGATCATCGCGGCGCCGATGCCCGAGGTGATGTGGTCGTAGGCGGGGGCGACGTCCGTCGTGAGGGGGCCGAGCGTGTAGAACGGCGCCTCCTCGCACACCTCCTGCTGGAGGTCGATGTTCTCCTTGATCTTGTGCATCGGCACGTGGCCCGGGCCCTCGATCATCGTCTGGACGCCGTGCCGCTTGGCGATCGTGTTGAGCTCGCCGAGCGTGCGCAACTCCGCGAACTGCGCCTCGTCGTTGGCGTCGGCGATGGAGCCGGGCCGCAGGCCGTCCCCGAGGGAGTAGGTGACGTCGTACGAGGCGAGGATGGAGCAGAGCTCCTCGAAGTGCTCGTAGAGGAACGACTCCTTGTGGTGCGCCAGGCACCACGCCGCCATGATCGAGCCGCCGCGCGAGACGATGCCCGTCTTGCGGCGGGCGGTGAGCGGCACGTAGCGCAGCAGCACGCCCGCGTGGACGGTCATGTAGTCGACGCCCTGCTCGGCCTGTTCGACGACGGTGTCGCGGTAGATCTGCCAGGTCAGCTCCTCGGCCTTGCCGTCGACCTTCTCCAGCGCCTGGTAGAGCGGCACGGTGCCGATCGGCACGGGGGAGTTGCGCAGCACCCATTCGCGCGTGGTGTGGATGTTGCGGCCGGTGGAGAGGTCCATGACGGTGTCGGCGCCCCACCGGGTCGCCCACGTCATCTTGTCGACCTCCTCCTCGATGGAGGACGTGACGGCCGAGTTGCCGATGTTCGCGTTGACCTTCACCAGGAACTTCTTGCCGATGATCATCGGCTCGATCTCCGGGTGGTTGACGTTGGCGGGCAGCACGGCCCGGCCCGCCGCGATCTCCTCGCGTACGGTCTCGGGCGCGACGTTCTCCCGGATGGCGACGTACTCCATCTCGGGCGTGATCTCGCCGCGCCGCGCGTACGCGAGCTGCGTGACCTGCCGGCCGTCCCTGCCGCGGCGCGGCTGGCGCGGCCTGCCGGGGAAGACCGCGTCGAGGTTGCGCAGCCCGCCGCGCGGCGAGGTGTGCTTGAGGCCGTCGTCCTCGGGGCGGGCGGGCCGCCCCGCGTACTCCTCGGTGTCGCCGCGGGCGACGATCCAGTTCTCCCTGAGTGGCGCGAGGCCGCGGCGCACGTCGGTCTCGACGCCTGGGTCGGTGTACGGACCCGACGTGTCGTACAGCGTGACGTCGTCGCCGTTGGTGAGGTGCACCCGCCGCACGGGCACCCGGAGGTCCGGACGCGAACCCTCCACGTATCCCTTGTGCCAGCCGATTGCGGACGTGTGTGTGTCCTGAACGGTCATCAGACCAGACTCCCTACGCCGGCATTACCCGGTAACAGGTTCAGCGGTCGGCGCAGCGTCGGGTGCGGGGTGGTGGACACCACCACCGTCACCACACGTCAGCGCCCTCTCAGCCCGGTGCTCCGAGCTCCCGCGTGTGCAAATGCGTGTCCACGCTAGCGCCAGGGCCATGGGGATGGCCAGAGGGCCTGTGCCACCGTCCGGTCTGCGGGCGTCCGGTCCAGCCGCCGTCGCGTCGGCCTCGCGTCGGCCTCGCGTCGGCCGGCGTTCGGTCAGCCCGCGTTCTCCTCGGCCAGGATGCGGCCGAGTTCCTTCTCGAGCGATCCCTCGAAGTCGCCGGCCACCTGTTCCTGGCCGAGCGGCACCAGTCTGTCCGTCCGGTCGAGGAACGCGACGAGAGGCGCCGCGCTCACCCGGAACAGCGCGTGGTCGTCGCCGACCTGGAGCGTGATGTGGACGTCCGAGAGGTCCTCGGGCGCGGTCGGCGCGATGTGCACGTCGCCGTCCCCGCTCGGGACATTGATCCCGTCGAGCAGCAGTTCGCGCCCGAACGTCCAGGTCACGGGCGCGTCACCGGGCAGATGGAAGGTCATGCGCACCGCGTAGGGATCTTCGGTTTCGTAGTGAAGCTCCACCTGGATCCGGAACGCGAGCTCCTCGGAGACGAGGAAGCTCATCTGGACCTCGGCCTGTACCGATTCGCGCATCATGCACCACTCCGGAGTAGATACGGCTAGGAATGATCCCCTTGCCCCCCTTGACTCAATCGTCCTGGAAGCGCTAACAGATCACAAGGAGTAATTTTTCAGATACTGATAGAGAAGGTTCCCGAGGTCAGCAGCGTGCTGATCTCTCTGCGTAACCGTTCGACGGTCGGCAGGAGTTCGTCTTCCCTGTCGAGTGGCACAGAAATGGCCATGGTCGCGGCGGCGGGGCCGACCGCTATGGGCAGCGCGGCGCAGACGGTGCCGAGCGCGTACTCCTGACGTTCGATCACCGGGCGCAGCGGGTCGCGGGCCGTGCGGTCGAGCGCGGCGAGGCGGGTGAGCAGCGCGCCGCGGCTGCGCACGGAGTGCGGCGTGAGCGACCAGACGGGGTAGCGGTCCAGGTGGTCGCGGCGGGTGGCGCCGTCGAGTTGGCTCAGCAGGCACTGGCCGATCGCGTGCGCGTGGCCCGTGGCGCGGAAGTCGGCCCACTCGTCGACGGCGGGCGTCTCGGGGGCGTCGGCGACCGAGACGAGCTCGATCTCGCCCTCGCGGTAGACCGCGAAGTAGACGGGCGCACCGACACGGTCGCACAGGGACCGCAGTGTCTCGGCGATCTTGCTGCGACGATTCTGCAGCGCCTCGTCCCTGGCGAGCCGGGGGACGGCCCCGCCGAGGCGGAACACGCCGTTCTCCCGGGAGAGGTAGCCCTCGTGCGTCAGGGTGCGCAGCAGGTGGTACGTGGTCGGAAGGGGCAGCCCGGCCTCGCGGGCGAGTTGCTTCGCGGGGGCCCCGTCCCGGTGGGCGCCGACGGACTCGAGCAGCCGCAGCGCGCGCTGCACCGAGCCGATCAGCGTAGGCGCCCCGGCGCGCGTGGCAGCCGAGGCATTGAGGGCTGTACGGGTTGTACGTGTTGCTGTGGCCAAGGATCACCCCCAGCGGTGGGGACGAGCGACTGCCCGCCCGCGGGGGCCGCCCCCGCGCACCCGCCGAGCCCCGGGGGGACCGCCAGGGCGCGGCAGAGACCAGTCACTCTAAGGGCACACCAGGGCCAAGGATGGTTTCCCGTACGGCTTTCCCCCGCGCGGGCTAACCGGTTCTACCAGCCGTCGTGCGAGGACGACGATGACGTGAACTTGCGTACGAGGAAGATGAGTCCGGCCACCAGGGCGACCAGGATGAGCGCCTTGAAGAGCAGCCCGATGACGAACCCGATGATGGTCGTGATCAGCCCGCCGAACACGACGAGGACGATCAGGGGCACCGCGACCCACTTCACCCACCAGGGCAGTCCAGCGAATATCTCCCGCCTTGCCATCGCCTCTACCTCACTCCTCCGGACCTCTCCGGCTCATGTCCGGCACGCCCCGTTCGCGGGACGCCCGGTTGACGCTTTCGATGCTAGAAGGTCGCCGGGCGGAACGGGGGCGTGCCGTCCCCCGCTCTCCCCTGATCCGACCCTGAGTCCGTTCTCGGGGTCCGGCTCAGCTTTTCGGCGGGTCCGGCCCGGGCGGGCGGGCAGTGGGCGTTCAGCTCTCCGGCGGGGAGAACACGACCATGACCCTGAGGTCCTCCGTGATGTGGTGGAACTTGTGGGTGGCGCCGGACGGCACGAAGACGACGCTGCCCCTGGCCACGTGGGTGGTCTCCGTCCCCACGGTGATCGACGCACGGCCGCTCATCACGAGGTACACCTCGTCCTCTTTGTGCGGCAGCTGCCGGTCGGCCTCGCCCGCGTCCAGTGCGTAGAGCCCGAGCGACATGCTGCGCCCGCGCATGAACTGGAGGTAGGCGCCGTCGTTCGCGGCGCGCTCCGCCTCCAGGTCGTCCAGTCGGAATGCCTTCATGCCACGATCAGACCATGAAGATTTCCGCAGTCAAGACGATCCGTGACGGTGAGGCGAAGCCGTGACCGGCCACGACAGGGCGGCCGGCCGGGAGACGGGGGAGGGGACGCGCGCCGTACGCGCGGGGCTGCCGGAACCCGTCAAGTACGAGCCGACGCTGCCGGGACCGGTCTTCGCCGCGCACTTCCACCTGCCCGGCGAGCCGACGGGTCCCTACACGTACGGCCGCGACGAGAACCCGACCTGGACCCTGCTCGAGCGGGCCATCGGCGAGCTCGAGGCGCCCGGACAGCCGACGGAGACCGTCGTCCTCGCCTCGGGCATGGCCGCCATCTCCGCCGTGGCCTTCTCCCAGCTGCGGGCGGGCGACGTCGCCGTGTTCCCCGACGACGGCTACCAGGCGCTGCCGCTGCTGCACGACCAGCTCGCCGCCTACGGGATCGAGGTGCGGACCGCGCCGACCGGCGGCAACGGCCAGCTGCGCGTGCTCGACGGCGCGAAGCTCCTGTGGATCGAGACGCCCTCCAACCCCGGCCTGGACATCTGTGACATCCGCGAGCTGGCGGCGCGGGCCCATGCCGCGGGCGCGCTCGTCGCGGTCGACAACACCCTGGCCACCCCGCTCGGACAGCGCCCCCTCACCCTGGGCGCGGACTTCTCGGTCGCCAGCGACACCAAGGGCATGACGGGCCACGGGGACCTGCTGCTCGGCCACGTCACCGTGACCGACCCGGCGCTCGCGGCCTCCGTGCGGCGCTGGCGCAAGATCGCGGGCGCCATCCCCGGGCCCATGGAGGCCTGGCTCGCGCACAGGTCGCTGGCGACGCTCCAGCTGCGCAACGACCGGCAGTGCGCCACCGCGCTGACCCTCGCGCACGCGTTGAGCGAGCGCCCGGAGGTCTCCGGGCTGCGCTATCCGGGCCTCCCCGGCGATCCGTCGCACCGCGTCGCTTCGCTGCAGATGCGGCGCTACGGCTCGGTGGTCTCCTTCCAGCTGCCGGGACGCGACCATGCGGAGCGCTTCCTCGACGGGCTGCGCCTGGTGGACGACGCGACCAGCTTCGGCGGCGTGCGCTCCACGGCGGAGAGGCGTGGCCGCTGGGGCGGTGACGCGGTGCCCGAGGGGTTCATCAGGTTCTCGGTGGGCGCGGAAGACCCGGAGGACCTCGTCGCCGACGTCCTGCGCGCCCTGGACGGCTCGGGACCCCGGTAGCCGAACGGCCCGAGCCTCCCCCCTCGTGGCTCGGGCCGTCCGTGTGCCCCTCGTAAAGAGGCACGCCTGCAAGGCTAGTTGACTGAGCGTCAGTGTTCAATCACAGTTTCCGCACCTCGCCTTTTCCGCCGGAGGCTCCGCCGAGGCCCGGTGACAGCAGGGGCCACAGGAGTTTCGGCGGCCGCCCCACGGGCCAGCCTTCTCCCATGACCGAACGGCCCGTGGTCAAGCGCACCGCACGCGCCATCCTGCTCGACGGGGAAGACCTGGTCCTGATCAAGCGCACCCGGCCTGGCGTGGCCCCCTACTGGGTCACGCCCGGTGGAGGCGTCGAGGACACCGACCCCACCGTGATCGACGCGCTGCACCGCGAGGTGGACGAGGAGCTGGGCGCGAAGATCACCGATGTGGTCCCCTGCTTCGTGGACACGGTCGAGCATGTCGCCGAGGGTGCCGAGGACGTGGCGGGAGTCAAGATCCAGCACTTCTTCGTCTGTCGTCTGGAGTCCATGGACCCGTCGCTGCGGCACGGGCCCGAGGTGGACGAGCCGCGGGGCGAGTACGAGATCGTCCGGGTGCCGTTCAGCCGCGTCGGGATCGCCGCGGTCCATCTCGTCCCGCTGTCGCTGCGCCATTACCTGGACGGCAACATCGAGGGGGTGCGCGCCATGCACGCACCCGACCTCGGCTGAGGCCTTGCACACGCGTCACCCTCGCACGAGCGCATAGGCGTCGCGCAGGTCCCCGCCGCTGTAGGTGTGGGTGGCGATGCCTGCCACGTGGTGGTCCGCGTTCACCGCGACCGCGCTCGGCACGACGCGAAACAGCTCCGCGTCCGACATCGAGTCCCCGTAGGCGACGCAGTCCTCCAGTCGCAGCCCCAGTTCGCCGCAGAGTCGCTCGGCCGTGTGGACCTTGGCGGCAGGGCTGAGGATGCCCGAGGGCTCCACCGGCTCGGTGAAGGGCACGGCGGGCCAGACGGACGCATGGGCGGCGTGGAGTCCCCAGTCGAGCAACCGCTCCACGAAGAAGCTCGGCCCGAGCGAGATCACCGCGCAGTAGTCTCCCCGGGCGCGGATGTCGGCCCAGACGTCCCGTATGCCGTCCAGCCAGGGCGCCTGCTCGAAGGCGGCCGTCACATGGGCCACGGTGAGGTCCGCCCAGATCTCCCTAGCCCGGGAGGCGAAATCGGCCGCCGGAAGTCCGGCCGTGACGAATAGACGCTCCAGCTCCTCGATCTGAGCGGTCACCCCCAGCTGCCGGGATATTTCCACGGCCGCGGCGGATCCCCTGATCAGGGTGCCGTCGACATCGAAAAGGTGCAGCTTGGGTGCGGTCGCCATGGAGGGGACATTAGTACGGATGGGCGAGCCGGTGTCCGGCACGTGTTTCACGTGAAACAGCGTCCGAAATTCTTGGCCATTTTGCCTAAAGCGCTGGACGAACGATCAACGCCTCCGTCAGCCTGGGCCCATGTCGACACCGCTCGCAGAGGTTCCGATCCGGCCGCTGACCTTGCGCGACCTGGCGTCCTGCGCAGAACTGGCGGCCGACCGGGGCTGGCCGCCCGACGAGCACAAGTGGCGGCTCCTGCTCACCGCCGGGACCGGATACGGGATCGACGACCCGAACGGAACGGGCCTTGCGGCTGTCTGTGTGGTCACGCGGTACGGCACCCCGGGCGCGGGTCATGCCGGCGAGCTGTCGGTGATCGGCATGATGCTCGTGGCCACCCACCATGAGCGCCAGGGCCTGGGGCAGCGGTTGATGCGGCACGCGATGCGGGAGGCCGGCAACACCCCGCTCGCGCTGTACGCCACCCGGTTCGGACAGCCTCTCTACGAGCGGCTCGGGTTCACGGTGATCGGCCAGAACGTGAAGGTGCGCGGGCGGCTGCTGTCCCCGCCCCCGCAGGACCGCCTCTCGCCCGAAGGGATCACGGTCCGCACCGCTACCGCCGAGGACCTGCCGGCCATCGTGCGGCTGGACACCGAGGTCTTCGGCGTCGACCGCACACTGATGATCACCCGTTTCCCGGCCTTCGCCGAGCAGCTGCGGGTCGCCGTGGACGGCTCGGACGTCGTCGGCTACGCGGCCACCTGGGCCAGTACGGACGCCGATGTGATCGGTCCCCTGATCGCCCGCGACGCGCCGACGGCCAAGGCCCTGATCGCCTCACTCGCCTCGTCCACCGATCGCCCCCTGCGCACGGACATCGACGCGCGTCACGAAGGGCTGCTGGCCTGGCTCAAGGAACACGGCCTGGACGTGGTCGTCACCAGCGCCGTGATGGTCCACGGGACCGACGACCTGCCGTGCGACCGAGGCCGCCGCTTCGCGCCTTTGACCATGGCGACGCTCTGAGAAACCGGAGCGACCCGCGCTCGCCCCTCACCTAGGCTCACGCTCATGACTGACGAAGCCGGCGAAGACCTGGTGATACGCCGCACTACCCAGAACGACATCCCCGCGGTGGTGGCGATGCTGGCCGACGACGCCCTCGGCGCGCAGCGCGAGTCCCCGGACAACCTCGCCCCCTACGAGAAGGCGTTCCAGCGCGTGGGCGCCGATCCGAACCAGCATCTGATGGTCGCGGCGCGCGGTGACCGGATCGTCGGGACGCTGCAGCTTTCGATCGTGCACGGCCTGTCCCGGCAAGGTGCTACACGCGCCATCATCGAGGGCGTCCGCGTGCACGCCGACGAACGCGGCAGCGGTTTGGGCACGCGTTTCATCACCTGGGCCATCGAGGAGGCCCGGCGGCGGGGTTGCCAGGTGGTCCAGCTCACCTCGGACGCCACCCGCACCGACGCGCACCGCTTCTACGAGCGGCTGGGTTTCACGGCCTCACACCTCGGCTTCAAGATGGCCCTGTGACGGGTGCCCGTACGACGGGACATTCGTGCGGCGGGTGGGTGTTTCACGTGAAACACCCACCCGCCGCGCACAGTCAGCGCCAGCCGTCGCCGTCCACGCCGCCGGGCACGGCCTCCGCAGGGCTGTAGGGCTGCCGCGTGAGGACGAACGTGCCGAGGTCGAGATGGCTGACGGAGCCGTCCGTGGTCCGGGCGATGCGCAACGTCTCCCCCGCGTAGTACCCGTCGAGACCTCGCCAGGTCCGGTCGGCGGAGACGCCGTCGCCGTCGCTGTTCGCGGTGGCGACGAACCGTGATCCGCGCCCGGCGCCGGACAGGGGATAGAGCTCAAGGCCGCCGTCGGAGACGAGTTTCAGCCCGTAGGCGTTGGTGCCCCAGTACCACTGGCCCGCGATCTCCAGCAGCCCGTTGTCGAAGTTCTCCATGGGGCGCCAGGCGTCGGGGATGCGGGGCTCGGCGTCCGCGACCGTGGCCAGGAGATCGGCGGCGATCGCACCGATGGCCGGGCCCGAGGTCGCGTTGGCCAACGCGACCGACACGATCCCCTCGTCCCCGTGCGTCCAGAGGCAGGCCAGGAACCCCGGCAGCGACCCCGTGTGTCCCGCGAGCGTCCGCCCGCCGCGCTGGGCGAGCTGGACACCGAGTCCGTAACCGCTCGCCCAGTCGTCCGGGTCCGGTGGCGTCGAGGGGGCCCGCATCTCGCGCACGGATGCGGCGCTCAGCACCCGGGCGTCGCCCTGGACGAGGAACGTGCCGAACCGGCAGAGGTCCCCGGCCGTCGACCACAGCTGCCCCGCGGGTGCCATCACGCCCAGGTCCTGGAGCGGTTCAGGAAGCATGGCGTCGGCCCACGGATGGACGGCCCAGCCGCCCGCGTGGGGCGCCGCCGGCTGCACCGTCGTGCGGTCGAGCGACAGCGGCAGCAGGATCTCGCGGCGCAGCACCTCCGCCCAGGTGTCCCCGCGCAGCCGTTCCACCACCGCACCGAGCAGCGCGTACCCCGGGTTGGAGTAGTGGTGGCGCCGCCCCGCCGGGTGAAGGACGGCCCCCTCGCCGAGCGTGTCGGACAGCGCGGGCCGCAGCGAGCCGGAGGTCCGCTCCCACCAGTCCCCCGGCGGTTCGGCACGCAACCCGCCGCTGTGGGACAGCAGCTGGTGGATCGTCAGCTCACCCACACCGGTTCCGGGAAGATGCTTCTCCAACGGGTCACCCAGGTCGAGCAGGCCCTCGTCGCGCAGCCGCATCACCAGTACGGCCGTGAACGTCTTGGTGATGGACCCGATCCTGTACTGCGTGTCCACATCGGGTGCGTGTCCGTCCAGGCAGCTGCGCGCCCCGGACCAGGACAGCCGGCCATCACGCGCCACAGCGGCGACGAGGGAGGGCGAACGCCCCTCGGCCTGGCCCACGGCGATGCGGTGCAGCAGTGCGCGCTGCGTGGCGGGCAACAGGTGATCCACCTGGGTGGGGTCAGAAGTCGATGACGTCATGCCACACCCTCGCACGCCCCCATGGGAGAGCGGTCAGGTCTGGGCCATGTCGACGAAGCGGGAGTAGTGGCCCTGGAAGGCGACCGTGATGGTGGCCGTCGGGCCGTTGCGGTGCTTGGCCACGATCAGGTCCGCCTCGCCGGCGCGCGGCGACTCCTTCTCGTAGGCGTCCTCGCGGTGGAGGAGGATGACCATGTCCGCGTCCTGCTCGATGGAGCCCGACTCACGCAGGTCGGAGACCATCGGCTTCTTGTCCGTGCGCTGTTCGGGGCCGCGGTTGAGCTGGGAGAGCGCGATGACCGGCAACTCCAGCTCCTTGGCCAGGAGCTTGAGGTTGCGGCTCATGTCGGAGACCTCCTGCTGGCGGCTCTCGATGCGCTTGGAGCCGCCCGACTGCATCAGCTGGAGGTAGTCGATGACGACGAGCCGCAGGTCGTTGCGTTGTTTCAGGCGGCGGCACTTGGCCCGGATCTCCATCATGGACAGGTTCGGCGAGTCGTCGATGTACAGCGGCGCCTGCGTGACCTCCGGCATGCGGCGGGCCAGGCGCGTCCAGTCCTCGTCCGTCATCGTGCCCGAGCGCATGTGGTGCAGCGCGACCCGCGCCTCCGCCGACAGCAGGCGCATCGCGATCTCGTTGCGTCCCATCTCCAGCGAGAAGATGACACTCGGCAGGTTGTTCTTGATGGACGCGGCCCGTGCGAAGTCGAGCGCCAGTGTCGACTTGCCCATCGCGGGGCGTGCCGCGATCACGATCATCTGGCCGGGGTGCAGGCCGTTCGTGAGCGAGTCGAAGTCCGTGAAGCCCGTCGGCACGCCCGTCATCTCGCCGCTGCGCGAGCCGATCGCCTCGATCTCGTCGAGGGCGCCCTCCATGATGTCGCCGAGCGGCAGGTAGTCCTCGCTGGTGCGCTGCTCGGTGACGGCGTAGATCTCGGCCTGCGCCGAGTTCACGATCTCGTCGACATCGCCGTCCGCCGCGTATCCCATCTGCGTGATCCTGGTGCCGGCCTCCACCAGGCGGCGCAGCACCGCACGCTCGTGGACGATCTCCGCGTAGTAGGAGGCGTTGGCCGCGGTCGGCACCGACTGCACCAGCGTGTGCAGATAGGAGGCGCCGCCGACCCGGCTGATCTCGCCGCGCTTGACCAGCTCGGCGGCCACCGTGATCGGGTCGGCGGGCTCGCCCTTCGCGTACAGGTCGAGGATGGCCTGGTAGACGGTCTCGTGGGCCGGCCGGTAGAAGTCCTGGCCCTTGAGCACCTCGACGACGTCCGCGATGGCGTCCTTGGACAGCAGCATGCCGCCGAGCACGGACTGCTCCGCGTCGAGGTCCTGGGGCGGCACCCGCTCGAAGCCGGATCCGCTGTCCCACGCGGCCTCGGAGCCCCGGTCGTGCCGCTCGTCCCGGCCGCCGCGGTCGTCACCGCGGCGCTGCCGCGACATGGTGCGGCGCTCGTCGGGACCGGCGTCGGTCCAGGGGTTGTCCAATGGCTCGGGGATGCTCACCGGCCACCTCCTCACATCCGCTCCGCGGACCTCGCCGTGCCACTCTTTCTACGGCACGACACTGACAAAACGAGAGGGCTGGCTCCGGTCTCGGCGCGTCGGACGCCGGTCCACGGTAGGCCTGCCCGCACCGTCAGCCAATCTGGTTATCCACAGGCCATGTGGATGAGCGATTCAATGCTGTGGAGAACCTCACCGTTCCTGTGCACGAAGCGGGGGACAGCTCTGTGGACAAGATGCCGCGCCCCCGACTCGACCCTTATTGACCTGCGGCTTTGCCATCCACCGGCTGTGGGGGAGAAAAACTTTCCCGGACAGCACAAGATCGGAGCAAAGGTCGGCGCCCCGGTTGTCCACAACAAGCAACTGTAAGCATCCATCAGGCATTGCACCTCTTACCTGTGGAAGACTAGATTAGGGGTCATGACCCAGGTCCCCTCCCCGCCCAGGGCCGCCCTGCGCCATGACCGCCGCCGGCACGACCGCGAGATCGTCGCGCTCGCCGTGCCGGCCTTCGGGGCGCTCGTCGCCGAGCCCCTCTTCGTCATGGTGGACAGCGCCATCGTCGGCCATCTCGGGACCCGGGAGCTCGCGGGTCTCGGGGTCGCGGCCGTCCTGCTGACCACCGCGGTGAGCATCTTCGTCTTCCTCGCGTACGCCACCACCGCCGCCGTCGCGCGGCGTGTCGGCGCCGGCGATCTCAGGGCCGCCATCCAGCAGGGCATGGACGGAATCTGGCTGGCCCTCCTGATCGGCGCCGCCGTCATCGCCGTCACCCTGCCCACGGCCCCCTGGCTGGTGAGCGCGTTCGGCGCGTCGGACACCGCGGCGCCGTACGCCGCCACCTACCTGCGCGTCTCCAGCCTCGGCATCCCCGCGATGCTGATGGTGCTCGCGGCGACGGGGGTCCTGCGCGGCCTGCAGGACACCAGGACACCGCTCTACGTGGCCGTCGGAGGATTCACGGCCAACGCCGCCCTCAACGCCTCGCTGGTCTACGGCGCCGGGCTCGGCATCGCCGGCTCCGCGTGGGGCACGGTGATCGCCCAGTACGCGATGGCGGCCGTCTACCTGGTCGTCGTCGTGCGCGGAGCACGCCGTCACGGGGCGTCCCTGCGTCCCGACGCGGCCGGTGTCCGGGCGAGTGCGCGGGCCGGCGTGCCCCTGCTGGTCCGTACGCTCTCGCTCCGCGCCGTCCTCCTCATCGCGACCGCCGTGGCGGCACGTCTCAGCGATGTGGACATCGCGGCGCACCAGGTGGTGCTGTCGCTCTGGAGCCTGACCGCGTTCGCCCTGGACGCGATCGCCATCGCGGGCCAGGCGATCATCGGCCGCTACCTGGGAGCCGGCGACACGGACGGCGCGCGGCAGGCATGCCGCAGGATGGTGCTCTGGGGGCTGCTCACGGGGGTGGTGATCGGCGTGCTGATCGTCGCGGCCCGCCCGTTGTTCATCCCGCTGTTCACCGGGGACGCGACCGTGCGCGCGGCACTGCTTCCCGCGCTGCTGGTGGTGGCGGTCACGCAGCCGGTCGCCGGCATCGTGTTCATCCTGGACGGCGTGCTGATGGGGGCGGGGGACGGCGTCTACCTGGCCGGCGCGATGGTGGTCACGCTGGCCGTCTTCGCCCCGGTCGCGCTGGCCGTACCGGCACTCGGCGGCGGCCTGACGGCCGTGTGGTGGTCCATGGGGCTGATGATGCTGGTTCGCCTGGTGACGCTCGCGTTGCGCATGCGGTCCGGCCGCTGGATGGTCACCGGCGCCACCCGCTGAGGGCGACGACCACTCGCCGTTTCACGTGAAACCGAAAGGACCGCACCCCAGGGGGTGCGGCCCTTCGTTGCCGAGGCGCCACCGATCAGGCGGAGACGACCTCGACACCGAGCTTCGCGGAGACCTCGGGGTGCAGACGCACCGAGATCTGGTGCCCGCCCAGCGTCTTGATGGGCGCGCCGAGCTCGATACGGCGCTTGTCGACCTCAGGACCGCCGGCCGACTTGATCGCCGAGGCGAGGTCGGCCGGGGTGACGGAGCCGAACAGGCGGCCCGCGTCGCCGGAGCGCACGGCCAGGCGCACGTTCACGCCTTCGAGGCGGGCCTTGATCTCGTTGGCCTGCTCGATGGTGGCGATCTCGTGGATCTTGCGGGCGCGGCGGATCTGCGCCACGTCCTTCTCGCCGCCCTTGGTCCAGCGGATCGCGAACCCACGGGGGACGAGGTAGTTGCGGGCGTAGCCGTCCTTGACATCGACGACGTCGCCCGCAGCGCCGAGGCCACTGACCTCGTTGGTGAGGATGATCTTCATGATGCGGTCACCCTCCCTTAGCGCGCGGTGGACGTGTAGGGCAGCAGCGCCATCTCACGGCTGTTCTTCACGGCCGTGGCGACATCGCGCTGGTGCTGGGTGCAGTTACCGGTGACCCTGCGGGCACGGATCTTGCCGCGGTCGGAAATGAACTTCCGCAGCATGTTCGTGTCCTTGTAGTCCACGTACTGGGTCTTGTCCTTGCAGAATGCGCAGACCTTCTTCTTAGGCTTGCGCACAGGCGGCTTCGCCATGGTGTTTCTCCTGTGTGATCAAGAAGTGTGGGTGCGAACCCGCTCTTCCGGAAGGTCCCTCGACGAGGGAGCCGTCCTAGAAGGGGGGCTCGTCCGAGTAGCCGCCACCCGAGCCGCCGGAGCTGCCGCCCCAGCCACCCCCGCCGCCCTGCGGCGCCTGCTGGCCACCGGAGGGGGCGCTGGTCGCCCAGGGGTCGTCGGCCGGAGCACCGCCGCCGGAGCCGCCGCCCCAGCCGCCGCCTCCGCCGCCGCCCTGCTGGCCGCCACCGCCGTAGCCGCCCTGGCCGCCACGGCCCGTGGTCTTGGTGACCTTGGCAGTGGCGTTCTTCAGGCTGGGACCGACCTCGTCGACGTCCAGCTCGTAGACCGTCCGCTTGACGCCCTCACGGTCCTCGTAGGACCGCTGCTTGAGCCGGCCCTGGACGACGACGCGCATGCCGCGCTGCAGCGACTCGGCGACGTTCTCCGCAGCCTGGCGCCACACCGAGCAGGTCAGGAACAGGCTCTCGCCGTCCTTCCACTCGTTGGTCTGGCGGTCGAACATGCGGGGGGTCGACGCGACGCGGAACTTCGCGACCGCGGCCCCCGACGGCGTGAAGCGCAGCTCGGGGTCGTCGACAAGGTTGCCGACTACCGTGATGACGGTCTCGCCTGCCATGGATGGAACCTCTCGGCGGGGATTGCGCGGGAATGCTTGGCTGTGCTGCTACTCGTTACTCGATGCCGAACTCGCTGCCGAGCCTCGGCTCAGTGCGTCTCGGGACGCAGCACCTTGGTCCGGAGGACCGACTCGTTCAGCTTCATCTGCCGGTCGAGCTCCTTGACGACCGCAGGCTCGGCCTGGAGGTCGATGACCGAGTAGATGCCCTCGGGCTTCTTGTTGATCTCGTAGGAGAGACGACGACGGCCCCAGGTGTCGACCTTCTCGACCTTTCCGTCGGCCTCACGGACGACGGAAAGGAAGCTCTCGATCAGCGGGGAGACAGAACGCTCCTCGAGATCGGGGTCGAGGATGACCATCACCTCGTAGTGACGCATGTGGAACCCACCTCCTTTGGACTCGGCGGCCACGGTCGTTCCGTGGCAGGAGGGTCGTGATGCGTGAGCAACGGTATCGGCCGCCTCTGACAATCGGGCCGGCGAACCGGCTCGGGCAGACCTGGGCAGACACCGCCGCAGACCGTACAGGCTACCCGGACATGCACGTCCGGTTGAAATCCGCCCGCACCCGGGCACAATCTGGGTACATCGGGTACGCGCGGCGCTACGACGCGCCGCCGGTCAGCCAGGAGGTGCCTCATGGCACAGGCAATGCATCCGAAGACGTCAGGCGGCTCCCTCTTCGCCTCCGACGGGAAGCCCCACCCGCTGCAGGACACCCTCATGGCCGCGACGCTCGTCCTCGGGCTGCTGGCCTTCGTGACCGCCTGGTTCCACAGCCTGTCGCTGCTGACCTCGTGGGTCGGCCTCGTGGGCATCGTCGTCGGCGCGTACACGCAGTACGTCTCCGTGACCACACGCGAGCGTTTCCTGACCATCCTCGGCCTCGGAGCCGCCGCGATCGGCTTCTTCCTCGGCATGGCACACGGCGGCCTCTTCGTCGCCTGAGCGCGGCCGGCCGTCACAGCCGCCGTCGGCCACCGCGCGCCGTGCCGGCAACCAGCACGCACGCGCGGTGGCCGACACGGCCAGGCCGACGCTCCCGGGGCGCAGTAGGCTTCGGCGCGTGACCCGGAGCCCCACGTACCCACTGGGGACACACCCGCCGAGGAGCGCCCCCGCATGAGCCTGCCCCAGAGCAAGAGCCTGGTCCTCAGGACCATCAGCCGTGAGCAGCATCTGGCGTACATCCAGAGCCTGCCCTCCGCCAGCCACTGCCAGGTGCCGGCATGGTCCGACGTGAAGACGGAGTGGCGCTCGGAGAACCTCGGCTGGTTCGACGCGACCGGCCGGCTGGTCGGCGCGGGGCTCGTGCTGTACCGGCAGCTGCCCAAGATCAAGCGCTACCTCGCGTACCTGCCGGAGGGCCCGGTCATCAACTGGCACGCGCCCAATCTGGACGAGTGGCTGCAGCCGATGCTCGCGCACCTCAAGCAGCAGGGCGCCTTCTCGGTGAAGATGGGGCCGCCGGTTGTGATCCGCCGCTGGGACGCGGCCGCCATCAAGTCCGGCATCCAGGACCCGGACGTGAAGCGGCTGCGCGACGTGGAGGCCACCCACATCGAGCCGCGCGCGTTCGAGGTGTCCGACCGGCTGCGGAAGATGGGCTGGCAGCAGGGCGAGGACGGCGGCGCCGGCTTCGGCGACGTGCAGCCGCGCTACGTCTTCCAGGTGCCGCTGGCGAACCGGTCGCTCGACGAGGTGCTCAAGGGCTTCAACCAGCTGTGGCGCCGCAACATCAAGAAGGCCGAGAAGGCGGGCGTCGAGGTCGTCCAGGGCGGCTACAACGACCTCGCCGAGTGGCAGCGCCTGTACGAGATCACCGCGGAGCGCGACCACTTCAGGCCGCGGCCCCAGTCGTACTTCGAGCGCATGTGGACGGTCCTGAACACCGAGGACCCGAACCGCATGCGGCTCTACTTCGCGCGCCACGAGGGCGAGAACGTCGCCGCGGCGACGATGCTGATCGTCGGCGGCCACGTCTGGTACTCGTACGGTGCCTCCGCGAACCACAAGCGCGAGGTGCGGCCGTCGAACGCCATGCAGTGGCGCATGCTGCGTGACGCGTACGCGATGGGCGCGACGGTCTACGACCTGCGCGGCATCTCCGACTCCCTGGACGAGACCGACCACCTCTTCGGGCTGATCCAGTTCAAGGTGGGCACCGGCGGCGAGGCCGTCGAGTACATCGGCGAGTGGGACTTCCCGCTGAACAAGCTCCTCCACAAGGCGCTGGACATGTATATGTCGCGGCGCTGACCGCCCATACGCTCCCCCCCGAGAACGTTCGAGAAACAGCTGACGGCTACGGCAGCCGAGAGAAAGGTCCAGGACCGGCATGGCGCTCTCCCTCTACGTCGACACCGCGCGCTGGCGGGCGCACCAGAAGTCGGTCATCGATCAGTTCCCCGGCATCGTGCCCGTCTGCAAGGGCAACGGGTACGGCTTCGGGCACGGGCGGCTCGCGGAGGAGACGACCCGTTTCGGGTCCGACATGCTCGCCGTCGGCACGATCTACGAGGCCGCGAGCATCAAGGACTGGTTCAGCGGCGACCTGCTGGTCCTGACCCCGTTCAGGCGGGGCGAGGAGCCGGTGCCGCTGCCCGACCGGGTGGTCCGCTCCGTCTCGTCCATCGACGGCGTGTACGCGCTGGTGGGCGCGCGCGTGGTCATCGAGTGCATGAGCTCCATGAAGCGCCACGGCGTCAGGGAGGACGAGCTCGGGCAGCTGCACGCGGCCATCGAGGACGTGCGTCTCGAGGGTTTCGCGCTGCACCTGCCGCTCGACCGCACGGACGGCTCTGACGCGGTCGAGGAGGTCATCGCGTGGATGGACAGGCTGCGCGCGGCCCGGCTGCCGCTGCACACGATGTTCGTGAGCCACCTGAAGGCCGACGAGCTGGCCAGGCTCCAGCAGCAGTTCCCGCAGACCCGCTTCCGCGCGCGCATCGGCACCAAGCTGTGGCTCGGCGACCATGACGCGACGGAGTACCGGGGCGCGGTCCTCGACGTCACCCGGGTCGTCAAGGGCGACCGGTTCGGCTACCGCCAGCAGAGGACGGCGGCCGACGGCTGGCTCGTGGTCGTCGCCGGGGGCACGTCCCACGGCGTGGGGCTCGAGGCGCCGAAGGCGGTGCACAGCATGACGTCGCGGGCGAAGGGCGTGGCACGCGCGGGGCTCGCCACGGTCAACCGGAACCTGTCGCCGTTCGTCTGGGCCGGCAAGCAGCGCTGGTTCGCGGAGCCGCCGCACATGCAGGTGTCGATCCTGTTCGTGCCGTCGGACGCGGAGGAGCCGAAGATCGGTGACGAGCTGGTGGCGATCCTGCGCCACACGACGACGCAGTTCGACCGGCTCGTCGACCGCTGAGCGAGCGGCGCGCCGCGCGGGCTTGAGCGCCCTGCGCGCCGCGCGGCTTGAGCGTGGGAGGCGCCGCCGCCGGGCGCGGCGCGCCGAAAGGGCCGCACGAGCCGGAGCAGCGTGCCCCGGCCCCCCCCACGCCTCGCGGGTGCGCACAGCCGACGATCACGGCCGACGGGCTCTGACGCCGGAGCCTGGGCACAGTGACCTGGGCGCCAGGCGCTCGCCGTGCGGGGCACGGGCCAGAGGGCGGCCGGGGCCACAGGAGCCGGAGCGGCACGCCGGGGTCTGAGAGACGGATCCCGGCGCCACCCGCTGTGCTCGTCACCGCCCGGCGTGCGGGCCCGGGCGGCACGGGGGCTACCCCCCGTGCCGGCCCTTCCCCGGTGCCGGCGGCGGCCAGTGGCCGGTGTCCCACTCGTCGCGGCCCCACTCGACCCGCCGTCCGGGGCCCTCGTCCCCCTCCTCGTCGCCGGCGAGGCGTGCGCGCGCCGCCTCGCCCAGGACGAAGACGTCGGGCGCCCGGTCGAGCACGCCGCCCGACGGGTCGTCCTCGCCGTCGGCGCGCACCGGGTCGCGCTCGGGCATCAGCGCGTCCCGCACGACCATCGCGCACAGGAACAGCGTGCCGGCCAGGTGCAGCGCGATCGCGATCTGGTACCCCTGCGCCGGCAGCCCCTTGTGCGCGTCGCCGCTGGTCGTGTAGGCGAGGTACATCCAGATGCCGAGGAAGTACATGACCTCGCACGCCTGCCACACCAGGAAGTCGCGCCAGCGCGGCCGCGCGAGCGCCGCGAGCGGCACGAGCCAGAGCACGTACTGCGGCGAGTACACCTTGTTGGTCAGGATGAACGCGGCGACGACGAGGAAGGCGAGCTGCGCGAACCGCGGCCTGCGCGGCGCCATCAGCGCCAGCGCGCCGATGCCCGCGCAGGCGAGCACCATCAGCAGGATCGAGTACGTGTTGACCGGCCCGACGTCGTTCGTGAACGCGCCGGTGTGCTGGTTGATGATCAGCCAGAACGACCCGAAGTCCACCGGCCGCGACTGGCTGAACGTGTAGAACTTCTTCCACCCCTCGGGGGCCAGCAGCATCACCGGCACGTTCACCACGAGCCAGGCGCAGGCGGCGCCCAGCAGCGCCGTCCCGTACGCCCGCCACTTGCCGGCCCGCCAGCACAGCACGAGCAGCGGTCCGAGGAGCAGCACCGGATACAGCTTCGCGGCCGTGGCCAGCCCGATGAGGACGCCGAACGCGACCGTCCTGCCCCTCGTCCACATGAGCATCGCCGCCGCCGTCAGGGCGACGGCGAACAGGTCCCAGTTGATCGTGGCGGTCAGCGCGAACGCGGGCGCGAGCGCCACCAGCAGGGCGTCCCAGGGGCGGCGCCTGTGGATGCGGGCCGTGCACACGGCGATGATCGCGGCGCAGACGAGGAGCATCGCCGCGTTCGCCATCCAGTAGGCCTGCTCGCGGCCCATCAGGTCGGCGTCACTCGACGTGAACAGCGAGGTGATCCAGGAGGCGACCTCCATGAACAGGCCTGTGAGCACGGGGTACTCCAGGTAGTCCATGTCGCCGTTCAGGCGGTCGAAGTACGGCACGAGGCCGTCGGAGAAGCCGCGCGCCTGGAAGAGGTGCGGGACGTCCGAGTAGCAGGCGTGCGTGTACTGGGAGCTGGCGCCGCGGAACCACGCCCAGTCGTAGCAGGGCAGCTTCTGGACCATGCCGAGCGCGAACATGCCGATCGCGACGAGCGCGACGACGCGTACGGGGGTGAGCCAGCTCGCTCTGGCGTACGCCCAGCGCCCGAAGGGGCCGCCGATCAGCTCGCTGCCGGCCGCGGCGATCCGGTCGCGGCGCGTGGGCGCGACGTCGTCCGCCTCCTGGGGCGCGACGGACGTACCGGCGGGTGCGGAGGTGTCTTCTGCGCTGGGCATGGCGCCCATCCTGCCGTACGGCGCCGGCAACGCGACGAGGGCCGCCGCGTCCGGCCCGTACACGAGGGGTACGGGCCCGGCGCGACGGCCCCCCGGGGCGGCCGTGGTCGCGTGCCTACGTGACCGGGCCGCCGAAGATGCTGCCCGTGCCTCCGTTGTTGCCGCCGCCCGCTCCGTTGCCGCCGGTGTCACTGCCCGGTTGCGAGTCGGACGGCGACGGGTCGGTACCGCCGGTGGTGCCGCCGTTGCCTCCCGTGCCCCCGTTGCCGCCGTTGCCGCCGTTGCCGCCGTTGCCGCCCGTGCCGTTCTGCCCGCCGTCGGAGCAGCCCCACCACGAGGTGCAGGTGTCGGACGGCGACGGCGGCGGCGAGACGTCGGACGGACTCGTCGACGGCGACGGCTGCGTGGACGGGGACGGGGAGGACCACGGGGACGTGGACGGGGAGACGGACGGTGAGGGCGGCGGGGAGTGCAGGCCACCGCCGAAGACCGACTTGCCGATGGGCTTGGGCTTCGTGAACTTCTGGACGGTCGTGCCCGCCAGCGCCTTCGTCATGTAGTCCTGGAAGATCCCCGACGGGAACGACGCGCCGTGGATCTTCTCCAGGCCGCCCGTTCCGTACATCGACAGGAACTTGTGGTCGCCCTTCGCGCTGTCGTCCATGCGGTACATGTCGACGGCGGTCGAGAGCGCCGGGGTGTAGCCGACGAACCAGGCCGACTTGTTCTCGTCGGTCGTACCGGTCTTGCCCGCCACCTCACGGCCCGCGACCTGCGCGTTGGTGCCCGTGCCCTTGTCGACGACGGTCCGCAGCACGTCGGTCACGTTGTCCGCGACCTGCGCGGGCATCGCCTGCGTGACCTTGTCCTGATGCTTGTAGACCTCCTTGCCGCGCTTGAGGACCTTCGTCACCGAGTACGGCTCGCGCTGCTTGCCGTGCTGGGCGAAGGTGCCGTACGCGCCGGCCATGCGGATGGCGCTCGGGTCGGAGATGCCGATGGAGAACGACGGCACGTCGGACTTGCTCAGCTGGCTCGCGGACAGGCCGGCCTTCTCGGCCTCCGTACGGACGGTCGGGATGCCCACGTCCATGCCGAGCTGCACGAACGCGGAGTTCACGGACTCGCGCATGGCCTCACGCAGGCTGATCGACGACTGGTTGTACCCCTCGTCGTTGGCCTGCAGCCACTCCTTGCCGCTCTTGTCCACCCAGTCCTTGCCTGTGTAGTCCTTGACCTTGTACATGTTCTTGCCGGGGTAGCGGCTGGTGTCCGGGTTGACCGGCGTCCGCGCGGAGTCGGGCTGGTCGGGACCGAGACTCGGGTCTCTCTTCCCGTGCTCCATGGCGGCGGCCAGCACGAACGGCTTGAAGGTCGATCCGACCTGGGCCCCGGTGAAGTCGGCGTTGTCGGTGAAGTGCTTGGTGGCGTCCTCGCCGCCGTAGATCGCGACGATCTTCCCCGTCTGCGGTTCCACGGACGCGGCGCCGAACTGCACGTACTTGTCCTTCTTGGGCCGCTTCTTCGGATCGATGTGGGCCTTGCGGACCTTCTCGACGGCCTTCTCGAGCTGGTCGACCTTCTTCTTGTCGAAGGTCGTGTAGATCTCGTAACCGCCGTGGGAGAGGTCGTCCGCCGTGATGCCCTGGCTGTTGTGGGCGACGTACGACTTCGCGAGGTCCACCAGGTAACCGACCTGGCCGCTGAGCTGGTGGGACTTCTTCGGCTGGTCGTAGTCGGGAAGCGTCTTGAACGTGGCGCGCTTCGCGGCGCTGAGCTTGTGGTCCTGGACCATCTGGTCGAGGATCCAGCTCCACCGCTGCGTCTCGCGCTTGGTGTTCGCCTCGTGCGTCGCGTTCGGGTTCAGGCCCGGGTTGCCCGCCGGGTCGTAGAGGGTGGCGCCCTTGAGCAGCGCGGCGAGGAAGGCGCACTGGCTCGGGTCGAGGTTCTTGGCGTCCGTGCCGAAGTACGCGCGTGACGCCGCCTGGATGCCGTAGGCGCCCCGGCCGTAGTAAGAGGTGTTCAGGTAGCCGGCCAGGATCTGGCGCTTGTCCATCTTGGTGCCGACCTTGATGGAGATGAACAGCTCCTTGACCTTGCGGCTGAGGGTCTGGCTCTGGTCTCCGAGGCGGGCGTTCTTGACGTACTGCTGGGTGATCGTGGAGCCGCCCTGCGTCTCCTGGCCCTTCGCCATGTTGAGGACGGCGCGCGCGATGCCCTGGGGGTCGATGCCCGAGTCCGTGTAGAAGGACTTGTTCTCCGCGGAGACCACCGCGTCCTGCATCGCCTTGGGGATCTGGTCGATGCCGATGATCTGGCGGTTGCGCTCACCACCGGTGGAGACCATCGGGGTGCCGTCCGACCAGTAGTAGACGTTGTTCTCCGCCTTGGCCGCCAGACTCACCTGGGGCAGTCCCACGAGCGCGTAGGCGGCCGAGCCCGCGGCCAGTATCGAGCCGAAGAACCCCAGCACGAGCGCGCCGGACAGCTTCCAGGACGGCATCCAGCGGCGCCAGCCGTACTTCTCGAAGCGCGGGTAGTCGATGAAGCGCTTCTTGGCGGGCCCCCGGCCTCTGCCGCGCCCACCGGCCCCTGGTCCCGTGCCCGTCCCGGGCGCGGTGTCGGCCCCGCGCCTGCGGCCTCCGCGCTGGGCGGCGCGCCGGGCCGCGGGGCGTTGTGCGA
>NZ_JAGIQL010000073.1 GCF_017813245.1 Streptomyces montanisoli
CCCCCCCCCCCCCCCCCCCCCCCCCCCCCCCCCCCCCCCCCCCCCCCCCCCCCCCCCCCCCCGCCCCCCCCCCCCCCGCCCCCCCCCCCCCCCCCCCCCCCCCCCCCCCCCCCCCGCCGCGCCCCGCCCCCGCGCCCCGCCCCCCCCCCGGGCCCGGCCCCGCGGCCCCCCGCCCCCGGCGCGGCCGCCCCGCCCGCCCCCTCCCCCCTGAAGCCCCCCGGAGGCGGCGAGCGATGCGGGATCGTCCCGCGGACCCACCGCGGAGTCGGGCGCCGCCACGGGAACCGCCTCGGCGGCCGGTGCGGTGACGGCACGTTCCGGCGCGGCTTGTGTCGGCGTGGCTCCTTCCGGCGTGACGGGCTGTGACGGCGCTGCGGGCGGCACCGTCCGTGCGGTGGCCCCGCACGCGAACGCCGGGGCCATGACGGACGCGCACGCCGCCTCCAGCGGGCCGTGCAGGGCGGACGCCAGGGCGCCGAGGGAGGTGAGCGGCAGCGGGGGGTCGGCCTGTGCGTCCTCGATGGCGATCGTGTCGCCCCGTACCACCGCGAGCACGTCCACGCGCGCGCCGTCCGGCAGCGTGAGGCGGACGTCGAGCCAGGGCGGACGCGCTTCGCGGCCGGCGCCCGTCACGGTGCCGTACCCCTGGACTTCCCAGACGGGCAGGCCCTGCGCGGTGAACTCGTCACACGCCTTGGCGGTCATCAGCTTGTGTTCCGACACATTCACAACTTAATCAGGCAATCCGCCCTTATTGTCATGGCGCGCCGCACAGCGCCCGAGGCGGGCCGTCACCGGGCGGGGAATCTTTCGGCGGCACGCGGCGTAGTACGACAGGAACCGTACATACGCATGACCTTTTCGTGGTGATTGGAGCTCTCGTGAGCGCCCTCTTCGAGCCGTACACCCTGCGGTCGCTGACCATTCCCAACCGCATCTGGATGGCCCCGATGTGCCAGTACTCCGCCGAGGCGACAGGCCAGGACGCGGGCGCCCCCGGCGACTGGCACTTCGCGCACATCGCGGCGCGCGCCACGGGCGGCACGGGGCTGGTCATCACGGAGGCGACGGCCGTGAGCCCCGAGGGCCGGATCAGCCCGTACGACCTCGGCATCTGGAACGACACCCAGACCGAGGCCTTCCGCCGGATCACCCGCTTCATCTCCGAGCAGGGCGCCGTGCCCGGCATCCAGCTGGCGCACGCGGGCCGCAAGGCGAGCACCGACGCGCCCTGGAAGGGCGGCGGTCCTGTCGCCGCCGAGGACGGCGGCTGGGACGTCGTCGCGCCGAGCGCACTGCCGTTCGCGGAGGGGCACCCGGTGCCCGCCGAGCTGACCACGCAGGGCATCGCCGAGATCGTCGGGCAGTTCGCCGACGCCGCGCGCAGGGCGCTGGCCGCCGGGTTCGAGGTCGCGGAGATCCACGGCGCGCACGGCTACCTCATCCACCAGTTCCTCTCGCCGCACAGCAACCACCGCACGGACGAGTACGGCGGCTCGTTCGAGAACCGCACCAGGTTCGCGCTCGAGGTCGTCGACGCCGTGCGCGCCGTATGGCCCGACGACCTGCCGGTGTTCTTCCGCATCTCCGCAACCGACTGGCTCGAGCAGGACGGCTGGACGCCGGAGGAGACGGTCAGGCTCGCGGACGAGCTGCTCGCGCACGGGGTGGACCTGATGGACGTGTCCACCGGCGGCAACGCCGCTGGGGTGCGCATCCAGGTGCGCCCCGGCTACCAGGTGCCGTTCGCCGAGCGGATCAAGGCGGGCACGCGGATGCCCGTCGCGGCCGTCGGCCTGATCACCGAGCCCGAGCAGGCGGAGAAGATCCTCGCCAACGGCGAGGCGGACGCCGTCCTGCTGGCGCGCGAGCTGCTGCGCAACCCGTCCTGGGCGCAGCGCGCGGCCGCCGAGCTGGGCGGCTCGGCGCACGTGCCGCCGCAGTACGAGCGCGCGTTCTGACGTGACGCGCGGCGCCGCCGCCCCCACGGTGGGGGCGGCGGCGCCGCGTGTGTCCCTGACGGTGGCGGTTCAGCCGCGCATGGCGTCGCGGGCGCGGTCCATCATCGACGCGAAGGGCCCCGTCATCGCGAGCGCCGCCGGCTTGCCCGCGGCCGTGGGGTGCGGGTGGGTGGGCGCGAGGTGCTCGGCCTTCAGCAGCCGCTCGCCCATCACGTGCCTGTGCTCCTCGGTGCAGTTCTCCAGGAGCGCGGGGAACTCCTCCGCCTCCTCGTGGGACGCGTGGTCGGTGACGGCCTGCTTGAACTGCGCGATCGCACGGTCGAAGTCCGGGCCGGAGACGTCCATCTTCTCGAGGTCCTTGAGCACCTTCGTGGCGTCGGCCTCCTCCTCGTTGCGCGCCTTCGCCTCCTTCTCCCCCGCCGTCCTCTCGGCGACCGGGCGCACCACGAGCTCCTCGCCGACCTCGTGCACGGCGAGGAGCGCCCTCAGCTGGTCGAAGGCCTCCTGCTTGGCGTCCCCTTGGCCGCTTTCGACCTGCGCGAACAGCTCTTTGATCGTCGCGTGCTGGTCGAGCAGCAGCGCCACGATGTCGCACTGGGGCAGACGCGCTGCAAGGGTCCGATCGTTCGTCGAAGTCATCGCACACTCCTGTACGGTCTCGGCCGGTCGCTTCGGCCAGGGCCGACCGATGCGGTGAGCCCCGGGTGACCCCCGGCGGGCACGGGCAAACCCCGTAATGCGCCGTGGCCGGTCCCGGGCGGGCGGGCGGGGTCACGGCGCCGGGTAGGTGACCGTGCCGTCGGGGGTCACGCGCGCCGCCGCGCCCCAGCCGCCCAGTTCGTGGATGCGCGGCTCGCCCGTACCGATGATGTGGAGCACCGTCCATCCGCGCGCGGTGAGCGTGTTCGCGATCAGGAGCCGGTGGCAGCGCCACGGCACCGGCTCGGCGCACATCACGGCGACGCGGTGACCCGCCGCCAGGGAGGTCAGGCGGTCGATGCCGCGTTCGTACGCCGGGCCGAGCGTGTAGTCGGCGTAGTTCCTGAAGCTCGCGTTGCGCCACCCGGCGTTGATCGCCGGGTCCACGTCCTGCCGGCGCCGCCTGCCGCCGAGTTCCTCGCCCAGGTACGCGTAGGCGACGCCCGCACGCTCCAGCCGGCCGGGCATTTCCTGCGCCCGGAACTGCGGGCTCGCCCGCGAGCCGGGGTGGGCGCGCACGTCCACCAGCGTGTCGATGCGCTGCGCGTCGAGCAGGCCCAGGAATTCCTGCTCCGGGCGCGCCCAGTGGCCGATCGTCCAGATCTCGCGCGTCGTCCCGTCCATCGCGCCACTCCCCTCGGCAAGGCGTACGGCTCCCCCACCGAGCCAAGCGTCCCGCCTCGCGACGGGCTCCCGCCACACGGCGCCCCAGGGGCATGGACGGGACGGGGACGACGGTGTCGGCCGGGCTGCCCTGGGTACCCGGCGCGCCATGGGCATGACGTCGATGGTCGACACGGTTCTGGACCGCTCCATCGCTCTGGGCTACGGCAGCCCTGGGCTGCGCCTGCGGCGCCGGCTGCCCGGCTGGCCCGCGGACGGTGAACGCATGGACGGCAAGGTCGTCCTCGTCACCGGGGCCGCCTCCGGGATCGGGCTGGCCGCGGCCGCCGGGTTCGCCCGGCTCGGCGCCTCGGTGCGGGCGCTGGCCCGCGGCGCGGAACGCGCGGACGAGGCGTCCCGCCTGGTCATGGCGCGGCTCGGCGGAAAGGGGGAGGTCCGGCCGGTGGTGTGCGACGTCAGCGACCTGGCGTCGCTGCGTGCGTTCGGCGAGAGGTTCCGTGAGCAGGAGGAGCGTCTTGACGTACTGGTCAACAACGCCGGGGTGATGCCCGATACGCGCGAGCACAGCGCGGACGGTGTGGAACTCACCTTCGCCACCCACGTGCTGGCGCCGTGGGTCCTGACCGAGGAACTCAGGCCGTTGCTGCGCGAAGCGGCGCCGTCCGTGGTCGTCAACGTCGTGTCGGGCGGTCAGTACGGTCAGCGGCTGCCCGCCGGGGATCCGCAGTCGGCGCGCACGTCGTACAGTCCGAAGAAGATCTACGCGCGCACCAAGCGCGCCGAACTCGTCCTCACCGGCCAATGGGCCGACCGCCTGCGTGGCGACGGCGTCCACGTGCACGCCATGCACCCTGGCTGGGCCGACACGAAGGGCGTGCGGAACTGGCTGCCCGTCTTCCGTGCCCTGACCCGCCCCGTCATCAGGTCCCCGGAAGAGGGCGCCGACACCGTCGTCTGGCTCGGTTCGTCCCCCGAGGCGCTGCGCGCCGGCGGCGTGTTCTGGCACGACCGCCGCCCCCGCCCCTTCACCTATGCCGCGGGTCCCGGGCCCGACGACGCCGCCGCACGCGAGGAATTGTGGGGCTACGTCGAGGAACTGGCGCACCGCGACGGCGACGCGAACCACTGACGGCGGCGCGAGCCACTGAGGCCGCGGCGGGCGGCGGAGCCGGTCAGGGCAGGCGCCAGTCCACCGGCTGCGCGCCCTGTCCGACGAGGTGGTCGTTGGCGCGGCTGAAGGGGCGCGAGCCGAAGAAGCCTCGGTCGGCCGACATGGGCGAGGGGTGGGCGGACTCGACCGCGGGCAGGTCGCCCAGCAGTGGGCGCAGGTTGCGGGCGTCCCTGCCCCACAGGATCGACACGAGCGGCTTGCCGCGCGCCACGAGCGCGCGGATGGCCTGGTCGGTCACTTCCTCCCAGCCCTTGCCGCGATGTGCGGCGGGCTTGCGGGGCGCCGTGGTCAGGGCCCTGTTGAGCAGCAGCACACCCTGGCGGCTCCAAGGCGTCAGGTCTCCGTTGGAGGGCCGGGGCAGGCCGAGGTCGGCGTGCAGCTCGCGGAAGATGTTCTCCAGGCTCCCCGGCAGTCTGGAGACCTCGGGCGCGACGGCGAAGCTGAGCCCGATGGGCATCCCCGGGGTCGGGTAGGGATCCTGACCGACGATCAGGACCCGTACATCGTCGAAGGGTTGCTGAAACGCGCGGAGCACGTTCGGTCCCGCGGGGAGGTATGTGCGGCCTGCCGCGATCTCGGCCCGCAGGAAGTCCCCCATCGCCGCGACGCGTCCCGACACGGGGCTCAGGGCCTCGGCCCAGCCGGGCTCCACCAGTTCGCTCAACGGTTGTGCTGTCACGGGCCGTCACCCTACCGGCTCATCGGTGCCGCCCCTCCAGCCCCTCCCGGCCGTCCGCGGTCATCGTGGCGGAGGCGGCGATAGGCTTCGCGCCGTCGTGGTTCCGACCCCCGTCGTCACTCTGGAGACCGCCCATGAGGTCGCGCAGTTGTTCGCCCGTGAGCAGGTGGCTGCCGTGAGCTGGGTGCTGGGCGTCGACTCCGGGGGCTCCGGCCTCAGGATCGCCCTGGGCGCGGCGGACGGTCACGGCGCGGTACGCAGGGCCGGGCCCGTCACCATCGCGGAACCGGTGCCGACCGGGCCCGCGGGCATCGACGCCGGACGCTTGCTCGACGCGGTGGTGCCCGCCGCGCGCGCACTGCTGGCGGACGCGGCAGCCGACGGCCGGACGGACCATGGGCTCGCGGCGGTCGCGGTGGGCGCGGCCGGCATGGCCACACTCGGCGGCGACCTGCGCGCACGGCTGCCCGGCGGCCTGCGGGACGCGCTCGGAGTGCGCGTGGTCGCGCTGGCGGCGGACGCGGTCACCGGCTACGCGGGTGCGCTCGGAGCGCGCCCGGGCGCCGTCGTCGCGGCAGGCACGGGCATGATCGCGCTCGGCACGGACCTCGTGCGGTGGCGCAGGGCCGACGGCTGGGGCCACCTGCTCGGGGACTGCGGCGGCGGCGCCTGGATCGGACGTGCGGGCCTCGATGCGGCGATGCGCGCGTACGACGGGCGGCGCGGCGGTTCCGCCGCGCTGCTTGCGAGGGCCGAGGAGGCGCTCGGGCCCGCGCCGGAACTGCCGGGTCTGCTGTATCCGCGCACCGACAGGGCCGCCGTGCTCGCCTCGTTCGCCCCGGAGGTGGCCGCCTGCGCGGGCCGCGACCCCGTCGCGGCGGGGATCCTCTCCGCGGCGGCCGAGCACATCGCGGACGCGGCGGCGGCGGTCGCCCCGGCGTCCGGCGAGTGCCGTATCGCGCTGACCGGCGGTCTGTTCAGGATGGGCGAGCCGTTGCTCGGGCCGGTGCGCGCGGAGTTGGCGGCACGCGTCCCAGGCGGGCACGTGGTGGAGCCCGAGGGCGACCCGCTCGCCGGCGCGCTCACCGTCGCCGCCGGGCTGGCCGCCGGCGAACTGCTCCTGCCGCTGGACGCGCGGTTGCTGACGGTCGCCGGGCCCTGACGGCCGGAAGGCGGGACGGGGACGCGGGCCTGCCGCGTGCACGCATACCGCGAGGCGCATAACCAGAAAGCCACGTAAGCGGCAAATACGGACGGCTCGCCCCCGTACCGCCCCTACCCGAACAGCCCGACCGGTAAAACCAGTACCATTCGGCGCCATGAGCACCCCCACTGGGCCCGCACCCGGCCTGCCCGTACGAATGCCGCGCCCCCGCCAGTCGGGGCGCCACCGACGACCGGAACCCGTGGCCGCTCCCCAGGGCGCGCCCACGCTGGTCCTCGCCGTGCCCGGCGCGCCGTCGACGGCGGCGCGCGCCCTCGCGGACGAACTCGCCAGCATGACGCGCTCCGAGCTGCCCGGCCTTGAGGCCACGGCGGCCTTCCTGGAGGGCGACGACGCCGAGGACGGCGCGTACCCGACCGTCGGCGGTGTGGTGGCGCGGGCCGCCGCACTGCGCCACGAGCGGTACGAACTGGCCAGGGCGGCAGGGCGGGACGTCCCCGAGCCGGAGGGCCCGGCCGCCGTGGTGGTGCCGCTGCTGGCGGGGCCCGACGAGTCGCTGGTCGGCCGGATACGGGAGGCCGTCGCGGGAAGCGGCGCCACGGCCGAGGTCACCGACGTGCTCGGACCGCACCCCCTGCTCGCGGAGGCGCTGCACGTGCGCCTGTCGGAGGCGGGTCTCTCGCGGGCCGACCGCGCCCGGCTGTTCACCGTCGCGACGGCGGCCGACGGCATCATCCTGGCCTCGGTGGGTGGCCAGGAGGCGGTGCAGACGGCCGGCATTACCGGCATGCTGCTCGCCGCGCGCCTCGCGGTTCCCGTGATGGCGGCGGCGCTTGACGAGGAGGGCGCGGTGTCGGCGGTGGCGCAGCAGCTGCGCGACGCGGGCGCCGCCCAACTGGCGCTCGCCCCTTACCTCGTCGGCCCCGAGCTGCCCGAGGGGCTGCTCGACGCGGCGGTCAAGGAGGCGGACTGCGCGGCGGCGGAGCCGCTCGGCGCCTACCCGGCGATCGGCAAGCTCGCGCTCGCGCGGTACGTCGCGGTGACGGGCATCGTTCCGCAGACCCAGGAGTCGCCCGCGTCCTGAGGCGCGGGCCCCGGGGGCCAAGGGGCGGCGGCCCGGGATGCGGGCGGGGCGTCCGCGTCCCGCCCCGGCGCGGTCAGCCGAAGACGACGCAGACCGGGGCCGGCAGCTCCAGCGAGCCGGCCTTGACCGGGATGCCCGTGGCGGGGTCGATGTCGAACCAGGTCACGTCCCCGGAGCGCTCGTTCGCCACGTACAGGCGGCTCCCGGCCGGGTCGAGGGCGAGGTCGCGCGGCCAGTGGCCCCCGCACGGCACGGTCGTGACCAGTTCGGCCTTCTCGGCCGACGGGTCGAGGGTGAGGACGGAGATCGAGTCGTGGCCGCGGTTGGCCACCCACACGAAGTGGCCCTCGCGGTCCACGACGATCGCGGAGGCGGCGCTCTCCGCGGCGGCGATCTCCTCGGCGGGCAGCAGCAGCGCCTCCCCCAGCGCCTCCAGCGTGCCCGCGTCGGCGTCCCAGCGGCACACGGTCAGGGACGGGTGCAGTTCGTGCGCGACGTACGCGTGGCGGCCGTCGGGGTGGAAGGCGAGGTGGCGGGGTCCGCGGCCGCGCGTGAGCACCGTCTCGGAGTGCGGCGCGAGTTCGCCGGTCGCGGCGTCGAGGCGGCCGACGCGTACCGAGTCGGTGCCGAGGTCGACGGAGAGCACCCAGCGGCCGCTCGGATCGGGCAGCACCTGGTGCGCGTGGGGGCCCTCCTGCCGGCCTGCGACCGGGCCGCTGCCCTCGTGGGCGTACACGCCGCACGCCTCACCCAGGGAGCCGTCCGCGGCCACCGGCAGCACGGTGACGCTGCCTGACCCGTAGTTGGCCGTGAGCAGGTGGCCGGCCACCAGCGACAGGTGTGCGGGCGCGGCCGCGTGCAGCTGCCTCGGCTCCCCCAGCCGGGCGAGGGTCCCGTCCGCCGCGACGCGGAAGGCCGCGGCGTGACCGTCGTCCGTCTCGGAGACGGCGTACAGCAGGGAGGCGTCGCCGTTCAGGGTGACGAACGACGGCTCGGGCACGGCGTCGAGCGCGGAGAGCACGGTCAGCGCTCCGGTGTTCGCGGCCACGTCCGCGACGACGATGCCGCGGCCCCCCTCGCCCGTGTACGACCCGATGAAGGCACGCCCGCCGCGTTGCTCGCTCACGCTCTGCTCCCCTTGTGTCCTGTCGTTTCCCGCTGTCCCGTTGCTTCCCGGCGGCGTGACGGCCGCCGATGATCCGGTTTCGGCGACGGTAGCAGGCCGCCCGCCTCCGAACCGCCTGGTGGCAGCGGCGGGCACGCGTGACGCACGGCCTTGGCATGCTGGACGCATGACTCCCGCGCACACCGCAGCCGTCCTGTTCGACCTGGACGGCACCCTGGTCGACACCGAACCGCTGTACTTCGAGGCGACCCGCATGCTGCTCGCGCGGCACGGCGTCGCGGGCTTCACCTGGGAGGAGCACGCGGTCTTCATCGGGGTGGGCACGCGCGAGACGCTGGAGGTGCTGTCCGCCCGCTTCGGCCTGGACGCACCCGTGGACGCGCTGCTCGCCGAGGAGAACGCCCTCTACCTGGATCTGCTGCGGACGTCGACCGAGGTGTTTCCCGAGATGCGCGCGCTCGTGAAGTCGCTCGGCGCGGCGGGCATCCCGATGGCCGTCGCCTCGGGCTCGTCGCGTGCGGCGATCGACGCGGCGCTCGCACACGGCGGCCTCGCCGGGCTGTTCGCCGCCTCGGCGTCGGCCGAGGAGGTCGCGGCGGGCAAGCCGGAGCCGGACGTCTTCCTGGAGGCCGCGCGCAGGCTGGGGGCCGCGCCGCGCGAGTGCGTGGTCGTGGAGGACTCGGCTCCCGGCGTGGCGGCGGCGCACGCGGCGGGCATGCGGTGCGTCGCGGTCCCTTCCGTACCGGCCGCGCCCGGCGCCCGGCAGGACGCGGCGTTCGAGGCGGCCGAGCTGCTGTTCCCTGGCGGGCAGACGGAGTTCACGGCGGCGGCCGCGTACGCGTGGCTGATGGGCTGAGGGCGGGTAGCCGAGGGCGGGTGGTCGCTCCACACAGTGGCCACCACGCTGGACGCTCGTTACTGCTTCGTTGTTAGCCTTGTGCGTCAGAAATGAACAGACGACAGGGGTGGCCGCGTGAGCGACGTCGAGTACATGGCGCAGGAGATCTCCAGCCAGCCGGAGTGCTGGCGGCAGGCGGCGCGGCTGGCCGCGGACCCCTCCTGCCCGCTGCCGGCCCGTGGCCTGCGCGTCGCCGTCGTCGGGTGCGGCACGTCATGGTTCATGGCGCAGGCGTACGCCGCGCTGCGCGATGCGGCCGGTCTCGGCGAGACGGACGCGTTCACCGCGTCGGAGGCGCCGGTCTCCGGGCGCGGGTACGACGTGCTCGTCGCGATCAGCCGCTCGGGCACCACGACGGAGGTGCTGCGCCTGCTGGCCGGGGTGCGCGGCCGTATCAGGACGGTGGCGCTGATCGGGGACACGGCGTCGCCGATGGCGCAGGCTGCGGACGCCGTGGTGGCGCTGCCGTTCGCGGACGAACGCTCGGTCGTGCAGACGCGGTTCGCGACGACGACGCTCACGCTGCTGCGCGCGCATGCGGGCGGTGACGTGTCGGCGGCCGTGCGGGACGCGGAGGAGGCGCTGCGCGCACCGGTCGAGGACGAGTGGGTGCGCGCCGAGCAGTTCGCGTTCCTCGGCAGCGGCTGGACGTACGGACTGGCCAACGAGGCCGCGCTGAAGATGCGGGAGGCGTCCCAGAGCTGGACGGAGTCGTACCCGGCCATGGAGTACCGGCACGGCCCGGTGGCGATCGCCGCACCCGGCCGGATCACCTGGATGCTCGGCGATGCGCCGGAGGGCCTGGCCGGCGAAGTGGCCCGCACGGGCGCCCGGTTCGTGGCGCACGACCGCGACCCGCTCGCCGACCTCGTGCTCGTCCAGCGGGTGGCGCTCGAGCGCGCGAGGGCACGTGGTCTCGACCCGGACGGACCGCGTAATCTGACGCGGTCCGTCATCCTCGCGGAGGGCTGACGCACCGCGCCCCGGCCACCGCGGGCGGTCCGGTCACCCGACGGGGCCGGCCGGCCGGGCACCACCCCAGGGAGGCACCTGATGATGCGGCACGAGCGGCTCAACGCGCTGCTCGACCTCCTCGCGGAGCGTGGTCAGGTCCAGGTGGACGAGGCCGTGGAGGCGCTGTCGGTGTCCCCTGCGACCGTGCGGCGGGACATGGACGCGCTGGCCGAGCAGCGGCTGCTCACGCGCACCAGGGGCGGCGCGGTGCTCAGCTCCGTGGCGTACGACCTGCCGGTGCGCTACCGGGCTGAGCACCGCCCGCGCCAGAAGAGGGACATCGCGCGTGCGGCGGGCCGGCTGGTGAGCCGAGGCAGCGTGATCGGCCTGTCCGGCGGGACGACGACCACGGAGATCGCGCGCGCCCTGGCCGGCCGGGCCGACCTGGGCGAGCCGGGCCCCCGGCCGAACCTCACGGTGGTGACCAACGCGCTGAACATCGCCTACGAGCTGTCGGTGCGGCCCACCATCAAGATCGTCCTGACCGGCGGCGTGGCCCACAGCCGCACGTTCGAACTCGTCGGCCCCTACAGCGATCTGGTACTCGGCCAGATCACCATGGACGTCGCCTTCGTCGGGGTCAACGGGGTGGACCCCGAGGTGGGCGCGACCGTCCACGACGAGGCGGAGGCCCGCGTCAACCGCCTGATGGCGCAGCGCGCGGGCCGGGCGGTGCTGGTCGCCGACTCCACCAAGATCGGCAACCGCGCGTTCGCCACGATCGGGGGCCCGGAGGTCTTCGACAGCTTCATCACGGACGGCGATGCGCCGGAGGCCGCCCGTCGCGCCTTCGAGGAGGCGGGCTGGAGCCTTCTCACGCCGCAGCCGGCGCCGGGCGAGGGCGAGAGCGAGAGCGAGGAAGACTGAGCCGGTCGACCCACCCCCGGGGAGGGATGGTGCGCCGCCTCAGCGGCCGGGGTCGGGCTGCGCGTCGAGGAAGGTGCGCAGCAGGTCGGCGTCCGCCGCGGACAGGCCGTCGGCGAAGCGCGCCAGCACGGCGGCCCGGTCGTGGCGTTCCTCGAGGACGGTGCGCATGCGGCGGGCCGCGAAGCCCGGCTCGTCGGTGACCGGCACGTACGCGTAGGCGCGTCCGCGCGGGGTGCGGGTCAGCAGCTGCTTGGCGTACAGGCGGGTGAGGATGGTGACCACCGTGCTGTACGTGAGCTCGCCGTCCAGGCGGTCCGCGACGTCTCCCGCGGTGAGCGGGGCGCCCGCACGCAGCAGTACGTCGAGCACCTCGGCCTCCCGCTCGCCGTTGGCCCGCTTGCGGCCCCTTCGGTGTGCGCCCGCGTCCATGGGTTTGTCGTTTCCTCGCCTTGTCTTCTACATTGGTGTAGAACTTCTACGGCGGTGTAGAAGCCACCGTGAGCCTCGAGTCTGCCATACGCCCCTCTCCCTCCTCCCAGGACAGGTCCGTGAGTGCACGTGTTCGCCGCGCCGGCGCCGAGACGTCCGGCACGCCCGTCCCCCCGCCCGGGGACAAGGCGTGCGGTGTGTGCGCCGCGCTCGTCAGGCAGCGTGCCCAGGCGCGTGAGAACGGTGACGAGGCGGGAGCGCGCGAGTGCGAGGAAGAGCTCGCCAACCACCACCACCTCGCATGAGCGGGCGCCCGGCCCCCGCGTGGGGAACCGGGCGCCCGCCCATGGGCGTTGACCGCCAGGCGCGCGTGAACGCGCGTCGTCTCAGCCCTTGTTGGCTCCGAGAGTCAGCCCGGAGATGAACTGCTTCTGCAGGGCGAAGAACACCACGAGCGTGGGCACGGCCACGATCAGCGCGGCGGCCGAGATCAGGTTGTTGTTGGTGAAGAACTGGCCCTGCAGGTTGTTGAGGGCCGCGGTGATGGGGCGGTTGTCGCCGGTCTGCATCAGCACCGTCGCCCAGAAGAAGTCGTTGTAGATCCAGGTGAACTCGAGGGTGGCGAGCGCCGCGAGCACCGGACGGCACAACGGCATGACGAGCTGCCAGTACTGGCGCCACGCGGACGCGCCGTCCACCAGCGCCGCCTCGCCCAGCTCCTTGGGGATGGTGCGCATGTAGTTGGACAGGACGAAGGCGCAGAAGCCGGTCTGGAAGGCGACGTTGATCAGGATCAGCCCGATGAAGGAGTCGTCGAGCTTGCCGGACGCGGCCAGCCAGTCCGGCAGCGGTATCAGCTGGTACATCTTGAACAGCGGCGTGATGATGGCCTGCTGCGGCAGCAGGTTGCCCGCCGTGAACAGCAGCAGCAGCGCGATGTTGATCTTGAAGTTGAACCGGGCGACCACGAAGGCGACCATGCTGGCCAGGAAGAGCGTGATCACCAGCGCCGGCACCGTGATGATGACGGAGTTCCAGAAGTAGTGGGGCAGCCGCGCCTGGTCCCAGGCGGCCGTGAAGTTCCCGAATCCGTAGTGCCCGCCCACGGAGACGTATCCGTCGCGCTGGGTGTCGGCGTACGGCCGCAGTGCGGTGTACAGGGCGTACAGCAGCGGCAGCAGCCAGACGATACATGTGCCGACGAGGAACACGTGCAGGGCGGCTCGTTTGGTCCGCGGGGTGCGCTGGGGGCCGGGGGCAGGCGCTGCGGCGCGGTCCCCGGTGCGCTCGGTCGTCAGCGTGGTCATCCGCGCTCGTCCTCTCGGAACATGCTGATCAGGTACGGCACGATGAAGGCCAGCGAGATCACGAGGAGGATCGTGGCGAGCGCCGAGCCGAAGCCGATCCTGCTCGCCTCGCCGACGATGTTGTCGGTCACCAGGACGGACAAGAGCTCGAGCCCGTTGGTGCCCTTGTTGATGACGTAGACGATGTCGAAGGCGCGCAGCGACTCGATGATCGTGATCACCAGGACCACGACGTTGATCGGGCGCAGCGCGGGCCAGACCACGTGCCGGAAGGTCTGCTTGCCGTTGGCACCGTCGAGGGCGGCCGCCTCCTTGAGCGAGGGGTCGACGCTCTTGAGTCCCGCGAGGTAGAGCACCATCACGTAGCCGGCCTGCCGCCAGCAGGCCATGATCATGACGGCCCAGATGTTCAGGTGCGGGTTGCCCATCCAGTCGATGACGTGGTGGTCGGCGTGCCCGGTGAGGTTGTTGATGAGCCCCTGGGTGGGCGAGAAGATCAGCTCCGTCATGAAGCCGATCAGGGCCATGGACAGCACCACGGGCAGGAAGAGGACGGACTGGTAGATCCGGGAGAAGCGGATCTGCTTGTCCAGCTGCGTCGCGAGGAACAGGCCGAACGGCGCGGGCACGAGGAAGAACACCGCGAGCCATATGAGGTTGTGCTGGATGGCCGGGTCGAAGGGCGGGTAGATCGTGAAGATGTTCTTGTAGTTCTCCGTGCCGACCCACTGGATCGTGGAGAAGTCGCCGAACCCCGACCAGCTGGAGAACGAAAGGACGATCGAGGCCAGCGCGGGAACCCACACGAAGGCCACGGTGATCAGGGTGGGGATGCCGGCCATCAGGCCGAGGATCACCCGGTCGCGCACGGTGAGTTGTCGCAGCTTGCGCCGTTTGGTCTTGGGGGGCGTGGTCCGCGGCGCCGCGGCGCCTTCCACAGCAGTCATGTGTTCCTCGTCGTTTCACACCGGAGTGTGTTTTCGAACCGCCGTGATGCCCGCGGCGCACGCGGCATCGCGGGCACCACGGCGGCCCGGCGGGTCAGTTGCCGCTGGCCCAGATGGTCTTGGCCTGCTTGTCGACGTTCGACAGGATCGAGGAGATCTCGCCCGGGCTCCTCAGGAACTTCTGGATGGCCGGGATCATGACCGGGTCCGCGAAGTCGGGGCGGGTGTCGCGGTCCATGAACTGCGACAGGCTCTTGGCGCCGGTGATCAGCTTGACCGCGTCGTTCTGCGGCTGCGTGTACTTCGACGTGTCGACGCCCTTGGCGGTCGCGACGTCCGCCGGGTTGCTGCCGAGCCACAGCTGCTGCGCCTTGGCCGTGCCGAGGTAGGAGAGCAGCTTGTCGGCGCCGTCCTTGTTCTTCGGCGACTTCGAGACCATCATGCCGTCGATCGGCGCCTCGACGGCGGACTGGCCGTACTTCGGGTCGACCTCGGGGAAGGCGAACAGGCCGAGGTCGTCGGCCTTGTCACCGGTGAAGATGGTGCCGATCTGGTCGAGGCCGAGGACCATCATGCCGGCCTTCTGGTTGAGCAGCTGCTGGGCGCCCTCCTGCCAGGTGAGGCCCGCGAATCCCGGCGAGTAGTACGGGATCAGCTGCTTCCACTGGTCGAAGACGGCCTTGACCTGGGGCGTGTTCCACTTCTCGCCCTTGCGCATCAGCTCGATGTGGAAGTCGTAGCCGTTCATGCGCATGTTCAGGTAGTCGAACGTGCCGAGCGACGGCCAGCCGTCCTTGTTGGTGAAGGCGATGGGGATGAGCTTGTCGCTCTTCATCTTCTTCGCCAGCTTGATGTACTCGTCCCACGTGGTGGGGACGGTGTACCCGTGCTTCTTCCACAGGCTCTTGCTGTAGAAGACGGCCCACGGGTAGTAGTCGAACGGCACGAGGTAGTAGTGCCCGTCCGGCGCCTTGCTCTGCGCCTTCATGGCGTCGGTGTAGTTGGCGCCGATCTTCTTCCAGACGTCGTCGACGTTGCTGGCGAGCCCCTGGCCGGCGAAGAACTGCATGCGCTCACCGGCGAACCAGTTGAACACGTCGTCCGGGTTGCCCTGGAGGTAGCTCGAGATGTTCTGCTGGAAGGTGTTGTGGTCGACCCAGTTGGGCTTGACGGTGATGCCGGTGGACGTCTTGGCCGCGGCGAAGACCTTCTGGTACGCGCCCTTGGGCTGCGGCACCGCCGCGTTGGAGCCGAAGGTGACCGTCTTGCCGCCGCCACCGCCCGAACTTCCGCCGCTGCCACCGCACGCGCTGAGCAGCGGACCGGCCGCGACGACCCCGGCGCCCAGGGCGGCGCCACGAAGCACGGAACGGCGGGACATTGACGGCATGTCAGGTATGGGTATACCGGGTCCCGAGCGTCGACCGTCAGTCGAGAAAAGCTTCATGACCCCTCCTTGCGGGGCGCGAATAGAACACAAACGAACGTGACCCCACAGATGTCACCAATACCCAGGTCCACTGTCAAGACATGAAACGGTTGCGATACCAAGTTGCGTCCGTTTTCCCCCGGGACGTAGCGCCCCCGATCCGCCCATCACGGCCGTCGGGCGCATACTGGACACGTGTTGGGAAACGTTGATTCCTGAGCGGAAGCGTGAAGTCCTCCGGCCTCGGGGCACACGGAAGCGGCGGGTGGCCAGGCCACCCGCCGCTCACCATACCGGGCAGTAGAGCCCCGGGACCCCCGGCCCCTGCCGTCCCGCCCGCCTCAGTGGGTCGCGAGTCCGCGGCTGATGACGAGCCGCTGGATCTGGTTCGTGCCTTCGAAGATTTGCATGATCTTGGCCTCGCGCATGTATCTCTCGACGGGGTAGTCACGCGTGTAGCCGTAGCCGCCGAAGACCTGCACGGCGTCCGTGGTCACCTTCATGGCCGCGTCCGTCGCCGTGAGCTTGGCGATGGACGCGTGCCTGCTGTAGTCGCGGCCCGCGTCGCGCCTGCGCGCCGCGTCCAGGTACGTGGCGCGCGCGGAGCCGACGGCGGCGGCCATGTCCGCGAGCAGGAAGCCGAGCCCCTGGTGGTCGATGATGCGGCGGCCGAAGGTGGTGCGCTCGTTGGCGTAGGCGACGGCCGCGTCCAGCGCGGCCTGGGCGAGGCCGGTGGCGCAGGCGGCGATGCCGAGGCGGCCCGAGTCGAGGGCGCTGAAGGCGATTTCGAGCCCTTGGCCCTCCGTGCCGATCAGCCGGTCGGCGTCGAGCAGGGCGCCGTCCCAGTAGGCGGCGGTGGTCGGCACGGCGTGCAGGCCCATCTTCTCCTCGGGGAGGCCGAAGGAGAGGCCGTCCGCCGCGCCGGGGGCGAAGAAGCAGGAGACGCCGTGGCCGCCGGGCGCGGTCCGCGCGAACAGGGCGTAGAAGTCGGCCTTCCCGCCGTGGGTGATCCACGCCTTCGAGCCGGTGACGCGGTAGCCCTCGGGGGTGGGCTCGGCCTTGCAGGCGATGGCGGAGGCGTCGGAGCCCGCCTGCGGCTCGGAGAGGCTGTAGCCGCCGACGAGGGCGCCCGACAGCACGTCCTCGGCCCACCGTTCGCGCTGCGCGTCACTGCCGAAGGTGATGAGCGGGAAGGCCGCGAGGGTGTGCACGCTGGTGGCGACGGCCACCGAGGCCCAGCGCGCGGCCAGTTCCTCCAGGACCTGGAGGTAGACCTCGTAGGGCTGTCCGCCGCCGCCGAGGTCCTCCGCGTACGGCAGGCCGAGCAGCCCGGCCTCGCCCAGCACCCCGAACAGCCCCTCGGGGTAGGTCTCCTTGCGCTCGTGCGTGTCGACGATGGGCGCCATTTCGCGGTCGGCGAGTTGGCGGGTCAGTGCGATCAGGTCCTGAGCTTCTTCGCTGGGGAGCAGACGGTCGACGGGCACGACGGCTTCCTTCTGACGGGTACCGGGGCGGGTACGGGCGGACGGCTGCGGGTGGGAGGGACACGGCCCGCCACTGGGCCGGGCCCCCGCTCGCCACGCTACTCGCCGATCAGAGCGCGGCGACCGGGCACAGGCAAGCATCTGCAGCCTAATACCCAGGAAGTCGCAAAGATTTTTAGGGACAGGGCGCTTCTCCTGTATAAGTTTGCTTCCGGCGAGAGAGTGCGGAGGGCGCCCCGTGGCGGAGATGGACGAGACGGACCACAGCTTGCTGCGCATGCTGCGGGAGGACGGCCGGCGCACCTTCTCGGAGATGGCCGCGGAGGTCGGGCTCTCCGTGGCCGCGGTCAAGCGCCGGGTGGACCGGATGCGGGAGTCGGGCGTCATCACCGGCTTCACGGCCCAGGTGGACCACGCGAAACTCGGCTGGGGCATCGAGGCGTTCGTGGAGCTGCGGTACGCCGGCACGACACCCGTGCGGGAGATCGTGGCGAGCGCGTACACCGTGCAGGAGGTGCAGGCGGTGTTCACGATCGCGGGCGACCCCGACGCCCTCGTGCAGGTGCGGGTGCGCGACCTGGACCATCTCCAGCAGGTGATCGACGGGCTGCGCCGCTCGGGCCAGATCACCGGCACGAAGACGTTGATGGTGCTCGGATCCTGGTCACGCGCCTGAGCCCCGCAGGCCCGCCCGGCGAGGGGCGGGGGCCGCGGGGCCCGGGCGCGCGTCGCGCACGTGGCGCGCGTCGCGGGGCGCCGTCAGACCGTGGCCTCTTCCGCGACCTCGACGACGCGCGCCCCGGGCTCGGACCCGGACTCGGACCCGGACTCGGGCTCGGGCTCGGAGGAGGAGACCTTGGTGGCGCCGCCACCGAAGCCGCGCAGCGGCAGCTGCTTGACGAGGAGGGCGACGGCCACCCCGCAGGCCGCGACGATCGCGGCGACCGCGAACACCTCGACGACGCCGTGGGTGACGGCCGAGGCGAACAGGTGCTGGGCGGCGGCAGGCAGCTTCTGCAGCGCCTGCGGGGTCATCGACTGGGCCGAGCCGCCCGCGTCACCGCCCGCGGCGCCGAGCTTCGAGGTGAGCGCGCTCGCGTAGACGGAGCCGAGCACCGAGACGCCGATCGAGCCGCCCATGTTGCGCAGGAACGTCGATGCGCCGGTGGCCGCCCCGACGTCCCGCAGCGGGGCGCTGCTCTGCGCGAGGAGCGTCGTGGTCTGCATGAGACAGCCGAGGCCGACGCCGAGCGGCACCATGAACAGACCGGATACCAGCGGCGAGGTCGAGGTGTCCATGGTGGCGAACAGGCCGAGGCCGACCGCCATGAGCGCGGCGCCGGCCACGAGGAACGTCTTGTAGCGGCCGGTGCGGCTGATGACCGTACCGCCGGCGATGGACACCACCATGGCGGCGATCATCATCGGCATCAGCAGCAGGCCGCTGTTGGTCGCCGAGGCGCCCTGAACGAACTGCTGGAACTGCGGGAGGAAGGTGACGGCGCCGAACATCGCGAAGCCGGACAGGAACGCCAGCGCGCCGGCCAGCGAGAAGTTCCGGCTGCGGAAGACGCTCAGCGGCATGATCGGGGAGGCGGCGCGGCGCTCGACGAGCACGAAGGCGGCGAACGCGGCGACCGTCAGGACGGCGAGGCCGATGATGGGCGCGGAGAGCCAGGCGTACTGGCCGCCGCCCCAGCTGGTGAGCAGGACGAGTGCGGTGATCCAGGTGGTCAGCAGCGCGGCGCCCCACCAGTCGACGCGCCCGCCGGCGACGCCCTTGGGCAGGGTGCGCAGCGTGAACCAGGCGACGGCCAGCGCGATCACGCCGAGCGGCAGGTTGACGTAGAAGGCCCAGCGCCAGCTGAGGTTGTCGGTGATGAACCCGCCGACGAGCGGTCCGCCGATCATGGCGACCGGCATCGCGGCCATCATCACGCCCTGGTACTTGCTGCGGTCGCGTGGCGGCACGATCTCGGCGACGCCGGAGAGCACGCCCACCATCAGGCCGCCGGCGCCGAGCCCCTGCAGGGCGCGGAAGCCGACCAGTTCGCCGAAGTTCTGCGCCATGCCGCAGAGCGCCGAGCCGACGAGGAAGAGGGCGATGGACGCGAGGAACGTCCGCCTGCGGCCGTACAGGTCGCCGAGCTTGCCCCAGATCGGCGTGGCCGCGGTGGACGCGAGGATGTATCCGGTCGTCACCCAGGACAGGTGCTCGAGGCCGCCGAGATCGCCCACGATCGTCGGCAGGGCGGGGGCGACGATCGTGTTGTCGAGCATCGCGAGCAGCATGGCGATCAGCAGGGCGACCATCGCCGCCATGATCTGCCGCGGCGAGAGCCGCGCGGGCGACAGGGAGCCGTCCGTTGCTTCTGCGGTCATGGGGAACCGTCCGTTTCTCCCGTTGGGCGGGGCGTACGGGCACCCGCGCTACTTACCGGTCGGCAAGTAACTTACTAGCCGCCCGGCAAGTTCGCAAGCCCGGCCCCGTGGTTCCCGGGGGACGGCCCGGGATCTCAGCTCGTCAGCAGGCGTCCTATGACGGCGTCCCAGTCCACGCGGCACGACTCGGTACCCGGCGGCACCGCGCCGGTCGTGGTGTCGAGCCAGCGGACGAGGTCCGCGCGGTCCGCGTGCAGCAGGGCGTAGCCATCGGGCGGCCCGAGGCGCAGTGCGAGGACACCGGCGCGGCCGGGCCCGGTCTCGGGCCAGACCCTGACTTCCCCGATGCCGCAGCGCACGCGGGTGCCGCGCATCAGCAGCTCGCGGGAGAGGTGCCACACCGTGGGCCGCCCGGGCGTCCACAGGGTGAGTTTCACGGCGAACGGCGACTGCGCCCGGTAGGCGAACCTCGCGCCGACCCGCACGGCGGGCCGCGGGTCACGGAGCTGGCAGAGGGTCGTGTCGAGCACGAGGGGAGGAGCGTCGGCGGGGCCGGCGGGGGGAGGGAAGAGCTGTTCTGACATGGTGGCGGGCTCCCTTGCTGCCGGATCGGTCGTGCCGGGTGTGCCGTGCCGGCGGGGTACCGCTCGCTCCGGCGGGCCGCACGGCGCATACGCGCCGCACGTCGTCCGGTTGTCCACACGGGCGTGTTCGACACCTGAGACGCGTCACACGCGTCACACCGGCGCCCGCGGCAGCGACCGTCGTCGCCGGCGGGAAGCACGCCTTTCCCGGCCGGGCATGAGGCGGTGAATCCTGTGCCCTGGGGCCGGGTGTCAAGGTCATCGGGTGCGGCGTGTGCTACTCCGACCTCGACCTGCTCCACGGCGGGTACTCGTTCGCGCGTTTCCCCGTGGTGCCCGGCCACGAGATGGCCGGCGTGGCCGAAGCGGTCGGCACGGGCGTCACGGAGCCGGCCGTCGGGACGGCGGGTACGCCGAGTACGTGATCGTCGACGCGGCCCTGCGACGCCGCTTTCCGCCGGGCTCGACCCGGTGGCGGCGGCGCCGCTGATGTGCGCGGGGCTCACGACGTACCACGGCCTGCGGCAGGCGGGCGCGGGCCCGAACTCCCGTATCGCGGTGATCGGTACGGGCGGCATGGGCGCCCTCGGCATCCGGTACGCGGTGGCCCTGGGCGCGCGCGTCGCCGTGGTGGGGCGCTCGCGTCGTGGTGAGACACCGCCAGGTCCATCGGCGCGGGATGGTTCATCGCCTCGGCGGACGGCGAGGCGCTCGTCACCTGGGACGGCGGCGCGGACGTCGTCCTGCCGGTCAACACCGGGGACGGCAGGACCTGAGCGGCGCCGCCGGTGCGCCGGTCCTCAGTCCCCGCACAGCTCCGCGAAGCGGCGCGCGTCGACGTTGCCGCCGGAGAGGATCACGCCGATCCGCTTGGCGCCGCCGTCGACGCGCCCCGCCAGCAGGGCGGCGAGGCCGGTGGCGCCGCTGGGCTCGATCACGGTCTTCAGCCGCTCGAAGGCCAGCCGCATCGCCGCCCGGATCTCGTCGTCGGAGACGAGCACGATGCCGTCCACCAGGCGCTGGTTGACGGAGAACGTCAACTCGCCCGGAATGTGGGCGGCCTGGCCGTCCGCGATGGTCCTCGGGACGGGCACGGACACCCGGTGGCCCGCCTCGAGCGAGCGCTTCGTGTCGTCCCCCGCCTCGGGTTCGACGCCGATCACGCGGGTGGAGCCGCCGAGGCCCTTGACCGCGGTCGCGGTGCCGGCGAGCAGGCCCCCGCCGCCGCACGGCACGACGAGCGCGTCGAGCCCGCCGGTCTCCTCCATCAGTTCAAGGGCCGCCGTGCCCTGCCCGGCGATGACGTGCGGGTGCTCGTACGGCGGGATGAGGGTGAGCCCGCGCTCGGCCGCCATCGCCTCGCCGAGCGCGACACGGTCGCCGTTGTAGCGGTCGTACGTGACGATCTCGGCGCCGTACCCGGCCGTCGCCTCCCGCTTGGAGCGCGGGGTGTCCTCGGGCATGAGGATGACGGCGGTGGAGCCGAGTTCCCTGGCCGCGAGCGCGACGGCCTGCGCGTGGTTGCCGGACGAGTAGGCGGCGATGCCCGCGGACAGTTGGCCGGCTGAGAGCCGGGACGCGGCGTTGTAGGCGCCGCGGAACTTGAACGCACCCACCCGCTGGAGGTTCTCGCACTTCAGGTACACCTCCGCGCCGACCAGCGCGTCGAGGGTCCTGGACCGCAGGACGGGGGTGCGGTGGGCGACCCCTTCGATCCGGGCGGCGGCGTCACGGACGTCGGCCAGGGTGACCGGCGGCGTGTTCGTCATGCTGGGCCTCCAGGGCGGCGGGACGGCCCGAGAGGACCGTACGGAAAACCGAACAGTCCGAACGTATCCCATGGCCGTATCGCGCTCGATGCCCACGTCTCGTGCCGGTGCAGCTGAAACGAACTTGTTCGTTCCGAACGTGTTCGTTAGGCTGGATACGCAAGCGGGAAGCGCCCGCGCCACACGGATCAGGAGATTCCCATGACCACTCACCACGCCATCGCCATCGTCGGAGGCGGCCTCGGCGGCCTCACCCTCGCGCGGGTCCTGCACACCCGCGGCATCGAGGCCGCGCTCTACGAGTCGGAGGCCTCCTCCGGCGTTCGCGGGCAGGGCGGCATGCTCGACATCCACCACGACTCCGGCCAGGTCGCCCTGCGGGCCGCCGGCCTCTACGACGAGTTCCGCGCGCTCGTGCACCCCGGAGGGGAGTCCATGCGCGTCCTCGACAAGCACGGGAAGGTACGCCTTGAGCAGGAGGACGACGGTCAGGGCGGGCGCCCCGAGGTCGACCGTGGCCACCTGCGCGACCTGCTGCTCGGCTCCCTGCCCGAGGGGACGATCCGCTGGGGCGCGAAGGCCACGGGCGCGCGCAGGCTCGCCACAGGTGCTTACGAGGTGACCCTCGCCGACGGCTCCGCCTTCACCGCGGACCTGCTGATCGGCGCGGACGGCGCCTGGTCACGGGTCCGCCCGCTGGTCTCGGACGACGTGCCGGCCTACACGGGCGTCTCGTTCATCGAGTTCGACCTGCGGGACGCCGACGCCCGGCACCCGGACGCCGCGGCCGTGGTCGGCGGCGGCATGCTCTTCGCGCTCGGTGAGGGCAGCGGCCTGCTCGCGCACCGCGAGACGGACGGCAGCCTGCACGTGTACGCGGCGCTCAAGGCACCGCAGGAGTGGGCCGCCGACGTCGAATTCGGCGACCGGCGCGCCGCGAAGGACGCGCTGCTCGCGCGGTTCGCCGGCTGGGACGAGCGGCTGCGCGCGCTGATCGTGGAGGCCGACGGCGCGCTGGTGCCGCGCCCCATCCACGCGCTGCCGGTCGCGCACCGCTGGCCGCGCGTCCCGGGCGTCACGCTGCTCGGTGACGCGGCCCACCTGATGTCGCCGTTCGCCGGGGAGGGGGCCAACCTGGCGATGCTGGACGGAGCGCGCCTCGCGCAGTGCCTGGCGGCCCGCCCCGGCGACACCGAGGGAGCCCTCGCCGCGTACGAGGAGGAGATGTTTCCGCGCAGCGAGGAGTCGGCGAAGGGGTCGGCGGACAACCTCGAAGTGTGCTTCCGCCACGACGCACCCCAGGGCCTGCTCGACCAGTTCGCCCTGTACGCGCGGCAGGAGGACTGACCCCTCGCCCGGAGCGTTCATATGAAACGACACCTATGATCAACTGCCCTTTCACGCTCCCAGGTTACTTTGCGTTACTCCAGGTGACCGGTGGGCATTCTTGTGTCCAAGCCGGTGATGTCCGGCGTCCGGCGACTTCGGAGACAAAGGGAGAGAAAACATGGTTCTTCCGGCAGACGACTGGAGCCCTCACGACGGGCCGGTCGCGGACTCCTCGGTGCCGCGGTGGATCGCCGACGTCTTCGAGGGTGACCAGAACTGACGATGCGTCCGCCTCCGGCGGCCCCGGTTCGTACGGCGAGGTGGCGCGGGCCGCCGGGTGACGGGCGTCGCCCCGCGCCCGCAGCGCCCCTCGTCGGCTCCCCCTTTTCCCCGATCGAGAGGTCAAGGCCACCCCCCATGTCGCCCTCACCACGCCCCGCCGACGCGTTCCGTCCTCCCGACGCCTACCGGCAGCTCCTCGTGGACAAGATCCACGGCCAGCAGGTCCCCGACCCCTACCGCTGGCTGGAGGACGGCGACAGCTCAAGGACCCGCACCTGGTCGGCGCGGCAGGACGCGCTGTTCGCCGCGCACCGCGCGACCTGGCGCGACCGGGAGGACTGGAACCGTGCGCTGGCGGACGCGGCCGCGCCGCTGCGCATGTCGGCGCCGGTCAGCCGCCGTACCAGGTCCTTCACCGAACGCCTGCTGCCGGGCCAGGGGATGGCCAGGCTCTACGCGTCGGAGCCCGACGCCTGGGACCAGCACCGGGACTACGTGGTCGCCGACCCGACCGCCGATCTCGGTGGCCGCACCCGTCTCGCGCTGTGGCGCCCGTCGTGGGAGGGCGACCGGGTTGCCTGCCAGTTCGCCGCGGACGGCGGCCCCACGACCGTCCTCCTGGTGTACGCGGCCGACGGCAGCGGCCCGCTGGGGGAACCCGTTCCGGGGCTGCGCCACTCCCCCGTCGCGTGGCTGCCCGGCGCCGCGGCGTTCTACTACGTGTCGGGCTGCCCGTCCGCCGGCGAGCCGCTGTGCGTGAGGCTGCACCGCATCGGCAGGCCTCCGGCGGAGGACGAGGAGGTCTTCGGCGACCCGGTCGGCGGCGCCACCCACTTCGGGCTGACCATCGATCCCGAAGGCACGCGCCTCGTGGTCTCCGTCGTCACGGGCGCCGCGTCGGGCAACGACCTGTGGCTGGCCCCCGATCCCGCCGCCGGCCCGGCGGCGCTCGCATGGCACAAGATCGTGGACGGCGCGCGCGACAGCGCCCTGGCCTCGGTGCGCCTGCATCCGGACGGGACGGCCAGGATGCACACGGACCATCTCGCACCGCACGGGCGCATCCTCGCCACGAGCGGGCCGCTCGACCCGCGGCGCGGCCCGGCCGAATGGCGTGAGCTCGTCGGGGAGGACCCGAGGTCGGTGCTCGGCGACAGCGCGATGCTGCACCACTCCTCGCTCGCCGCCCCCGTTCTGCTGGTGCTGCGCACCAGGGCCGCGGTGAGCCGGCTGACCGTGCACAACGCCACGGACGGGCAGGAGATGGCGGAGGTACCGCTGCCCGGCACGGGCACGGTCACCGCCCTGCGCGCGGACCCCGCCGGCGGGCCGCGTGCCTGGTTCACCTACTCCGACTTCGGCACCCCTCCCCGCGTGTACTGCTACGACGCGACCACCGGCACGGTCTTCCCGTGGCAGGAGTGGCCGGACACGCCGACACCCCCGCTGCCCGTCCCGCCGGCGCATCTGTCGTCGCCCGCGCCTCGCACGGGACTGACGACACGTCAGTTCACGTACTGGACCAGTGACAGCGTGCCGGTCACACTGTTCCTCCTCAGCAGGGGGGACGCGGACGACGGCCCGCGCCCCCTGATGATCACGGGCTACGGCGGATTCGGCGTCCTGATGAGACCGAGCTACCGGCCGATGGCCTACGCGTGGGCCACGGCGGGCGGTGTGTTCGCGGTGGCGTGCGTCAGGGGCGGTGGCGAGGGCGGCCGCGCGTGGCACGAGGCGGGCACCGGCGCGCTCGGCAGGATGCGCGCCGCCGACGACCTCAACGAGGCAGCGGAGTGGCTGATCAGGGAGGGCTGGACCGACCGCAGCAGGCTCGCCGCGTTCGGCGGCTCGAACGGCGGGCTCCTCGTCGCGGCCGCCGTCACCCGCAGGCCCGACCTGTACTCGGCCGCGGCCGTCAACGGGCCGCTGACGGACATGATCCGCTACGACCGCTTCGGCCTGGGCGCCACCTGGACGCAGGAGTACGGCGCCGCCGCAGGGCCGCGCCAGACGGCCGCCCTGCTCGAACTCTCCCCCTACCACCAGGTCGTTCCCGGCACCCGGTACCCGGCCACACTGCTGTGCGGGGCGGCGGGGGACGCCCACACGGGCGCCGAGCACGTGCGCAAGATGTGCGCGGCGCTCCAGCACGCGACCACAGGACCCGCGATCCTGATGCGGCGCGACCACCTCGCGGTGCACGGCGCCGCGTCGTCCGCCCTGGAGGCCGACGTGCTGACCTTCCTCGCCCACTACACCGGCCTCGCGCCCCAGCTGTCCGTGCCGGAGCAGCGGACCCACTCGGGGCGCGGCAAGCACCGTGCGGCTCCCGGGCCTTCGACCGCCGTCCGGCTGTGGCGCTCGACCACCACGCATCTGCCGTACCCGCACGAGTGATGCGGTGGGTCGGTGTCAGTGCTCCGCGGGTACCACGGAGGTCATGGCGTCGAGCGCGCGCAACGTCTCGGCCTCCGGCTGCGTTTCCAGTGCGAACAGCAGGCGCTCCACGCCGAGTTCGGCATACGCGGCCACATCGGCCTCGTCGTGCGAGGCGTCGAAGACGGTCACCGGCACGTCCCGGCCCGCGGCCTCGCGCAACCGGTCGATCTGCGGCCCGAGTTCCTCGGGCGGCACGCCGTTCGCGAGCCACGCGTCGCCGTAGCGCGCCACGCGCGGGAAGGCGCGCTCGCCCCCGCCGACGAAGATCGGCGGATGCGGCCTGTGCACCGGCTTGGGCCAGGAGTACACGGGGTCGAGGTCGATGAACTCGCCGTGGAACTCGGTGGTCTCCTCCGTCCACAGCGAGCGGATGAGGGCGAGCCTCTCGTTCACGAGCCGGCCGCGCGTGGCCGGGTCCGTGCCGTGGTCCTCCATCTCCTCGCGGTTCCAGCCGACGCCGACACCGAACACCGCACGGCCGCAGGACACCAGGTCGAGGGAGGCGACCTCCTTCGCGGTGTGGATCGGGTCGCGCTGGCCGACGAGTGCGACGCCGGTGCCGACGAGCAGGTGCTCGGTCGCCACGGCGGCCGCGGTCAGTGCCACGAACGGGTCGAGCGTGCGGTAGTACTTCCCGGGCAGCTCGCCGCCACCGGGCCAGGGCGAACGCCGTTCCACCGGGATGTGCGAGTGCTCCGCGACGAGGAGCATGCCGAACCCGCGCTCCTCCAGCGCCCTGCCCAGCGCGACCGGGCCGATGCCCTGGTCGGTGATGAAGGTGGAAATGCCGTACTTCACTGTCGGTCCCTCCGGCCTGCGGCCCCGCCGCTGGGGGCGGCGGCGGGGAACGGGTGCGGCGGTGGCGTGGCGCCGCCGCACCCGTCGTCACAAGCGACCCTACGAGAAGCGGCGCCCGCGGCCGCGCAGGCCCGGTCGGGTCAGCCGGGCTCCTCGTCGAACTCCGCCCAGATGACCTTGCCCTCGGGCGTGAAGCGGGTGCCCCACCTGCGGGCCACCTGGGCGACCAGGAAGAGTCCCCTGCCGCTCTCGTCCGTCGCGCGGGCGTGGCGCGGCCGGGGCGCCGTGGCCGCGCCGTCGGCGACCTCGCACACCAGGGCGGTGTCGTGGATCATCCGCAGCCCCACGTCCTGCCCCGACGCGTGCCGCACGGCGTTGGTGACCAGTTCGCTCACCGCCAGTTCGACCGTGAACTCCAGGTGACCGAGGCCCCAGTCGTGCAGCTGCCCGGTCGCCGCGGTGCGTGCGGCGGCGGCCGCGGCCGGGTCGCGGGCGAAGGTCCAGTCGGCGACCTGGTCGCCGCGCAGCCCGTGCGCCCGGGCGAGGAGCAGGGCAACGTCATCGCGCGGTACGCCCTCGACGAGGGCGTCGAGCACGGAGGCGGCGAGTGCGTCGAGCGAGGGCGCGGGCGCGGCGAGGGCCGCGCGCAGCCCGTCGAGCCCCGCCTGCGCGTCGCGGCCGTGCGCGCCGAGCAGGCCGTCGGTGAACAGCGCGAGGACGCTGCCGTCCCGCACCGTGCACCGGCCCGATGCGAACGGCAGGCCGCCGAGGCCGAGCGGCGGCCCGGGCGGGAGGTCGGGGAGGGTGACGGTGCCGTCGGGCGCGACGAGGGCGAGGGGCGGGTGCCCGGCGCGCGCCGCCACGCACGTGCGGTCCACCGGGTCGTAGACCGCGTACAGGCAGGACGCGCCGACGCCGGGGTCCCCGGCGGCGGGCCAGGTCGTCCCCGAGCCGATGACGAGGTCGTCCAGGCGCGCAAGTACCTCTTCGGGCGCGAGTTCCATGGCGGCGAGCGTGCGCACGGCGGTGCGGAACCGGCCCATGGCAGCGGCCGCGCCGACGCCGTGCCCCACGACGTCCCCGACGACGAGGGCCGAGCGGGCGCCCGAGAGGGGGATCATGTCGAACCAGTCGCCGCCCACTCCCCCTTCGGCCGTGGCGGGCACGTAGCGCGAGGTCACGTCGAGCGCGCTCACCGCGGGCAGGTCGTCGGGGAGCAGCTCGCGCTGGAGGGCGAGCGCGGTGCCGTGCTCGCGGGCGAAGCGCCACGCGTTGCCGACGTGGGTGGCGATCCGCTCGGCGACGGCCTCGACGGTGGCGAGGTCGTCGGGCACGAACAGGTCCCGCGGGTCGCGCACGAAGGTGACCACGCCGATGGCGCCGCCGCCCGCGCGGAGCGGCACGAGCAGGACGCCGCAGGTGCGCTGCGCGCCGGGGCCTTCGTCGTCGCCGGGGCCGGGCTCGGGCGGCAGGCGCCAGGCGGTCGTCAGCGGGAGCCAGCTGCCGGGCGCCGCTTCGGCGGACGGCGCCAGGTAGGTCACGCCCTCGGCCACGCACCTGGCGTACGGGGTGCCGGCCCGGTGGCTGACGGGCGGGTCCCCGGCCGCGCAGCCGTGGGGCGTCCCGTGGTGGCCCACGCGCCGGGTGACGCACGCTCCCGGCGCGGCGCCGCCTCGCCGCTCGCGCCCGCCCAGGTCGTCCGGCTCGCCGAGATCGTTCAGGTCATCCAGGTCGTCCAGCAGGTCGACGGCGACGCTGTCGGCGAGGCGCGGCACGCAGAGCTCGGCGAGAGCCTGGGCCGTGGCGCCGACGTCGAGTGTCCCGGCCGCGTTCGTACCCGCCTCGCCCAGGAGTTCGAGCCGCTCGCGCGAGCGCCATGTCCCGGTGGTGTCGACGGCCATCGCGCAGACGCCGAGTGGCCGGCCGGAGGCGTCGTCGAGGCGGAAGACGCAGGTGGAGCAGGCCCGGCGCGGGCGGGGCCAGGAGGGGGCGCTCAGCACGTACGCGCGGTCGAGTGCGGGCCGTCCGGTCTCCAGCACCTCGGCCATCAGGGCCTCGATCGGCTCGGCGGCGTCGCCAGGCGCCGCGGCCGCTTCCGTGAGGCGCGCGCCGGTGCTCGCCCCTGACGGGGTGCCGACGATCCGCTCCATGGCGGGATTGGCCCAGACGGTGCGCAGGTCGCGTCCCGTGATGGCGATGCCGACGGGCGCACGGCCGAAGAACCGTGCCAGTACCTGGGACGCTTCCTCGTCGGGTGTTGCGGTTCCCGTGCCGGCTTCGACTGCCGCGATCAGCCGCATCCCACCGGCTGTTCCGTGCAGCGGCCACTGCCACGCGGCGAGCGGGCGGGCGCTCCCGTCGCTCGCCGTGGCTGTCAGCAGGCCGAGGGAGCCGTCGGGCCCGGCGGCGGGCAGGCCGCTGCTCCCCGATGCGGTGACCAGCGCTGTCAGGGGTCTTCCCGGTGCCCGCGCCACGGCGTGCCCGAGCAGGTTCTCGGAGCCGGCCGCCCACCCCGCCACCAGCCCGTCGCCGTCCACGAGGAGGAGCGCGACACCCGCCATGGCGAGGGGCACGGCATCGCCGCCGTCATGGCTCGCGCTGGTGGGACCGCTCACCTGGCCTGCCCTCTCGGGGAGGAGAGATCCGTGTCGCACGGACGGTCCCAGTGTAGAAGCGCCCCGGCCGCGGTCGCACGGGTCCCGCCGCCGTACGGGTGCCTCGCGAGGAGGGTTTCGTCTCAGTACGGCACACGCGGCAGGCGTGTGGGCTCGCCGTGCTCGCTCAGCGTCCCGATACGCCAGCCGCGCTGCCGCCAGGTGTCGAGCAGCCGGGGCAGGGCGTCGAGCGTCGTGCGCCAGGAGCCGGGGGACGACGTGCAGTCGGAGTCGTGCAGCAGGACGGTGCCGCCGCCGCGCAGGGACGACATGACCGTGTCGTGGACGCTGAGCGGGGTGGCGCGGGCCCGCCAGTCCTCGCCCCAGGCCGTCCACAGGACGGGCCGCAGCCCGAGCGAGCGGCATGCCAGGTGTGCGGAGGCGTTCATCACCCCGTACGGCGGCCGGAACAGCGTCGGCCGCCTGCCCAGCACGTCCGCCGCGAGGTCGCGGGCACGCGCGAGGTCGTCCCAGGTGGCCCGCGGGCCGCGCAGGGCGAGCGGGCGGTGGACGTAGCCGTGCACGGCCACCTCGTGGCCCGCGGCAGCGATCTCCTTCGCGAGCCCGGGGGAGCGTACGAGCATCGAGCCGAGGAGGAAGAACGTCGCCCGTACGCACTCGCGGTCGAGAAGGCGCAGGAAGTGCGGTGTGGACAGCGGGTCGGGGCCGTCGTCGAAGGTCAGCGCCACATGGTCGGGGCTGCCGCGTCCGGCGAGGCGGGGCATGGCGCGGTTGCGCAGCGGCCCGAAGGTGGACACGACCGGTGCGGTGTGCAGCGCCGCCAGCGCGGTGGCGGCGGCGCCGCCCAGCGGGGTCCTCACAGTTCGTGCTCCTCGATGAAGTGGTGTGCGGCCGACGAGATGCTTCCCGGCACGGCTCCGTACGCGTGCAGTACGGGCGCGCCGATGCCGAGTCCGAGAGTCAGCACGAGGGCGATCGCGGTGGCGGGGTTGCGCAGGGGGTTGCGCCGGGCAGCGTCCGCCGTGCCGGCCGTACGAAGCGCGGGCCGCGGTGAGCCGTTCCGGCTGCGCATGCGGGGCGCGAACGGGGCCGCCACCGGGCGCGCGGACCGCGCCGCGTGGTCGCCCGCGCCACTCGCCGCGCCCGCCGCGGATTCGCGCGAGGACCGTATGCCTGGCGTTCGTTCGCCGGTGCCGCGCGCGCCCGGCACCGTCGCGGGTGCGGAGCCCCTTCCGTCCGCGCGGGCGGCGGCCGCGGCGATGACGGCCGCGGGGCCCGTCCCGCGCGGGAAGAGCGCCAGGCCCTGGGCGCGCTGCCGCTCGCCCTCGGCCCCGGTGGCCAGCTCCGTTATGGCGGTGGCGAGTTGGCCGGGGTCGCGCACCCAGGACGCGAGGCCGGCCTCGTCGAGCGCCGCCGCGTTCGTCCGGCCGTGGCCGGGTATGCAGCGGTAGCTCATCACGGGCAGGCCGGTCGCGAACGCCTCGAGCGACGTCAGCCCGCCCGCGTTCTGCACGAGGACGTCACAGGCGCGCATCAGCCCCGGCATGTCGCTCTCCCAGCCCCGCACGTGGGCGAAGCCGTCGGCGCGCAGGTGCCTGAGCAGCGATTTGTTGGCGCCGCACACCACCACGGGCACCGCGGCCCCGCCCGCGCGTATCTCGCGTGCCGCGCTGCGCACGGCTCCCACGCCCCAGGAGCCCGCCACGAGGAGCGCCAGCGTCCTGTCGGCAGGCAGCCCCAACCGCTCGCGTGCGGCGCGCCGTTCGGCCTCGTCGACCGGGTGGAAGGCCTTGTTCGTGACGGGCCCGGAGACGAGGACGCCCTGGGCGCCGAGCGACCGCGCCTGGCCCGCCGGCACGGCGTGTGCGGCGAGGTGCACGTCGACGCCCCTGGCGACCCAGAGCGGGTGCACGGAGAAGTCGGTCAGGTAGGTGAGCACGGGCACGTCGAGCCGGCCGCGCCGGCGCAGCGCGCCGAGCACCTGGCCGGCCCCGGGGTAAGTGGCGACGGCGGCCACGGTGGCGGGCCCGACGGTGCGGCGGGTGCGCCGCCTGGCGCCGCGCAGCAGCAGCCGGAGCGCGGGGCCCGGCCTGCCGGTGCGGCCCATCGACGCGTAGACCCGCTGGTAGACGGCGGGCGCCAGCGTCAGCAGGCGGTGGTAGGCGCCCGACAGGAGCCGTCCGAGGCCGCAGGGCAGCAGGTCGACGAAGTCGTACCGGTCGACCGCGAATCCGGCCGCCTCGAGGCGGGAGGCCAGCTCGGCCGCCGCGCCGTCGTGGCCCGCGCCCACGCTCGCCGAGATGACCGTGACGCGCCGCGGAACGCAGGAACGAGGCATGGCGGACAGTCCTCCGATTGTTACTACAAGATGTAGAACAGCAGTGAGCTAGGACCTTAGCAGCCGGAACGGAAGGGCCGGTTCGCCCGTCTCCCTCATCGTCTACAGTCCTGTAGACGATAGACGACCCCCGTACAGGACGGCGCCCTGGCGCCGGAACGGTGAGATTTGATGACGATGCAACCGGGCGGCGCGAGGACCGGGCCGGAGCGGGGCCGCGGGAAGCGGACCCGTACCGCGGCGCACGCGGCCAGGTCCCTGGGGATCAAGGTGCCCACCGTGGCAGCCACGTTCTGGGTGGTCAAGATCCTGACCACGGGGATGGGCGAGACGGCGTCCGACTACCTGGCGAAGACGCTCGGCCCGATCGTGGCGGGCGGCATCGGCGCAGTGGGGCTCGGGGCGATGCTCTGGCTCCAGCTGCGGGCGCCGCGCTACCGCGTGTGGAACTACTGGCTCGCGATCGTGATGGTGAGCGTGTTCGGCACCATGGCAGCCGATGTGGTGCACGTGGTCGCCGGGATCCCGTACAGCGTCTCGACGGTGGCGTTCGCCCTGATCCTGGCGGGCATCCTGGCGGCCTGGTACGCGTCGGAGTCCACGCTGTCCATCCACAGCGTCAGGACCCGGCGCCGCGAGCGCTTCTACTGGGCCACGGTGCTCGCGACCTTCGCACTCGGCACGGCCGCGGGCGACCTCACCGCGGGCAGCCTGCACCTCGGCTACCTCACCGCGGGCCTCCTGTTCACGGCGCTCATCCTGATGCCCGCGCTCGCCTACCGCTTCCTCGGCCTGAACGCCGTGGCCGCCTTCTGGTGGGCGTACATCCTCACCCGCCCGCTCGGGGCGTCGTTCGCCGACTGGATGGGCGTGAGTCCGGGCCGCGGCGGTCTCGGCTGGGGCACGGGTCCCGTCACCCTCGCGCTGCTCGTCCCGATCGCCGTGCTGCTCGTCAAGCTCGCGGTCAGCGGCTCCGACACGCCGCGAGACGAGGCGCCCGGAGCCGCTCCCGAGGCGACCCAGCCCCTGCCGATGGCGCAGACGGCGGCCGAGCGGGGCTGACGGCGCACTCCCCCGCCGCACGGCGCGGGGTGCGCTCCCCTGATCGGATGAGCTCTCGTTTGAACTCCTGTGTCCGATGTATGTTGTATCTCACTT